>PLRZ01000044.1 GCA_003164075.1 Bryobacterales bacterium | reverse complement strand
CGGGAATGAGTTGCTGCGAGGCGGGCGAGGCCTGCACGGTGAAGCCGGGAGCGGACGGGGCGTTCACGATAAGCTGCACGCCCGTGATCAGGGAGATTGAGCCGCCAGCGCCGGTTATCCGGATGGAGTACGTGCCGGTAGGCGTACTTGCGGTGGTGGCGATTGTCAGGATGGCGGAACCGGTTCCGCTGAGGTTGCCCGACGCGGCCACGCACGAAATTGCCGTTGGGTTTAACGCGATGGTCCAGGCAGAAGGCAGAGTACCGCCAGTGACCGCACCGGCCGACAGGCTCACTGTGCCTGTAAACCCGGGATCGCAGTTCACTCCGATACCGTACTGCGCGGTTCCACCCGGCGTCACGGTCTGTTGGGGCGCCCCGGATAAAGAGAACGGCTGCAACGCTACCGTTTGGACTCCGAGATAGACGGAGCGCTTTAACTGTTGACCGGCGTCGGAGGAGGCGTGCGCCAAGACTTGGCTGACCGAGTAATACGTAGGCAAGGAGGCCTCAACGGTATACGTCAAAGTGCCGCAACTTGCGACTAACATGGTATGGGTGGCCCGATGATTGTGCGCAACAAAACGGGCGTTCGCGGCCCTGGTGAGGCTATTGCGGGGGGGCCTTGCGTTGACGGCTCTGCGCCCTGATCATTTCAGCGAGCTGATGTTGCTGTACCTCTTGCGTTAAGTGGTCTCGCAATTTCGCGTCCGGCGTAAGTCGTGCCATTAACTGGAAGGCCTCCGGCTGCGAGTACCAGGGCAGATTCATCGATATGACAAAGCGTTCTGCGGGCCGTAAGCGCTCGGCTGCCTGCACAATTATGGGAAGGGCCTGAGTGTCGTGCAGGCGGCCGAGTCCCTGTACCGAATAGGCCACGACCAAAGGATTTGGCGATTCTAGGCCTCGGCGAAATAGCTCGAGAGCACGAGGATCTTCGGCGCGGGCTAGGATCAGGATGTCGTCCGGGTAGCTCCCAAGCTGCAGAGCCGCGACGGTTCGGGGATCCTTACCGTTCACCGTGCACCAGTTCAGAAATTCAGAGCTGAATTGACCGCGGACCCCTTGGCCGTTGGAATCGTACTTCGCGAAAGGCGGGGACTGGTCCTCAGTTGCCTCTTTGGCGTAGCCCGCCAAGTACCCGAAATACTCCTCGGATCGGTCGCCCAATCGAAGAATGGTCGATGCGATCCACTGTTTTTCGCGCTTGTCCGTCGCGTGCTCGAATACCGATCTCAAGGCCGGCAGTGTCCGCGGATCCTCCGGCTGGCCCTCCAGCGAATAGAGCGTGGCCTCATCGAACGGAGCGCTGGCAAGCCGCTCCAACAGTTTGGCCAGCTCATCCTGGCCCTTCGCTCTAGGAACGCTGAGAAAAGCTCCAAGGAGCGCTAGAACAGCGGCCGCAGCCGCATTTGACGTAGGGTGCCTCATTGCTGGCCTCCATATTGCGATGTCGAGTTAAGGGAGATAAACGCACTCGGATCTCCCTGCGGAAATTGCGAATTGGGAGATCCGTTACCGTAAACTTGGTACGAGGGGAATATCTGCAGCGTGCTGCTGTTACTGCCTTGTGTCCATGCACCGGTGCCCCCGTTTGCGCCAAACTGAATGACCGACCATATCCAAGGCGTAAAGGTGGTGTAGTCTTGTCCAACCGCGCCGTTGATGTAGAAGTTTACCGCCTGCCCATCCGGGCCGAGCCGGGCCTCGTTGACTTGGTATACCGAGCCTCGATCCGAGGCCATGCCACGCCCGCCGTTGCGGGCGTTGCTTTGAGCTGGCAGTGAAAACAACTGTAGGCCCGTGCAGGGTTCCGGTGACACGCCGGCGTTCGTGTAACTGTAAAGGTATTGAGCGGAGCCGGAGATGATGGTCCCGCTGGCAAGCTCGTACGATGCCTGCAACCGCTGGAAGATCCGATAGTCGTAGCCGGTGACGTAGTCAAAGCTATTAAAGTTCTGAGGCGGCGGTGGATTATTGGCGCTGCCGTGCAACAGAAATTGGTTAGCGAACAACCGCTCGGCAGCGGTGAAATTGCCGACTTGGCCGATCTTGCCTCCGTCCCTCCAGGTGCCCAGTGCGGCCACGCAGCCGTACGAATAATTGGCAACGAGTTCCTGCTATACGATGTCGTTGGGCCCGCCTAGCGGCGTTGCATCGGGAATGATTTTGCTGCCGTCAATCCAGGCAACTACAGTCGTGTCGCTTGTCAGCGCGAACGTGAACGAGTCCGCAGCAGTGCCGCCATACGGGCCGTTGTACGTCAGCGTGATTGTCGCGTTGTTGCCCGCCGAAGTGATTACCAGCTTCACGTGGTCCGAGCTGGGCCCGGAGGGCGGGGTGCTAGGGTCGAATCCCATCATTTTGGGGTTGCTTGTCGTCCACGCGTAGGAGCCTCCCGGCGGGCTCGCAACGCTGGTCAGGGTGGCCACGTATTGACCAGGCGTACTCGACGCCGTGATTGTGATCGGTCTGGAGGTGATCTGCACCGTTGGCGGCGCCTCCATCTCCACCTCCCCCATCGAGGGATGCGACGCGTCGCTGGCGGCAATCCAAAACGGCACATTCAGGTACATCAGCCATGTGCCCGCGTCGGCCTGCGGGTCGACGGGGTCGACCACCACCAGCGCCTCAATCTGGGTGTTCGACCAGAAGCAGGTAGGACAGATGACGGATGGCTTAAGATATTCCGTAGAGTCAAGGAATTCACTAAAGCTACAGGGACTGCCTCCCGCGGTGCAAAATGACACAGAGCCCGCAACCGATCCGAAGTTCGTACCGTTAATGTAGATCAGCGTGGGCACCCCGGGGTAGAGAATCGCGGGATTTTGGCCGGCTGGGTCGCTGCTGACAGCGTAAGTCCCGCCCAGTGGAGCCGCGATGATCGGGGCTGCCTGTGGTTGCCCGACCGGTATCGGAGCCCGGCA
>PLRZ01000395.1 GCA_003164075.1 Bryobacterales bacterium | reverse complement strand
GGAGAGATTGCAGCCGGGCTTGCGCCGCGGCGCTCTGAAGAGCTAATCGCGGTTGACTCGTTTGAGCCACGGGGGCGTCCGCAAGAAGCAATGCGTAGTCCGCCATGTGGCCGCGCGTTTGACCGAACGCCGCGAACACCAGCAAAAACGGCAAAATCGCTCGTCGCATAGCACCAGCTTAGACGATGACCGGGGGGTCAGTTGCAAATCTTTCGGGCTGGAAGGCTGTTGGCTACTAGCCGTCTGTTCCGGGCAAGATCTGAACTTCCAAAAGGATGCTCCCGGCCACCGGGGCTGGGTCGCTGAAATCGGGATCTCTCCCGCCGTGCGGATCTCGCCTGCGGGCGTATGGAGGCTTAACCTCGGACGCCGGTCCAGGGTTTTTGTATTTCCATCTTAACCCCACCTCGTTCGTGCGTTCTTTGCGCCTCCGCGGCTTGGCGAGAGATTGAAAACGCCCCGATCCGAGATGACTCGCCGGTTTGAGGTCGAAGACCTCGCTAGAATCCATACGAGGAAGTCCTATGCGGATCCTGGCGTTTGCCGCTCTTTTCAGCAGCGTACTTTCAGAACTCCTGATGTCGCCCCGCAGTTTCTGCCTGGCGGTGCCGCCTGCCCGCCCGNNACTGAATTAGGCCCGCTGTTCGAATTGGATCGAGGGCAGGCGAGCACCGCCTGCCCCACCTGCGGGCTCACTGCAAATTCCACGACATCAGGAGTTCTGGCTTTGGGCTCGGATGCCACCAGTGAAGTTTTTCGAACCGGCTCCAGCGCTTCAGGCGGCAGTCCCTCATTGGCTGGACTCTGTCTCATTTTTTGGCGTCTTACAGCGGCCAACCCGATCCGGCGGCATCATACCGGAGACCAGGCCCTCAAGGTCTGCGCGCTTCACGGCGGAGACCTTCATGCACCAGCATCTTGAGCAAGGTCTGGTAACCGATGCCCTTGCGGGTCGCGATCTCCCGCGCCTTCGTAACGTCGGGCTCAGGTAAGCGCAATGCTATCTGAACGGTGGCTGTCCGCCTCAATTGGGCGACCAGGTGCGATCCCCGCGGCTCGCTTCCCTTCCGTAAGGATCCAGCCGATTTTTGTTTTACAAACTCGCGACCCTGGGGGCTGGCCCACCAGTCCGCCTCTTCCCCTTCATTCGCGAATTTCGGCGTCTCAATCGGTTTCTTTTTCATCGCATCACTCCCCGCGTGCCCGCCGGGTCAGGTAGTCCCTCTTCTGCCCGGCATCCAGAGCATAAGCGGTCACGACCCGGATCTTCCCGCCGCGTTCGACTGCAATAATCGCCAGCAGCCGTCCCGAATCCGTCTCGCAGTAATAGACGTAGCGTAGTTCCCCTTGCACGTCTTGTTCATAGATGAGGATTGGGCTGTTCGAGAGCCCCTGTTCCACTTCTTCGGGCTTGAGCCGATGTGCCCGAACCTTGCGCAAATTGTTCTCGTCCCAGTCGAACACTGAACTTCCATTGTATATGCAACGCATGACAGTCGGCGCATTTGAAACGGAAAGACGGGGTTGTCGGAGACTGGGCGTCCGAGTTACCCGGCTCGGTAACAAGTCCCGTGGAATCATCGCGGCGTTTTCCGAGCCGCGCGCGTTGGCAAGCGTTCCTTGCCGTTTAGGTCGCTCTCGCGCCGGGAATCTGAGTGCGCCAGACGACTCGCCAGTCGTAGTCGCGCCGGGATAGCACCAACACGTCGCGCCCGGTCTCGTGGTGCTCGGCTCCGGCGGCAATCCAGGTCATTTCCCAGTGGTATTCGACAACCGCGGTATCGCCCCTCAGGGTCACGGCATGATCGCTGGTTTCGAAGCGCTTCACCTGGGCGTGGGAGGTGAATTGACGGTAACTCTCTATGGCCTGCGCCAGACCCTCGCTACGAGGCTTACCTCCCGGCGCAACGAAGACAACATCGGCTGCGAGAAATGCTTCCAGATCGTGGAGGCGACCCTCCAGCCAGCACCGGTCCAACGAATCGGCGAAGGAAATAAAATCGGCGGGTTCCATCATAAAGTACACTCCGGTGAACTGCCGTCCCATTGATGCTGAGGGTCGGGGACGAACGTCACGCTGCTGTCATTGAGCGCCACCAGCCATCCGCCCGGAACTGCCGTGCGCCAGACGGAGTAGTGGCTGGAGGCGACCTGTTCCCACTTGAGGCGCGGCCCGGGGGCGGCGGCGGTTTCCGGGACCTTTTCCTTAGCGGGCTCCGCGACGGGAGCGGGCGCCGGCGGTGCGGCTGCCGCTGGAGGCGATTTGGGTGGACTCTTCACGCCGCCGGTCGCCGATAAAAACGCCTCGCGTTTGCAGGCGTACAACTCACCGAGGTAGGTGAACTTCTCGCGATCGCGATCGGAGCCCATGTGCTCCACCAGAGAGCCGTAGGCAACGGTCACCTCGGGGAGTCCCAGCGACATACCGGTTCTGGGGTGCAATCTGGTGGCCTCGATCGGCTTGATCAATGGGATGAGCGATAGTTTTGCCAAAGGGCGAGCCTCCAAAAGCATATTGTGCGCCGCGAATCCCCGGAAGTCCATCCGTGTCAGAATAGTCGGAGGAGGCCCTCGGTGCGGGTTCCGCTTTCGCGAATGGCACACACACGCTCCGGCGACAAGGGCGACACCTGTAATATCGGGGTGATCGCCACCGATGCGCGCGACTATCCCGTGCTGGTGCGCGAGGTGACCGCGGAACGGGTGCGCCGGCATTTCGGCGAACTGGTCCGGGGCCCGGTGGAACGGTACGAGCTTCCCAATTTCAGAACTCCTGATGTCGTGAAATTTGCAGGGAGCCCACAGGCGGGGCAGGCGGTGGACGGCGGCGGGACGGTCTCGCT
>PLRZ01000645.1:3008-11808 GCA_003164075.1 Bryobacterales bacterium | reverse complement strand
GCGTTGGCTGGCGTGCAGCAAGCGGCGGCCGAATTGCCGCAGATGGAATTGCGGCTGACTTCGCGGTTGGAGCAGCATGAAGACGAGTTGGCCGGACTGCATCAAGCGGCGGCCGAGTTGCCGCGGATGGAATCGCGGCTGACGTCGCGGTTGGAGCAGCATGAAGGGGTGTTGGCTGGCGTGCAGCAAGTGGCCGTCGAGCTACCGCAGATGGAATTGCGGCTGACGTCGCGGTTGGACCAGCATGACGGTGCGTTAGCTGGTGTGCATCAGGCGGCTGCCGAGCAGACCTCGCGGCTCGACGCGGTATCCCGGACGTTGACTGCCGTGCAGGAACAGATCCGTTCCCTGGAGAGCCGGCTTGCCGCTGCCCGGGAGTGTGCCGATCGCGCCCAACATGCTGCCGACGAACTCACGGAAGGCGCCAAACGCGAAGCCGCGAGCCTGGAAGTCTCTCTCGCCGGTCAACTCCATTCCCTCGAAGCGACCGTCAAGTCGCATGCCGCCGCCATCGATTCTATTCGCGCCGCCATGGCGCGCACCGACGATTTCATGGAGCGCGTGGTGGAAGCCCTGGAATCCCTGCAAACCATGGTGTTGGACCACGCGCGCGAGCGTAACGTGGCCTGAAGAGCGGTGGATTTCGCCCTCCGCCAGGACCGGCCTCCGGCGCGTAGACGTTTTCGGGATTACGGGCGAAACCCGCTCCGTTACCGTCGCGGCTCGGAACGGCCGCATCGGTATCGCAAGGGTTCCCGAAACCGCCTAAGCACCCGCGAGCCTCCGGTAACCGTCCCGATGTTATCCTCGAAGTTTGCGTAAGCCCGCTACCCCTTCCAAGCCTGCGCCGCGATGGCTGCTGCCGGCCCTGCTGGCGCTCACCGCGCTGCTGTTGCTGGGCCTGTTCTCCACCGAAATCGCCGACACCGATTTCTGGTGGCACCTGAAGACCGGCCAGTACATCGTCACCCGGCATCGCCTGCCCACGCCCGATCCGTTCGCTTACACCACCGCCTCCGCCCCGCCGGTCTCCCCCGGCGAGGCCGCCGTACGCCGCTTTAATCTCACCCACGAATGGCTGTCGCAAGCGGTCTGGTACCTGGTCTATAGCGCCGGCGGCTTCCCCGCGGTGGTGCTCTGGAAAGCGCTGCTGCTGACGGTTCTGTGCGCTTTGACGGGTTGGGTGGCGTGGCGCCGCTCGGGCAGCCGGCTGTGGGGCATCGCCGCCGCGCTGGCGGCCGGCTCTCTCGCCATCGATTTCGACCACGACCGTCCCGGTATCCTCAGCTACGTTTTCACCGCCGCCTTTCTGGCGATTTTCGAAAGCCGCCGCCGGCTGTGGCTCCTTCCCGTGCTGGCGCCGATCTGGGCCAACTGCCACGGCGGATTCTTTCTCGGCTGGATCGTGTGCGGCGCCTATGCCGCGGAATCCCTGCTCCGCCGCGCTCCCGATACCCGCCGGGTGCTGCTCCTGAGCGGGCTCGCGGTGTTGCTCTCGGGTCTCAATCCCAACGGGTACGCGGCGCTGGCCACAGTCTTGCGCTATCGCCAGAGCCCGCTGCAGGCCACCCTCATCGAATGGTCGCGCGCCGATCTCTGGGGCTCTCCGTATGCCTTCGATCTGCTACTCTACGGCGCGGCGGTGGCGCTGCTTTTCTCGTGGCGGCGGGTGCGGCCGGCGGATTGGATCCTTTTCGCATTCTTCGCGGCCGCCGCGGTCACGGCTTTCCGCAACGAGATGTTGATCGGATTGCTGGCGCCGGTGCTGATTGCGGCGTACTTCCCGTGGAAGCGCCGCCTGCCTGCGTCCGCGAATCTTGCCGCCGCGCTGCTGCTTGCCGCCGGACTTGCCTGGGGATGCGCCCGGGGCCGGTTCTTCCAACTGCGCGCGGCGGAATGGCGCTTCCCCGCCGGCGCCGCCGCCTTCCTGGCCGGCCATCCCATGGCCGCGCCGCTTTTCAATACCTATGAGTATGGCGGCTACCTCATCTGGAAAGGCCAGCGCGTATTTATCGACGGCCGCGCGCTCAGCGAATCGGTCTTCCAGGATTACCGCACCATCCTTGGCGCACCGCCCAACGAACCGGCGCGCGCCGCGTTGTTGGCGAAGTATGGCATCGGGGTGGTGGTGGTGAATGCTTTCGAATACAATGCCGGCACGCTGTACCCGCTGGTGCTGTCGCTGCCCGATTGGAAGCTGGTGTATGAGGATCCGCAGGCGCTGGTCTTCGTCCGCGATCTTCCGCCCGGAATGCCCGCGCTGGACCCGGGCCGCCTGCTGGACCACCTGGACGCCGAGTGCCGTTTGCACGTGGAGCACGACCCCGATCTGCCCGGTTGCGCGCGCACTCTGGGAGACTACTTCCTGCGCGCCGGCGACGGCCCTCGCGCCCGTCGCGCACTGGAGTTGTACTTGCAGCACCCCTATCCCGGCGACACCGACGCCCGTCGCGCGTATATGCAATTGGTGCAGTGAAACGCCTTCGGCGATTGAGGCTATTGGCTATTAGCTTCAGAACTCCTGACGTCGTGGAATTTGGGATGAGCCCGTTTTCGTGGCGCAGGCACTCCTGCCAGTCCTGCCTGCGCCACATCGCCACCACAGACAATGTGAAGTTATTCTTGCGTCGTTCCTTACGGTCGCGGCTCCGATGCGCGTCCAGAGCCGGGCCAAGGGGCACCCCGTGAGGGAGCGTTAGGCGGCGATTGAATAGGTTATTTCCACACAGGCCCTTAGGACACCGCAAAAGGACAACACGGCGCCACCAATGTGACGCAACACTTATCTTGCTTTTCGTTAGTTCACCACAGAGGCACAGAGACAGAGAAAAAACAAAAGGCTCTCTGCCCCCTCTGTGACCTCAAAATCACGAGGACGGGTCCTACCGCGTCATGGCGTAAACAATGTAGTTTACACCCAGGCGGATGGCGAGGTCGGCAAAGGGCGCGGGATAGTTGACATCGTCGGCGAATTCCCAGGCATCGCCGATGTCGGAGTTGTACGAGATGGCGATCATGATGCGGCCCTGGTCGTCGTAAATGCCGCGCCAGTGCGCGCCCTTGCCGTCTTCGGTGCCTTGGGGATATTGCGGGCGTTTATAGCCCTGGCGCACGTGCGCCTGGCCGGGGATCTGGAAACGCTCCTTCAGGTCGTAGACCGTGTGGAAGATGGGATCGTCGTCGGGGATGTCGCGTATCTCGCGGTCGGGGAAGGCTCGCTTGATCGCCTTTTCGAAGACGTTCCACTCGAAGGCGCCGTGGAAATCGTCGGCCATGAAGAAACCGCCGCGCAACAGGTATTCGCGCAAAGCCCGCCCCTGCGCATCGGTGAGGCCCCATTCGCCCACCTGGACGGCGTAGAGCCACGGCCAGTCGAACGCATCGCCTTCATCCAGATTGACGCACTGTTCGGCGGACCGCGTGTGGACGCGCGTGAGGCGGCGGACGGCGAGCGAGAAATGACGGTCGGCGCGCGGAAAATCCTGGGTCCAGTCGGAGACACCGACGTGCCAGTCCAGGTCGCGGCCCCAATAGCCGTTGATGCCGCCTTCGCCGGGCGGATACATGAGGCGGGCGAAGGTGAACTCGGTCTTTTCCTGGTAGTCGGGGGGCAGGGGAATTTGGCCGATGCGGTACTCCACGCCGTTGAATTCGCGAAACGGGCGCTGGAAGGCAAACAACACGCCAGCCACTGCCAGACCGCACGCCAGCATCGCAGGTGCCTTCCGGATGTTCATCCCTCCGCCTTACTCCCGAGAATATCACGACGGGGCGGGGGTGGCGCGGGACCGCGTTGTCACGCTCGGGCCCTGCGTGAGTTTCGGCGTTTCACCTTACTTTAGCCGTTTTAAACGATGCCTTTAGGAACTAAACATTGACCCCGCGCATGCTACCACTTATAGTTGCATGCAGGTGGGCCGCGTGTCTTCGCGGCAAGGTTAGTACTTGAGCATCAAGGGGAGTTTCATGAATTTACGCCAAGTTGCGCTCAGCGCACTGCTTGTTCCAGTCGCCCTATTCTGTCAGGAATTCCGCGGCACCATCAGTGGCGCTGTCTCCGATCCCACGGGAGCATCGATTCCCGGGGCCAAAGTAACCGTAACCGAAGTTCACACCGGCACTAAGATCCCGGCCGTTTCGGACTCAGCCGGCCAGTACACCGCTCCGTTCCTGCTGCCCGGCGATTATGACGTCGCGGTGCAGGCGCAGGGCTTCAAAGGCTACACCAGGAAGGGAATCCATGTGGGCGCCGGCGATCACCCGGTAATCGACGTCCGCCTCGATGTCGGCGATATCGCGACCTCCGTGGAAGTCACCGCCGACGCTTCCCAGCTCAATACCGAAAACGCCACCGTCGGCCAGGCCGTCACCACAAAGGAAGTGGAGGAGTTGCCCATCAATGGCCGTACGCCCATGATGGCGGCTTCCTTATCCCTCGGTGTTACCGGCTACGCGCAACCAACGCTTGTCCATCCGTTCGATAGCGGAGGGGCGGCGGGCTGGATGATCGGCGGCGCTTACCAGCAAACCAGCGAACTGCTCCTGAACGGTTCCCCCGACGCCACGTGGGATGGCCGGCTGGCTTACAGTCCGCCACAGGACGCCGTGCAGGAAGTGCGCGTCAAGGTCTCCGATGTCGATGCGGCCTTCGGTCACACCGCCGGCGGAACGTTGAACCAGATTACCAAGGGCGGCACCAACGCCCTCCACGGCTCCGGTTGGGAATTCAATCAGCCGAATACTCTTACCGCCAACGATTTCTTTCTCAACAAAGCCGGCACTCCGCGGCCGGTCACTCACTTCAACCAGTACGGCGTCACGGCGGGCGGACCTTTCTATATCCCCCACGTGATCGACACCAGAAATAAGTTGTTTTGGTTCTTCGCCTGGGAAGGCATCAAAGACGCCCAGCCGAATCCGTTCACTGGCACGGTTCCCACCGATGCCATGCGGGCCGGCAATTTCAGCGGACTCGCCACCATCTACGATCCTTTCAGCGCCACTCTCAGCGGCACCACCGTCAACCGGACTCCGCTCCCCAACAACACCATCCCATCGAACGAGTTCAGCTCCATCGCCAAAGCTTATCTCAACTACTACCCGCAACCTACCAACTCGGCCAGCATCAATAACTTCGTGTCCGCGCCCAATACCCCCGATGACTACAGTAACGAAATGGGCCGCATCGATTACAACATGAGCGACCGCAGCCGTCTTTTCGCCGACGTGCGCCATACGGATTACAACCAGTTCAAGAACGACTATTTCAACAATGTCGCCGAAGGCTCGCTGCTGTTTCGCAACAACCTGGGCTTGTCCGCCGACGAAATCTACACGCTCAGCGCTACCAACGTGGTGGATATCCGTCTGAATTTCACGCGCATGAACGAAGCGCACGGCATTCCCAGCGCCGGCTTCGACCCCACCTCCGTCGGGTTGCCCGCCTACTTGTCCGCCAACTCCAACTACCTGCAGATGCCGGTGATCGGTTTCAACAGCGCGACCGGCATGCAGGCCCTGGGCGCCACCGGCGCCAACAAGCTGCCCTCCCAGTCCTACCAGATCTTCCCCACGTGGCAGAAAACCGCGGGCACTCACTCCCTCAAGGCCGGCGGCGATTTCCGCCAATATCGCCTGAATACCTTTACCGCCGGCGCCTCCACCGGAAGCTTCACCTTCAACAATAGCTTTGTGCGCTCTTCCAGCAGCGCTTCCTCCACCGTGGCGGTGGGCCAGGACTTCGCGTCCTTCCTGTTCGGCCTGCCTGCGAGCGGAAGTTACGACCTCAACACTTACGCCTCCTGGTATTCGTACTATAGCGCCGTCTTCTTCCAGGACGATTGGAGAGTAAAGCATAACCTGACTCTCAATCTGGGTGTCCGCTTCGACCACGATGGCCCTTACAACGAAAAGTACGGCCGCACCGTGGACGGCTTCGATACCACCGATACCAATCCGCTGGCCGCCGCCGCCCAAGCTGCCTATGCCAAGTCTCCCCTCTCACAGCTTCCCGCCAGCGCCTTCAACGTGCTGGGCGGATTGACTTTCCCCAGCGGCGGCCAGACCGCGGTCTACAAGAACAACTCCCACCTGGTCAGCCCGCGTGCCGGCGTCGCCTGGACGCCCGACGCACTGCACGGAAAGACGGTCATCCGCGCCAGCTTCGGAATGTTCGTCGCGCCCGTCAGCATGCTGGCAGCGGGAGTCGACGCCAAAGACTCCACCAGCCCCGATATCAACCAGTCCGGTTTTAGCCAAACCACCTCACTGGTGGCGACCAGCAATAACTACCTCACGCCTCTGGCTACTCTGAGTAATCCCTTCCCCAGCGGCTTCCTCCAGCCCAGCGGCAGCTCTCTCGGTCTACTTACTTTCGCCGGGCAGAACGTCAGCTTCCTGAATCCGGTGGCCAAGAGCCCTTATTCGCTGCGCTGGAACTTCGACGTGCAGCACAGCCTCACCAACAACCTGATGCTGGAAGTGGCCTACATCGGCAACCACTCCGTCCATCTGCCCATCGATTACACCCAGCTCAATGGCATCCCGCGCCAGTTCCTCAGCACGTTGGCCACCCGCGACACCGGCGAGAACTTTCTCACCGCGTCCACGGCCAACCCGTTCTCCGGCCTGCAAACCACCCAGAACACGGCCACCACTACCGCGGCCCAACTGCTGGCCCGCTACCCCGAATTCCCCGTGGGCGACAGCGCTGGCGGTTGGAGCGGAGGCAGCGGCGTGATTGAGGAGAACCTCAACCTTGGCCGGTCCTACTTCGAGAGTCTGAATGTCCGCCTCGAGAAGCGCGCTTCCCACGGTCTCACTTTCGTGTTCAATTACATCTATTCGCGGATGATGGAGCAGGTGAGTTGGCTCAACGACTCCGACCCGGTCCCCGAAAAGCGCGTTTCGCCGGACGATCACCCGCAGCGTTACGTCGTAGCCATGAGCTACGAACTTCCCGTGGGCAAAGGCAAAGCGCTGGACTTCCACTCGCACCTGGCGAACTCTCTGTTGGGCGGCTGGCTGGTGAACAACGTCTACACCTACCAGGTCGGCGCGCCCATCATGTGGGTCAACGGCAGCTCTTCGAGCCCCGGCGACTATGTGTACTTCGGCACAGCTCCGCTGGCCCTCGATAACCGCCAGGTCAACGGTCCGGCCTTCAACACGTCGGATTTCATTACCGCCTCGGCCAACACGTTCCAATATCACATCCGCACGTTCTCCAGTATGTTCTCGAACCTGCGCGCCGACGGCATCAACCAGTGGGATCCTTCCGTTTCCAAGCGCTTCTCCTTTACTGAGACCACATCCCTGCAGCTTCGCCTGGAAGCCTTCAACGTTCTCAACCACCCGGTCTTCGCCGCTCCCAGCACCACCGCGACCAACAGTGCTTTCGGCGACATTACCGCAACAGCCAACCGGTACCGCACTCTCCAATTAGGCGCCCGCATCGTGTTTTAATCGTCTCCAGTGGGGGACGGGCCGCCCGGCCTGTCCCCCCACTCAAGCTTATATGTCTCGTGCCGCATTCCTGCTCCGTCTTCCTCGCCGCCACACGGTCAGAACTCCTGATGTCGCCCCGCAATTTCAAACTGGCGGGGAAAATGGGCTGAGNNCCCACCTGCGGGCGCACTGCAAATTGCACGACTTCAGGAGTTCTGACGGTGAGCGGTCCCACCGGCCATTCCGCACATCCGGAAGGTCGCCCTCGGACTCCGTGTCTCCGGCACGCACCGATTTCACATACCCCGAGCCCCAATCGATCGCCACCCGTTCAAACGCGATCAGGCAGGTCACGGACTGCCAACCCGATCCGCCGTAACCCTTCGCGAAACATCTCGGAGTCCACTCCCATGCCCACGCGGAAATGCTCCGGCATTTCGAAGAATCGGCCCGGCACCGCCGACGTCTCAAACTCCGCCCGCAGCCGCTCCAAAAACGCCTCCACACCGCCGCTTCTCAATCGCAAAAATGCCGTTGTCCCCCACGCCGTCCGCACCGCCGAGACGCCACGGTTCGCGTCGAGGAACTCCGCCAGCGCCGCACGATCGGCCTCCACCACGCGCCGCGCCCGCTCCCGTATGGCATCCAGATGCTCGAACGCCGCCACGCTCAATAGTTCCCCGGGATGCACCCCAATCGACCCGAAGACGTTTTTCAACTGGTACATGGCGCGCGCCAGGTTCGGCTCCGCCAGCACCCATCCGCAGCGCAGTCCGCTCAGCCCGTAAACCTTGGTGAGGCTGTTGGTGACCACCACCTCCGGGCCGATCCGAAACGCTGTCGGCGGCGTGTCCCGGTACACCGCGTCCAGATACACTTCATCCACCAACAGCCGCGCTCCCACACTGCGCGCGATATCCGCCGCCTCGCGCAGCACCGCCTCGGGCGTCAGCGCGCTCGACGGATTATGTAGATTGGTGAGCACGATCAGCCGCGTCCGGGGCGTTACGGCGCGCCGCAATTCCGCCGGGTCCACTGTGTAGCCGCTCTCTTCCCGGCGCGCAAACCGCTTAACCTCGGCGCCGATATACCGCGCCGCATCCACCAGCAACCCGTACACCGGATGCTCGATCAGCACCTCGTCGCCCGCTTCCAGAAGAGTCGCCATCGCCAGGTAATTGGCCATCGACGTACCCTCGGCGGTCACCACCGAATCCGCGTCCACGCCGTACTTTTCCGCGATGGCCTGCTTCAACGGCGGATAGCCGTAGCCGGCGTTGCCGTTGATCTCCAGCGTCGCGTAATCGAACGGCAGTTCGCGCAGCGGGAACGGTCCCACCCCGCTGGTGGCCAG
>PLRZ01000645.1:0-2916 GCA_003164075.1 Bryobacterales bacterium | reverse complement strand
GCCGCGAGCACGCCGCCTTCGCGCCGCCGGAAGACAAACAGCGACGACGCCACCAGCGCGAACAAGATGAAATCCACCGCGACTTCATAGCTCAGAATCTTCTCGTATTGCCCTATTAGTGCGGTAGCCGTGGCCGCCAACCCCTGCGCCACAATGGCCACCGCGGNNGAGCCGTCAGAATGCTCTGGCTCAGGAATCCCAGCGTGGAGACCGCGATCCCCACCGCGATCCACAGCGCGCCGCTATCGCCCAGCGCCGCCCGCATCACCGCCGTGGCCGGCGTCCGCGTGGCCGCCAGTCCCGCCGGCCCCAGCACTTTCAGGCACACGAAATTCGCCGAAAGATACAGCACGATCACGCCGCTGACGCCCAGCAGCAGGCCGCGCGCAAGGTCGCGGCGCGAATCGTGCATCTCTTCGGCTACGAAGCTGGCCGTCTGCCATCCTCCGTAAGCGAACGCCACCGGGGTCATGGCCGCCCCGATGGCCGCTATCAATCCGAAGCTCACCGGCCGGTCCAGCAATGGCAGCGGATGAATGTGCCCGCCGCCCAGCGCCAACCCCAGCACCACCATTCCGGCGATGGCCGCGGCCCTCAGCAGCATCAGCGCGCTCTGCACATTACTGCCGGCGCGGACCCCGAAGCAGTTGATGGCCGTCAGCCCCAGCAGCGTGGTGGCCGCCAGCGCGCCATCGCTCCAGCCGCAGCCGGTAATTTCGCGGAAGTATCGCGCGAAGGTCACCGCCACCGCGGCCATCCCGCCCGTCTGCGTTACCAGCAACAACACCCAGCCGTACACGAAGGCCACCGACGGATGATAGGCCACCCGCAGATACAGATAGTTGCCGCCCGCACCCGGCAGACGCGTGGCCAGTTCCGCCCAGATGAACGCGCCCAGCATGGCCAGCGCCCCGCCGGCGAGCCACACTCCCAAAATCAGGAACGGCGTGTCGACGTGCCGCGCTACCACCGAAGGATTGATGAAAATGCCCGACCCCACGATGCCGCCCATCACGATCATGGTGGCGTCGAAGAGTCCCAGTTGCCGGCGCGGAGTGATGGCCAAACGTAAGTCTACATCGCTTCCAGCAGGTCGTGCCAGTAATTCACCATCACCCGCGGGGCTTCTTGGGCAGCGTCACCTGTAAGTCGCTGTTGGTGGTGTTGTCGCGCATGGTGGCCGTTCCCAGCCGCACGATTTGCCCGTCCATATCCAGGTAGACCGGCACCGCCATTACGAAGTCCGGCGTCACTTCGCTCTGCGTCAAGGATGCTTTCAGCAGGAATTTGCCGCCGTCGGCTTCGGTCACGGTGTAGGCGAACTTATAGCGCGGAACGGAAGTGCCATACACCCACTCGGAGAAGAACCAGTCCATCTTGCCGTATCCCCCCGAGGTCCATGGCGGGGCGCATGTGCTTTTCCACCCCCCTCCGGAAGCTCTCCGTGGAGGCATTCCGATTCATGTTGTACACCACGGCGGTGTAAGCCGCGTCGTTTTTCGCGCTGCTGAGGCGCTCCCCCAGCCAGATCGGACCGGCGTCATTCGCCCGACGCCCGAAGCTGTTCTTAGTAAGACGACTCGGACGGTCATCCGGAAACAAGACAGTTTGCCGGTAATAGCAGATAGCGAGGTCTAACACAATGCCTGGGACTAATCCCTGGGTGTTCCCAAGAGCCGGGCCCACCTACTAACCGCGGTGTTACAAGTTGTGGGGCAGGCTTCAGCCTNNCAGGGTGGGCTGAAGCCCACCGCAGGCTGAAGCCTGCCCCACAGAGTGGCTCCGATGCGGTTTGAAACTCCTGCCCGCCCAATGATACAGTCCCAATATGCGTAAATGGTCCGTTAGTCTCTCTCTGGTTCTCGCCGCGTGTCTATGGGCGCAAACCGGCTCCCCTGAAAAAGTCGACCTCGGCGTCCTGCACCGCATCAAGACCGAAGCCTTCGCCGGCCGGTCGAAGGTCATGGATACCGCCTTCTATCTCACCGACGTCTACGGTCCGCGCCTGACCGCTTCCCCCGCCGCCAAACAGGCCGGCGATTGGGCCGTAAAGACACTCTCCGATTGGGGCCTCTCCAACGTCGCCATGGAAAAATGGGCCTTCGCCGGCGCCGGCTGGAGTTGCACCCGGTACGTCGCCATGATGGAGGAGCCGGAGTTCCAACCCATCATCGGCTTCGCCCTGCCTTGGACTCTCGGCACCAACGGCCCCGTCACCGGCGATGCCGTTCTGGCCGTAATCGCCAACGCCGACGACATGGCGCAGTACAAAGGCAAGCTGAAGGGCAAATTCGTGCTGACCGCCGCCCCGCACGCGTCCGAGATGGTCGGCGCCCCGTATATGCACCGCCTCACCGACGCCGAGCTGGCCGCCGCCGAGATTTCGCCCGACCCCACCAGCGGCAATCCCGCGTCTCTACCGCTGGGCTTTCCTCCCCGCGCTCCGGCCGGTGGACGCGGCGCCGGCCCCGGCGGACGAGGCGCGCAGAATGCCTTCCGCACCCAGCTCATCAAGTTCTATAAGGACGAAGGCGTCCTCGCGCTGCTGACGCCCGGCAATGGCCCCGACGGCGGAACCGTAGTCGGCTCCGGTTCGCAGTCCACCGAGGAAAATGCGCAGATCGCCTCCGTGGCGATTACCAACGAGCACTACAACCGCATCGCCCGCCTGCTGGGCAAGGACATTCCCGTGAAACTGGAATTCGATATCCGGACCAGGTTCACGCCGCCCGGCGATTCCTTCAACATCGTTGCCGAAATTCCCGGCACGAATCCCACTGCCGGCACGGTGATGCTGGGCGGACATTTCGATTCCTGGACCGGCGGCACCGGCGCCACCGATAACGCCGCAGGCTCCGCCGTCGCCATGGAGGCCATTCGCATCCTCAAGACGCTCGACCTCAAAATGCCGCGCAC
>PLRZ01000143.1 GCA_003164075.1 Bryobacterales bacterium | reverse complement strand
ATTCTCAACTCACTCATACCTTAACGCTAGTGCCGCCGCCGCGCCGCGTCCAATCGAAAGCCTTTATCCGGCAGATTGGTCGTAAATCTCTTCATCCTGAGCAAAACCGCCGATTGGAGTATACTAGCCGAGACGGCCGGAGGCCATCTATGAGAGAAATGATCTGCTTGCTGTTGACGGCTGCCGTCGCGCTTGCCCAGACCCCAGCCGGCGGTCGGAACTTGTCTCCCGCTGCGCTCGCTACCCGCGCCAAAGCTCAGAACGTACCCGAGATTCCCTTCGAATCCGTGCCCAACTTTCTGAAGCTTCCCGCCAACCTGTACCTCGGCGAAGGCATCGGCATCGCCAGCAATTCTAAGGGACACATCTTCGTCTTCACTCGGAGCCAAAGAACGCGCCTCTTCGAGTTCGACCAGTCCGGGACCTTCGTCCGCGAGATCGGCGAAGGCATCTACGGATTCGTGTTCGCTCACGCCGTCAGAGTCGACCCGCGGGACAACATCTGGGCCGTCGACGAAGGCTCCAACATGGTCGTCAAATTCAATCCCCAAGGCCGCGTTGTGATGACCATGGGCCGCAGGCCGGAGCCGGCCGACGCCCTGGCGCAAGCGCCACCCGCGCCCGATCCGGACAATCCCGGAAAGTACGTCTTCAACCGGCCAACCGACGTCGGCTGGGACGCCGATGGCAACATCTTCGTGACTGATGGCTACGGCAACTCACGAATCGTGAAGTACGACAAACAGGGAAGGTTTCTCGCCCAGGCTGGCGCCAGAGGATCGGATCCCGGTCAGCTCAATTTGCCCCACTCTCTCGCCATGGATGCCAAGGGCAACGCCTATGTAGCAGACCGCAGTAACCGGCGCATTGAAGTGTTCGACAACGACCTGAAGTTTAAGACTGTTTACGACAACGTCGGCACTCCGTGGGAGCTCTGCATTTCCTCCGGACCGCATCAGTATCTCTACTCTTCCAACACCTTCCCGGATAACAACGACTACACGCTCGCCACCGTCAGCGGGGAAGTCTACAAGATGGAGTTGGACGGAACGGTCCTCGGCAAATTCGGAAAAGCCGGCAAGCAGTTGGGCGAGTTCAGTGGGCTGCATGAGATCGATTGCCGCAATCCCGATGTGCTGTATATCTCGGAAATCCAACTNNGTGGATTGCTCCGTGCCCAAGTTCCGGAAATTCCCTTCGACGGGGATATCGATTTTCTGAAGTTGCCCGCGAATATCTATTTGGGTGAGGTGGCCGGTGTAGCCACGGATTCGAAGCGAGACATCTTCGTCTACACGCGGACCGGAGAAGACGGGACCATGGGCGGTTCCCGTTTCTTCACTCACGGCGGATCGCGGTTGTTTGAGTTCGATCCCACCGGCAAATTCCTCCGCGAAATCGGCGCGGGAATCTACGGGTTCCTGTTTGCACAGTCGGTGCGAATTGACGCGCAGGACAACATCTGGGCCGTGGACCGCGGATCGAACACCGTCATGAAGTTCGATCCCGCCGGCCGCTTCCTCCAGGTACTGAGCCGCAAACCGGAATCGGTCAATCCCACCGGCGCCGAAGGCCGCGGAGGCGGGGGACGCGGCCGTGGCGGCGTGCCCGGCCAGGGCGTCCAGGGCGATAGTTTCAGCCGCCCCACCGATATCGCGTGGGACGCGCAGGGGAACATGTTCGTCTCCGATGCCTACACCAACGCGCGCATCGTGAAGCTCGACAAGACCGGACGCTTCATCAAGACCTGGGGCGCAAAGGGCTCGGAACCGGGCCAATTCGACATGCCCAATTCGGTCGCCGTGGACGCTCACGGCAACGTCTATGCGGCGGATCTCGGAAACCGCCGGATCCAGGTTTTCGATAACGACGGCAACTTCACCAGCCAGATCGCCGGTGTAGGTGCGCCATGGGCGATCTGCATTTCGCCCGGACCCCACCAATACCTGTACAGTTCCAACTCCAATCCCCCCGATTCCATGGATGGAGGCGAGATCTATAAGATGGAGCTGGACGGCAAGATTGTAGGTAAGTTCGGCGCCGCCGGCAAACCGGCAAAGGAATTCGGTGCGGCCAACGAGATCGATTGCCGCGACCCGAACACCCTCTACGTCGGAGAGTTAACCAACTGGAGAGTCCAGAAAATCACTCTACGCGCCAACTAACGCTCCCTTACGGTCCCTTACGGTTGCGGCTCTGAACGCGCATCGGAGCCGCGACCGTAAGGGAGCGTTAGGCAAGTTTATTTCTTAACAGCCCCTAAGGAGTGCGCTATGGATCAGTTTGCACACCCTGCCCAATTCACCCCGCCCGTAGGTTTGGAGTCTCTGTGGCCTCTGTTTCCTCTGTGATCTCGGAATTTGCGTTCAACCGTCCGCGAATTCCGCAAAGTCCGGTTCCCCCTCGGCGTTTCTCCGGTTCTTCTTCTAAGTCTCTGTGTCTCTGTGGTGCTCTACTGTTTTTCTCTGCGCCTCTCCGGCCCGCAAGTTACCGGAACCCGAAACTCCCCACCGCGATCCCCAGCGTCCGCGGGTCGCCGGCCGGATGCAGCGGCGGGTCCACGCGGATCGTGACATTCGCCTCGCCGGCGGGCGCGGCTGCCAACTCCCATCCGAGCACCTGCCAGCCTAACTGCGTGATGCGCTGCGGCGGCAGACCCACGTCATTCAACGTAACCTGGACGGTCACCGTCGCGGAATTCTGTAACACGCCGGCGTTCGCCATGACGCGCAGTTCGAACCGCGTGGCGCCCTCCGGCCGATCGAGCCGTGCCGTCGCCAGGGGGGCGATCCAGCGGTAGCCGCCCTCCGGATTCGACCATCCCTCTCCCAGTTGCCACACCGGCGTGCCGGCATTGGTATCGACATACGAGGCGTCGCGCGTGTCAGGCCCGCGCGCCATAATATCGAGCTTGTGAAGGCTTCCGTTCCAGGTAAGCACCGCCACGCGATTCCCGCCGGCCGGCAGCGGCGGCTTCTCGTAATAGCGGATCTGGTAACCCTCGCGCGGGTAAAAACACTTGATGGCGGCTTCGATACCGAAAGTGCCGAAGCCGTAAGGCGACCCGGTATACAGGAAGGTATCCACCGGTCCCGCCCCAGCCGCGAACTTACTCCACGTGGTGACCCACGAGCGGGCATCGTCGTCCTTCGTCAGCTTGTCACGCCGCTGGATCCGCAAATCGTGGAGTTCCAGCGGTAAGAGCAGCACCAGGCCGGCCACGATCACCGCCGGGTGGCACATCTCCGCGGCTCCCGTCAGAGCGATGGCCAACCCGGTGAACGGCAGGTAGCAGTAGGCCGTTTCCATCCGCCCCGGCAGAAACAGCACCGGTACCAGAAACAGCACCATGGCGGCCGTCCCGAACCACACGCGCCGATTCCGGCTGAACCACGCCGCCACCGGAACCACCAGCCCCACGTAGGGCGCCAGGAACACGCGTCCCGCGTAGAACACGCTGGTGGCGGCCAGTGCGCCCACGGTGAAGTGGAACGCGTACGGATTGTCGTTGCCTGTATTGGGAGTCAGAACCAGGGCCTGCAGCGCAAACCAGCCGGACGCCGCGAAGAACGGGACCAGCGGTTTCCAGCGCTTCTGACCGTACCAGATCTCGTAACAGGCCAGAACGAACGGTACCATCACCGCCAGTTCCTTGGCTTTATAGGCCAGCCAGAAGCACAGAAAACTGACCACCCATCGGCCGCGCACGTAGCTCAGAAGGCTGAGCAGGCAGAATGTGGCGCACAGGATGTCGAAGATGTAGGCCGGCTTCCAGACGGCCTCGAAAAATCCCGTGTGGAGCGCGAACAGCGCGCATCCCGCCGCGGCGGCAAAGGGACGGGCGCCCAGTTTCCGGGCCAGCAGCCACACCAGCCACACATTGAAAAGGTGCAGCACATGCGTGGCGGCCAGATACTTCTTGAAATCGAATCCGAAAAACTCCGACTCCTCGTGGTAAAAAAAATGGCCCACGGGCCGGAAATTATTGCTCTGATACGCCGGTGTCAGCAGGCCCTTCACGAACCCGCTCACGGCAGCGTGGCGGGTCCAGCTCAGGTGCTCGAAATCGTCGTCGGTGAAGTAGCCCTTGTAGGCGGCGCGGTTCGCGATCAGAAACAGCGCCGCGATCGCCAGAAATAGGAGCAGGCCGTTGCGCTTGGACATGAGAGCACCATTGTAGCGACCCAGCGGATGCCTTGCACAATGTCGAAAGCGCGGCGAAAATGCCCATCGGAGAAATCCTAATTTTCCAAAGGAAACACTGGCAATAGGTCTAAGAGAAAATGCGGAGTACCAGGACCAACCCCACCATCAAGTACTTACCTTTTGTGCTGTAACTCGCCACAGTCTACCCCTGTTGTATTGATCGGACTATTGAAAACAGGCCGGAAAAACGGTCCTACGCGACACTTCCGAAGATCCTAGGNNGTGTAAGTGCCGCGCCAAGCGGCGGAGGAGGAGATTTTGAAGACTAATTTTGCAATTGCCGCGCTGTTATCAGCAGCGGCGTTTCTCACGCCGATGTACGGCTCAACAGTATTGTACTCGACGACCAGCCCGGGCCAGATCTGCTTTATCGGTAATTGCACGGGCACGGCCAACAACACCTACAGCATCACCGCCAATGGTTACTCGTCGGGATTGAATGGCACCTTGCCTCCCACTACCCAGCAGGGCCAGTCCGATCCTAACGGCGCACCCCTGCCTACCGCCGATCAGTCAACCGTCTCGTTCACCGCCACCGGCAGTTCGAACGCCGGTTACGGGATTCCCGGCGGTTTAGGTAATATTACGGCAAGCGGATCTGGTCAGAACGCCGAGTTCGACATCCTCGATTTTTCCGCCCCCACCACCTACGGCGGAGGGACCGTGACCGGTGTCACTTTCACGCTCAACATTGATGGAAGGCCCGGCACCACCGATGAATCTTACTACGTGCTCTATGGCATCACCGGCAACAGCGGCAACGGCGTGAAAAACACGGTCACCGCTGGCTCGGGCAATACCGCCGATCTGACGTATCTGGCTTCCGGCGATATGTACACCACGGCCACCACCACGACTCTCAGCACCACCGGGCTTTACACCGCCTATGCCATCGGCATCCTGGGCGACTGTTCGCTCAATATCACCAGCGTCGACATCCACTACTCGCAGACTCCCGAACCAGGCACGTTCGTAATGGCTGGCATCGCTCTGATCGGGCTCGGCGTGACCATGAAGAAGCGTAGCCGCAAAGCCTAACGCGGCTGTCTGCTCCCGGATGATCGAGGATTCATTCGAATGAGGGGTGCCGCTGGTATGGTGTGCGGCGCCCTGGTAGTTTCCACCGGGGGCATTTGCTGGAAGCGTGGTCAAAGAGGGGCAGCCGATACCGGCCCCGGCTCGTTTGACGCGGGCTACGATACCCCGGTAGCCACCGACCCGGCCAGCAGGTGGTTTACTCGTCAAGTCAGTTTCTACCAGCAGCTTCACGAAGTTCCTGGCGGTCTATGCCGGCAGGGTAAACGTTAACCAAGCCGGACAGTAACCCCGAGGCCGTACTACGAAACTGGTACTCGGAGCCCTCTTTCCGTACGCCAGGTACGGTCCTGGTCCCATTCGTTTGCCTAACCCGCGGTACCCGACCCCAACCGTACCACGTCTTTTCTTCGCTGAACCTCCCCTACAATCGCTTGTGTGAGCGACACATACACGCGATTCGAGCAATTGAGGGGACAAGCGATGAAGAACGGACTTCTGATGGCGACGATGGCCCTGGTAGGGATGACGATTACGCCGGCTCAGGCAAGCACCTACACCTTCGGCTGGGTAACCAACAGCAACCTCAACACCGACCTTGGACTGCTGTACTCTCTCTCCAACAATGGCGTAACTCTGACGGCCTATGGTCTGACCGCGCCTTCCACTCTCACCAGTCCCGCCACCGCCGGTCCCGGCCTGTACGCCAAGAACGGCGGCACTGGTGAAACCGGCCTGGGGATGGCCACCGATCCGGGCAACGACCACGAGATCAGCGCCGCGCTCAACGATGGCATCCAGATCGACTTCTCCAGCGCACTCGCCGCGGCCCCCAAGGCAACCGTGACCATGGTGATTTCCAGCGTGCAATCCGGCGAAGGCTGGGCCCTCTACGGCTCCAACACCTTGTACACCGTAGCCGGCAACTCCAAGACGGACGGCGCTCTCGGGGAACCCTTGCTCAGCGGCGCCGGTGGCGCGTACACCAATGCGACTACCACAATCACGCTGCCCGATTGGGGCGAGTACACGTACTACACCCTGATGGCGACGGACACGGGCGGCTGCGGCAGCTCCGATGCCAACATTCTGCTCGGTACGGTTACCGTCAACGGAGGGCTGACCGCTAATTATAAGAACTCGCCGGCGCCCGAGCCTGGCAGCCTGCTGATGGCCGGCACGGCGCTGATCGCCATCGGTGTTTTGATGAAGAAGAAGCAGACGAAGGCTTAGGCCTTCTTCTGCTTCCAGCGGTCCTCAATGGTCTCCTGGAGTTCCGAGATCTTCTTGCGCAGCGTGCGCTCCTTCTGCGAGATCCGGAACAGGTAGGCGAAGACGATCAGCCATCCCGCCGTATATCCCCAAA
The DNA here is from genome assembly GCA_003164075.1 of Bryobacterales bacterium. Next base: position 4,574 of record PLRZ01000143.1, on the reverse strand, counting down.
AGAGCCAGTTCAGATTTTCCATGTCTCTCAGTACCCCCTCAAGTCCTCAAGTTCATTCGCCCGCCGCGTGAGATCTTCCGCCGCCCGCTCCAACCGCGCCACGCGGGTGCGCACCAGCACTACCGACCACCACAGCAGCAACACGGCGAACATGCCGAAGAACAGCGTGACATACATCTGCGGCTCCAGCCCCGACCCCGGCCCGCCGCCAATTACCGGCGAGGGATGCTGCGTACGGAACAACCGGTTGGCCATGTATACCATCGGCACATCCGCCATCCCCAGAATACAAACCACCGCGCAAACCACGGCCCTGTGCTCCACCGGCGCCGCCGGCCGGATCACCAGGTAGGCCGCATATAGGAACAACAGCAGAAACGCCGAAGTAAGCTTGGCATCCCAGGTCCACCAGATCCCCCAGATCGGCTTGGCCCACAGGGTGCCCATCACGATGTTTACCAGCCCGAAAACCACCACCGTCTCATTGCAGGCCAGCGAAACGTCGTCGTAGCGATTCTCCCGCTTCACCAGGTACAGAATGGCGGCGATGCCGCCCACGAAGCACGCCACGAACGACGCCATCGCCGCCGGAACGTGAAAATAAAACAACCGCTGCACGATCCCCATGGTCGCCTCGGTCGGCACCCACATGAAGATCAGGTAGAGGTGCACCACCATGGCCAGCGCCGCCACCCCGCCCAGCCACAGCGGCAAGGCCGGCTTGTCATCGAACTCTGGGAGCATGCCATCTATTATTGCAGAGCTTCATTGAGCACACGAGCCAGGCGCGCGCCGGCCTTCTCGATCTGGATCCGGATCACCGGATCGGCCTTTTTCTCATACGCCGCGTCGATCGGCTCCGGCGTGCCCGCGGCCACTTTGGGGAGCTTCCCGTAGGTGACTTTCTGCGCGATCTTGTGGTTGTCTTCGGCCCAATCCTCCACCGTACCTTTGTCCCACTTTCCGGCGTGTTTGGCCGAGTCCTTGGAATACTCCGCGAAGAGCACGTCTTCCTTGGGCATCTTGTCCAGCAGGCCGCTGTCCCAGAGGCTGTGCAGGTTGTACGGGCGGTTGCCGCCGTGGTCGCCGAACGTCACGACGACCTTGTTCCCGCCCTGGTCGTTATTGTCGGAGCAATGCAACGGCTGGTGCATGTCGCCCACGAAATGGACCAGGAACATGAGCGCTTCGCGGCGCGCCACCGGCGCGGTCGCGGGGTCCTTCAGAACTTTTTGAAAATCCTCGATCTTGGCGATCACGCAGTCGCCCTTGGGGCAATCGCGCGCCATGTCCAGGTGCGGTTTATCGATGGGGATATCGATATAGTGCCACGGCCCCGTATCGCGGCGTTGGTTGCGCACGTTGTCGGCCCAACTGGCGATGGATTGAATGGTCACATTGGGGCCCAGGATCTCGCTGACGCGGGCCTGCACCGCGGGAGTCAGTTGAACCCAGGCGATACGTGCAATCAAGCTGTGCCCTTCGCCACCCCAGCCGAACGCAGGCAGACATCCGCACAGAATGGAAACCAGAAATTTGCGCATAAAAACTGAGGGTAGCACGCCTCTTTTTCAATCGTGTCATTAGCTTCAATGCCCCTAATGCCCCGAGGATTTTCCCACAAGCGCGCATCTGCATAAGTACAGAACTCCCGATGTCGCCCCGCAATTTTAGCCTGGCGGGGAAAATGGGCTGAGCCATTCCTTTTAACCTAAAAACGGCGGTTGACAGGCCGCCACACAAGCTTCCTCTTTAGCCCCAAGTGCTTGCAGAAACGGCAGTTGTCACCCAACGGGTGAACTGCGCGGCAGTNNGGGCGCACTGCAAATTCCACGACATCAGGAGTTCTGAAGTAGGGTAGCGGACGCCCTTGTCCGCGACCGGCCCCCTGGCCGGCCCGCCCGGTTTCGGAAGTACTTGATTCTTCGACTGAGCAAGCGGGACGGGGGCGTCCCGCGCGGACCAGGGGGTCCGCCCCACAATTAATCCTAAATCCGGCAGTTCAACCGCCACCGCGCCCTGCTCTGGGTTTGCCGCCAACGATTTCCAACTGCCCCGCAGATCACCTTCCGGCTGACAACCGCTTTTTCCGCAAGCAGTTGCGGCCAAAGGTCGGCGGCCGCCTGGCGGGGTGGCAACCGCGAATCCTTGCGGCATTAGGCTGAAGCCGGCTGAAGCCCGGGGTCCCCTCTGGAGAAGACTGAAAGTCCGCCCCAGAGCTCAGCTATCGAGAATTCCCGGGTCTGTTCGTACAACGTGAACAGTATTGGGGTTGGCTTTCCCTGCCTGCTGCTCTTTCCTGCAAGTCCCCTACTCCAGCGTGGAATCCAGATAAGCCAGATAGGTGGCCGCCAGCCGATATGCCATGTAATAGTCTTCTGCGTGGATGGCGTCCAGTCTGTCGTGCGGGGTGTGGATGAGCCGCAGGGTGTCGCGCGTCAGCGAGTGAATGGTCAACACCGGAACCCGGGCATCCAGAAACGGGTGCGAATCGTCGTCCCCCACGTCGTCCACGTTGACGCCGCGCGCCTGCACATGGAGCGCATTCGCCACCAGCGAATACGCGTCCAACAGTCGCGGATTCGCCCTGCTGGCCCACACCTTGGGTGGCCCCACCCCGAGGCATTCCAGGCTGATCATGGCACGAATCCGGCCGATATTTTCGCGCCCGAGTTTCCGCACAAACTCCCGCGAGCCAACCAGCCCCTTCTCTTCGGCCGCAAAGCCGACAAATACGAAGCGGTGGCGGCGCCGGGTACTCGCCAGACTCTGGTACAGGCTGGGCAACAACACCGCGCCGCTCCAATCGTCCACCGCGCCCATCCCGGTCTCGATGGAATCGAAGTGGCCGCCCACCACGATCTCGTTATCGGTTTCACCGGGCAGCGTGCAGACCAGGTTCGGTGCTTTGGAGCCCCGCACCGGCTGTTCGGCGAAACGGTCCGCATTGCACCCCACCTCGTCGAACAAAGATTCCAGCGCCGCCTTCCGGTCAACCAGCTTGCGAGTCACGAGTTCCAGCCGCCGCTCGATGATCGCCGCATCGACGGATCTATATTCGATGTGGTTGAAATCCGATGATGGAGCAGTCGACGCGAGGACCGCAAGCAGCGGCCCCGCGCGCATCCAGCGTGGCATGGACTAATCGAAGGTATACAGCAGCGTGGCCGGCGCCGGCGCGGGCACGGTTTCCGCGGGAGCGCTACCGGCGGTCACCGGTGTCTCCGTCAGCGGGGTCTCCGTCACCGGAGCCACGGTCAGCGAAGCCGGAGCCTCGCCTTCGGCATACACCTGGCGATAGTAAATGCCCGTGTCGCCCAGGAAGACCTCCAGTTCGGAGGGACGCGGCAGCGAGCCCTGAATCAGGGCCTCCGACAGCGGGTCCTCAATGTACTTCTGCAGCGCCCGGCGCAACGGGCGCGCGCCATAGCTGCGGTCGCCGCACGTCTTGTCGAGAATATACTTGGCGGCGTCGGGAGCCAGACGGATCTTCACCTGCTTGGCCACCAGGTTGACGTTCACCAGGTTTACCAGCAGGTCGATGATCTTGATCAGGTCGTCGTCGGTCAGCGAAGTGAACAGAATCACTTCGTCCAGGCGGTTCAAGAACTCGGGGTTGAACGCCTTCTTCACTTCGCTCCGCACCATGTCTTCAATTTTGGTGGAAACGCCTTCGCCCATGGGGGTCGAGAAGCCCAGGTGGCCGCGCTTTTCGAGGAATCGCGCGCCCAGGTTGGAAGTCATGATGATGATGGTGTTCTTGANNTCCAGCAGCACCACCGAGTACGGCGACCGCTTCACGCGTTCCGTCAGCTGTCCGCCCTCCTCGTAGCCCACGTATCCCGGAGGCGAGCCGATCAGCTTCGAGACCGAGTGTTTTTCCATGTACTCCGACATGTCGAAGCGCACCAGACTCTTCTCGCTGCCGAACAGGAAGCCCGCCAGCGCCCGCGCCACTTCGGTTTTGCCCACGCCCGTGGGGCCCAGGAACAGGAACGAACCGGCCGGCCGGTTGCTCGATTTCAACCCCGCGCGCGAACGCCGTATGGCCCGCGCCAGCGCCGAGATCGCCTTCTCCTGGCTGATCACCCGCTTGTGCAGTTCGTCCTCGATCCGCAGCAGTTTGGTGATTTCTTCTTCCTTGATGGACGTCATGGGCACACCGGTCCAGCGCGCCACCACGTCTTCGATATCGTCCTTCGTCACGCAGCCCGTCGACGAGTCGTCCAGGTTGTACTTCTCGCGCAACAGGCGCATGTTCTCGCGCTCTTTGCGNNCGATGAACTTGATGCGCTTCTGGATATCCGCCAGATCGGCCGGCAGGGTGGTCTGGCGCAGTTTCACGCGGGCGCCGGCTTCGTCGATCAGGTCGATGGCCTTGTCAGGCAGATAGCGGTCCGGAATGTAACGGCTGGAAGTGTAGACTGCCGTTTCCACCGCTTCGTCGGTGTATGCCACGGCGTGGAACTTCTCGTAGCGGTCCTTAATGCCGAACAGGATCTTGATAGCGTCGCTTTCGTTCGGCGGAGGTACTTTGACGGCCTGGAAACGGCGCTCCAGCGAGCGGTCCTTCT
>PLRZ01000245.1 GCA_003164075.1 Bryobacterales bacterium | reverse complement strand
GATTGAGCGGAAGGAACGGCGGGGGCAGACCCCCGGGCAGACCCCAGGGCAGACCCCAATAAGCGTTACCTTAAGCGCATCCTGGACCTTTGAACAGGCGGTCTAATGGATTCGCCATAGAGTTGGCCTCACTGACGGTAAGGCTGCGGGGCGGTGGCCAATTACGGGAACCCACGATAGGAAAAATTCTGACGACCGCTTCTGACTCGATCGGGTTGGAGTTTAGTACGCCGTCAACGGTAGTGTGGAGTACGAACACAAACAGGTCGCCGATACCGAACGCGACACTTTGGATGTTCTTGAAGCGGTGCTGAGGTGTGACGATTGGGCTTCTCCCTACCGTTGCCGCATGACGGAGGTATCGGGTTTCCCAACCCCCGGCGCCACACCTTGCGATAATGATCTTGAGCGCGATCCACTGTCCAAGGACGCCCATGGCCTCCAGTGTAAGCTCATGGGGTTGAGTGGCGAGTGGGATCAGAATCGGCTCGACCGCATTTTCTAGTTCGCTCACCCAGCCGCTGTTACACGTCTTACAGACTGCGCGGGATCGTCTTCGTCCACGAATGGCCCTGTCTTGACCTAAGTTCTGGCGGCTTCAGTAACTTCGAATTCTGTGTAGTGAATCGCTGCTCCACGTGTCGATTGTTAGGATAGTGGGGCAGCCGGTTTGTTCTTGCGGCGCGTTTTCGTTCCCATTCGACGCAGCTTTCTCAGTGAAGCATAAGGCGGCCGGTGCTCATGCTGGTTGAAGCTTGCGTCGGAGCGGCACAAACCGAATCTCAACACGCTGGTTGAGTGCGTGCGCAATGCGCTTGAGCAGATAGAGGGAGTGGCCGTCGTAGTCTGCATCTTCCAGGCGGCAGATGGCGGACGCGCTGGTGCCGACCTTCTTGGCAAGCTCGCGCTGGGAGATGCCGGCTTTGGTGCGAAGGTCGTAGACCCTGCGCGCAATTTCCGCGTTTAGAACTTCCTGTTCGTATCCCTCGATTTGTTTGGGGTCGTCTCCGACATAACGGTCGTAGGTGTACTGAAGCGCTGCGGACTGAAGCCGTTTTTTCTTAACTGTCTTGGCCATCGCTCTACCTCCCTTGGAACCTGTGCTTGTCCGGATCCGCTTGGAATGCCTTCTTCCTCTTCACCGCCAAGTCGATTTCGCGCGGCGGCACGGCGCGTTCTTTGACGATGCCGTGGGAGACCACTACAGCAGCCCGGCCGTGAAAGAAGTAAAGCATCCGATAATGAACTCCCTGGTAGCTTGCTCTCAGTTCGTAAATTTCATCCCGAAGGTAGTCCCCTCCGGGCGGCGCAGCTCGTGGCCCACCTCCTCAAGCCGCTGAAGACGGGCCAGGCATTTCTGCTGAGCCTTGGCTGGAATCTCGTCAAGCCAGCCGATGAGCGGTACCGTGTGCTCCTCTTCCCGGTAAAAGAAGACGTCAACGCGCGCCACTGAACCTCCTTGATGTTCTCATTATTGGTAACGCCAGTCAAGCTACCAATGCTCGCACGAAGGCGACGAGGCGGCAAACGGAGCCTCTAACCGTGTAACCGCACAGGATAAACCAACCGAGCGGCGCTGTGGCCTTCGGTCAAGAGAGACCGGCGGCGCCGGCCGCCGGCAGGAGTTGTAACGGGTCGCAGTTTTCCCCCGCGTAGCGCGCAGTTTTTATCAGATTAGTTTCCGCGACCCCGGAGGGTATCGAGAAGGGGTGCCGGAGCCAAGCGTGCAACACGTGAGCGGGATCGCTCGCGCCATCGACCGCTATCCCATCCCTGTCCAAGAGCTGTGTAGGATATCGAAGTGGATACCCAGTAATCCCTGAGAAGAGGCGCGTTGACAATGTGGTCCTCTTGATTTCGACTCGTCAGCAAGTCTCCAAAACGTCCCAAGCGGGCGTCGGTAGCCGGATTCCCGGGCAGAGGGCGCCCTCCGTTTCCTCATCCGCCAACTTCCCAGATGCCGTATCTGGGGGGCCTGAGGTAGCCGGTACCTTCTACAGGCGGCGGTGACTCCGCAGTCGTTTGGATTGCAAGACCCAGGCGCGTTTCTCGGGAATAATGCGACAGCGAAGGAACTCCGCTAAGATAATTCTAAGGACGACTCCGATGCAGTTTGAACGAATCACGGTCGATCCATCTGTTGCCACAGGGAAGCCCTGCATACGGGATCTCCGCTTCCCGGTGTCGCGATTGCTGGGCCTGCTCGCGGCCAGGGAGACGCGTGAATCGATTCTGAAAGCTTACCCATATCTGGAAACTGCGGATATCGGCGAGGCACTCCGGTATGCGGCGTTCCTGGCTGAGGGCGAGACGGTGGAACTCGCCGACTGAAATTCCTGGTGGACATGGCCCTATCGCCGGATCTGGCGACCTGGCTGCGGTCACGGGGCCATGATGCGGTACACGCCACCGAATTGGCAATGAATCGCGCAGCCGATACGCAGATTCTCTCGCTAGCGTTGGAGGCCGGACGCGTTGTGATTTCAGCCGATCTCGATTTTCCCGGGCTCCTGGCATTGGCCGGCGCGGTTGGCCCGGAACTAATCCTGCTCCGCGGCGGCAACTACAGCGAATCCGAAAGCCTGGAATGCGTTCGGCGCGTACTGATGTCAGTGGCGGCCGAGGATCTTCCAAAATGTATTGTTGTCGTCGACCACAAGAGTGTCCGGCGGCGCCGGCTTCCAGTATGAGGCTCCGTAATTTGGGGATTGTAGCGCGTATCTTAGGAGCGTGCCGCGGTCGGGCCGCTCGGCGGGGGCGTCGCCCATGTCCTGCCGGCCGGCTGCCGCAAGCGCGTTTCTCGGTACTAGCCGGCGCCCGGCCGTGGCAAGGCCCATAGTATTATCATGTAACTATGCTCCGCTACCACATCGCATTCTATCTTCCGAAGGCGCCTGGCGACATGGTCGTAGCGGAGGCGCTCGATTTTCCGGGTGCAGTGACCCAAGGCTTCGACCTGCCGGACGCGCGCCTGATGATCTCCAGTGCTCTCGAAGATCTGGCGCAAGCACTGCTTGAGGAAGCCAAGCCGCTCCCTGTGCCGTCTGAGGACGCGCACAGTCGCGAGGCTGACCTGATCGAGTTGGTGCCGCTATCGGTTCACGCAGGCATCGCTCCGAAGTGAGACGGCACGAACTGCTGGATCATCTTCGTCGGCACGGATGCGCTCTTTCACGTGAAGGTGGACGGCATTCGATCTTTTCCAACCCGGCCACGGGCGCAAAAGCTCCAGTACCGCGCCATGCCGAAATTGACAATCGGCTCGCTCGGAAGATCTGCGATCAACTCGGCATTCCGCCGATACGCTGATGCAAGGGCGTTTCTCGGTACTAGCCGGCGCCCGGCCGTGGCAAGGCCCATAGTATTATCATGTAACTATGCTCCGCTACCACATCGCATTCTATCTTCCGAAGGCGCCTGGCGACATGGTCGTAGCGGAGGCACTCGATTTTCCGGGTGCAGTGACCCAAGGCTTCGACCTGCCGGATGCGCGCCTGATGATCTCCAGTGCTCTCGAAGATCTGGCGCAGGCACTGCTTGAGGAAGCCAAGCCGCTCCCTGTGCCGTCTGAGGACGCGCACAGTCGTGAGGCTGACCTGATCGAGTTGGTGCCGCTATCGGTTCACGCAGGCATCGCTCCGAAGTGAAACGGCACGAACTGCTGGACCATCTTCGTCGGCACGGATGCGCTCTTTCACGTGAAGGTGGACGGCATTCGATCTTTTCCAACCCGGCCACGGGCGCAAAAGCTCCAGTGCCGCGCCATGCCGAAATTGACAATCGGCTCGCTCGGAAGATCTGCGATCAACTCGGCATTCCG
>PLRZ01000545.1:9243-23460 GCA_003164075.1 Bryobacterales bacterium | reverse complement strand
GCTTCGCGGGCCGAGATGATGCGGATGGTTTCTTCTTCGCCATGTTTACTCTCCCTGCGATATACGTGGACTACCAACAGAACCGCCTTCTCTACGGCGCCAATGGCGTGCCATCGCCGCTCGCCATCGACGATTCGATCTTTGCGGAACGTTGCCTGGGCATCGTTGAGGACTAGGGCGGCGGTCTCAAAAGCGATGCTGTGCTTCTGTTGGTTGACCCGGTTCTTTTGGTCATCCCATTCAAATCGCAGTGTTATACCAATTGTATAACACTGCGCAAAGACAGTCGAAGTCTCAAGCGGCGAAGGATGCGGAGGATGCCAACCGGGGGCCTCCGGAAACAAACGGGACAACGAAGTGGATGGACCTCGCTCTCCGGCATGCAAACTCTACTTGAATTGTGGGCGGCAACGCTCCCTCACGGTCGCGGCTCAGACTGCGCGGCGGCGTCCACAGCCTGGCGCATTTCCCACGTGGACACGTAGTGGAGCTCGTACCCGTGCCGGCGGCAGGCCTCCGGCAGCAGATCGAACAGCGTGTCCAGCCCGCCTTCCAGCAGCAGCGCCGCGGAGTGCCTGTCCTGCGTGCCGTGAGTGTAGAGCTTGATGAAGATATCGCCGCCGATGCGGGGCGCCAGGTCGAGCCATCGCTCCACGCGGTACGCGGTCGGCAGATCGTAGGAAGCAAGTTCGCCGGTTTCCATCCTCGGCACCAGGCGTTGCGCCCACCGGAGACCGAAAGGGCCAGGGATCATGAGCAGGTCGCCCGCGCCTGGAACNNGGGTGATTTCGTTATTGAGTCCGCACCACCGGCCGTCGGGGCGCGAATTGTCGAGCGCCCAATTGCCGTGAATAAATCCGAAGACCGGGCGTCCGCCGGACATACGAAGCAGTCCGTGACGGGTCACCAGCGCTTCAATGAAGCCGCTCATGCGGTCGATGAAGTTCCGCTCGCCTTCGCCGTCGTGGTGGATGTGCACGTCCACGTCGGCAATGCCGGCCCGCTTCATTTCCGCCAGCGAGTCCAGAAACCGCGGCCGGTATTCTTCCTGCGGGTAGTAGAAAGTGTACTGTGGGGAGCGTCCCGTGGAATCCGCGTGCCGTCCGGCGATTTCCGGCCAGTGTTTCACCCACATGGCCACCCGCTGGGCGGCAACTTCGTCGGAGGGATGCCGATAGTAAGGCTCCCAATGATCGGCAATTGCCAGCCACACGCGGCCGCCGCGGGGAGCACGCTTCGCGGCCAGACGGTTACGGAGATAGCCGGGAAGCCACAGTTGAGCGTTGCGCGGCAGCGAGAGAGACACCGGTGGGCCTAGACTTTGAACCCCGACTTCACCGCGTCGGAGTAGAACATCTTGACTGTATCGAGTGAATATTCGTCCGGATCTTTGCCCACCAGCGCCAGCTTTTGCAGCACGTCCGAAGTGGCCGTGATGATGTGGCATCCGATGGCGTCGGCCTGAAAGATGTTGAGCAGTTCGCGCGGGCTGGCCCAGATCAACTCCATGCCCGGATGGACGGAAACCATTTCGACGGCCTTGGCCATCAGCGGCACCGGGTCGCGGCCGGTATCGGCAATGCGCCCGGCGAAGACCGATACATTCGAGGCAGCGCCGCCCGCCAGTGCCGCCGCGACGTCCCGCACCTGGTCGAGGGTCAACAGCGCGGTGATGTTCAAGCGGATGCCGGCGTGGGAGAGGCGGTGGATTAACTCCAGGGCCGGTTCCCGCCGGGTATTCGTCACCGGGATCTTGACGTAGACATTCGGCCCCCAGGAAGCGATGAGCCGCGCCTGCCGTTCCATCTCGTCGAACTCATCGGCGAATACTTCGAGAGAGATGGGGCGGTCGCGGATCTCCGAGAGGATGTCGCGCGCAAACGCCTCGTAATCGGCGATGCCCGCCTTGCGCATCAGCGTGGGATTGGTGGTGAAGCCCTGGATCATCGGGTTGCGGTAAAGCGCCAGCATCGCCGCTTTATCGGCGCCATCGGCAAAGAGTTTGATTTTCAAATCGGTTATCGCCACGATATGTTCCTATTCGGAATTGCGCACAATCCAATCTACCGCGTCGGGAAGGGAAGCGACACGGGCGTCGGGAGGGAGAGACGGTCCCCGCTCGCGATAGTTCCGGTCGAGGTGGACCGTGCGGCAGCCGGCGGCCCGTCCGGCGTCGACGTCTCTCCAGCGGTCGCCTACCAGGAACGAGCGGGCCAGGTCGATACCGTACCGCCGTTGTGCCTCCAGCAGCAGTCCGGGCAGCGGTTTGCGGCAGCCGCAGCCATCCCGGTCGTCGTGCGGGCAGATCAGAAAGTCGTCGAGCGGGAGCGTTTGCCGCATGCGGTCGTGCATGGCCTGAATGGCCTCCAGGGTCTGCGTACCGCGCGCCACGTCGGGTTGGTTGGTGACCACCAGCAGCAGGAATCCCAGGTTTTTCAAGTGTGCCAGACTGTCCGCGGCGCCTTCCACGATCTCCAGTTCCGCCAGAGATGCCGGGGGGTAAGGCTTGCCGTCGCGCACGATGGCGCGATTCAAAACGCCATCCCGGTCCAGAAAAACCGCGCGCGCGGACGCACTCATGGCCGTACCGACTCCCACTTCGTCGCCGCCTGCTTCAAGGCTGGATGGGACACGATGAGGTGCCACACAACCGCCTGAAAGGCTTCCGAATGGGGCGTGGTATGCACGGGATTCACGGTGGGGACGATCACGCAGGCGTCGGCAACGGTAGCGGTATAGCCGCCGTCGCGCCCTACGATTCCGGTGATTTTCGCGCCCACCTGTTTGGCGAACCGCAGCGCGGCCACCAGGTTCGGGCTGACATTCTTTTCCAGATTCCCGCCGCCCACCGAGAACACCAGCAGGGTGTCCTGGGGCTTCAGGCGGCTCACTGCGAGCCACGCTTCGAAGACCGTGGCCCAGCCCTCGTCGTTGGTGCGCGCGGTCAGTTCGGAAACATTGTCGGTAGGGGCGTACGCTTCGATCCCCGCAATCTTGCGGAAATCGTTGACGGCGTGCGACGCATTGGCCGCGCTCCCGCCCACCCCCAGAATGAACAGACGGCCTCCGCAACTTCGTGTGGCCGCCAGAATCGCAACCACGCGCTCGATGGCGTCCACATCCAGACCATCGATCACCTGCTTGGCTTCAGTCAGAAACTGCTGCGAAAAACTCATGCCGATTCACGTCCCTGGCTCAAATACGAGCACAACTCTTCCACACCGCTGAACGATCCGATTTCATAGAACCGGTGAGGCGCCTCGAANNGTGCGCAGTTTCTTATGGTACGCCAGGATCCGCCCGTCGGCGAACTCCACGTTGCTGGTGTCCCATTGACTTTCGTTGCGGTAAACCGTCATCAGGGCGGACTTGCCGCTTACGCGAAAGGCAGCCTCCACGTCACGCCAGTCGATGGGCAGATAGGAATCTCCATAGAGGACGAAGAAGCTCTCGCCCAGCAGGGGTTGCGCCCGCTTCAGCGCGCCCGCCGTTCCCAGCAGGATGGCGCCGTCAAAGGAGTAATCGATGTGCAGGCCGAAGTCGCGCCCGTCGCCCACCGAATCCCGCACCTGCTCGCCCAGATGGCTGACGCAGAGCACCACGCGGTCGATGCCGTTCTCGCGCAGCAATCGTAATTGGTGCCAGAGGAACGGCTCGCCGTTAATTTCTACCAGCGACTTGGGTATGGTCCGGGTCAAGGGGAGCAAGCGCGTGGCAAGTCCACCTGCCAGAATGGCGACGGGCAGCATCGGTTCGGTTCATTCTAGCGCAAGGGTGAGGGGTATGTCCGGCACAGCAGTACTACGAAAGGGGGGACTTACACTGTAGGGACCGGCCGGTGCGAGAAAACCGCCTTCTTCAGGCGAGAGAGCGAAGAATACGAAACCCGCTGGAATCCCACAGGTGTGTGGGCGTAGGCATGATAAAGCAGTGCCATGGGGAACGCGATCGCGAACCCGGCATAGTCTTGACGGTAACGGCGGGTAATCCGAAGCGCCGATGCCGTATTGCCCTTCGACTGGTGAAAGGAGCCGCTCCCTTGCCAAACGCGGTAGTTCAGGAAGTACTCGGGGAAATTATACAGCTTGCCCTGCTTTCCCAGCTTCAACCATAGGTCCCAATCCTGAAAGCCTGCCAGGGTTTCGTCGTAGCCGCCTGTCCGGAGGGCGGATTCACGCCGGTAGAGGGTGGTGGAATGGGCCAGCGGATTGGCCATCAGGGCGCGGCGTTTGATCTGCTCGTCGTGCTCCGGCTTGAGGTAGCGCATCTGTTCCCGGCCGCTCGGATCCACCACGATCACGCCGCCGCCGCAGCAGCAGTGATCGCGGTGGCCGTCCAGGAACCCGACTTGCTTGGAAAGTTTGTCGGGGGCAGCCCAATAATCGTCGTCATCCAGAACGGCGATGTATTCGCCGCGCGCCTGCGCCAACCCGAAGTTTGAGGCCTCGGCGATATTCCCCGGGATCTCGCGATGAAAGTACAGAATGCGGTTGTCGCGCTTCCGCCACTCCTCCATAACCACCGGGATCTCCTGGTTGGGCCCGTCGTGCACCACCAGCAGTTCCCATTCCTGAAATTGCTGAGCCAAAATGCTCTCGATCGCTTTCCCGATGAATTGCGGGCGATTGTACGTCAACAGGAGCACGCTGACCCTGGGCGGCATGATCCCATTATGCACGTCCCGGCCGCCGCCGGTCAGTTGATTGTATAGACCACGTGAACCGTCATCCAGGTGGCCACTCCGCCCGCCGTTCCGCTGACGGCCTGGATGTAGTCGCCCGCGTAAAGAGCGGCGTTTTGCAGGGTGGCGCTGCAGGTGGTGCCGTCAATTCCGGCGGCCGCCGTGGTTTTCGAGCAAGCCCGTCCTCCGCTTGCCGCCGTGCCTAGTGGGCTCGATAACACGTTGCTGACCGTTCCCGCGTGATCGATACCCATGATGATGCTCGGCGTGCCCCCGTTGGCTCGAACGTCGACTTCCACCACCGTCGCCGCGCCGGGAACGAAGCACACCCCTATCTGCGGGCCCAGATCCGCATCGGCCAGTGCCGCTGTCCCCGCTTTCGAGTTGCCGAACGCCATATCGCAACTGCGCGTCCGCATGGACGCCAGGGTTGTCGCCATCACCATCTGCCAGGCATTGCCCGACGAGTCCAGGCAGGTCTGGGCCAGCGTGGGGTCGAAATAGCACGTGACCATTCCGCTCGCCGGAGTACCCGGCGCGCTTCCCGTCGCCCCGATAACCTGGTACGGACCGCTGCCCGTGACACTCAGTGTCTTCTTCCAGCTATTGGTGGCGTAGCACCACCATTCGTCGCCGTTCGTGGTGTCTAAGTACACCGCCAGGTTGGACGACGACGGCGCGGCGCAATTAGTGGACGGCGCGCCGGCGCCTGTCGTCAGAACCACATATCCGCTTCCGCCCCCGCTTCCGCCGGTCGCTGTATGGCAGGCTCCGTCGGCGCCAAGGTACTGGCTGCCGCTGCACCCCGCGAATAAGTTGACCACATCGGAGTAGGAAGCGCCGGAAAAGCCCCCGGCGCCGCTGCCCTTGAGGATTGACGTGGTGCCGGTGGCCGGAGCATAGTCGGTGCCCGCCGCCGCGGCCGTGAAGCCGCCGCCGCCATTGCCCTTCAGCAGCGCCGTCCCCGACGTCGCCGGCGCATAATCGCTACCCGAAGTCGCGCTTCCGACTGTGCCCGTGGCCGTGAACTTGGCCAGGCCCCCTACAACGCCCGTGCCCGTAATCGGATTCGTCAGGAGGCTTTGCTTGCTGTTGAAGGTCGTCCAGTCCGCGCTGCTCAAACAGCCCGCGGCGGAACCCGAAGCCGCACTGCAAGTGATCGTATTGCCGGACTGATTGAGAGCGCCCGAGAATGTCAGCGGCGCCTGGAAGTCCGTCCCCGGCACTGCCGCCACAATCTGGCGGCTGCCATTGGCCTTTAGTACACCGCCCGCCGGAATGGCGGCGCCGTTGACCTGCGCCACCGTGGGGCTCGGGTAAGATCCGCTTAAGTCTCCCGATGCCGCGCCGTTCGGCGGCAGCGCTGTTGGCGTGTTGGATATCTGGGCATACGTATAGTCCCCGCTCTGAGCGGTTATCGCGCCCGTCCTGCTGAATACGCTTGAGATTGTGCCGCCGCTTCCCCCCTGCTGCGTCCAGACGTTGGTCGCCGTGCAATAGAACTGATTGATGCCGGGCGTCGCGTCCGTTGCAAAATACACCTCTCCGACCGTGCAACTCCCGGGCTTGCTCCCCGAGGCCCCCGTCACCACCGGCAGAGTATGCGCCGCTCCATGAAAGTCCTGTGTCCCGGCGCTGATGCTATTACTCTGATTGGTCTGCATCGCCGTCGCCGGCAAGCGTCCCGCACCGAGGGTTCCCGCCGAGATATTACTGGCATTGGTCGTATCGGTTGTGGCGCTGGCCGCAAATGCGATGCCATTCGTTTTGGCGCAGTTGATGGCGACACTTCCCGCGGAAGTAACGCAGTCTCCCGTGAGCGCCGGCATTTGCGCGGCTTGCACGGGCGTCGTCACCGCCATGTAGTCGCTTCCCGCGCTGGCGGCCGCAAAACCACCCGCGCCGTTGCCCTTCAGAATCGAGCTTCCGCTGGTAGGAACAGCATAGTCGGTTCCGGCCATAGCCGAAACGATCTGGCGATTGCCATTGGCCTTCAGGACGCCGCTGGTGGGAATGGACGCGCCATTCACTTGCGACACAACCGGGTTCGGATAACTCCCGCTCAAATCTCCGAACGCCATCCCGTTCGGCGGCAAGGCGGCCGGCGTATTGGAAATCTGCGAGTAGGTGTAGTCCCCGGTTTGTGCTGTCACCGCCCCCGTGCGTCCGAAAATCGTCGCAATGGCGCCCGCCGTCTGTGTCCACCTGTTCGTCGCGGTGCAAAGGTAGAGATTCTGCCCCGCGGTTGCGTTGGTATTGAAAAACGCCTGGCCCACCGAGCAGGTTCCCGGATTAGCGGTTCCCTGGGCGTACGCCACCGGCGCCCACGTGTTAGCCGCCGTGCAGGTCTGTAATTGGCGGCCGCTAACTCCGTCAGTCGCAAAGTACAATTGTCCCGTCGAGCAGGTAATCGACATACCCGCAGTCGAACCCACCTGCACCGGGGTGGTCGTCTTGCCGCTGAAATCCACGGTCGATGCGATATCCACGGTCGGATTGCCGCCGGCCCCGGTTCCATTGGTCACGCTGACATTGGCCGACCCAGCGACAATCGTGCGATTCGTAGTTACTCCCGGAGCTGTCTCCACTACCACGCCGGTTCCCCCAGGGTCGCCCATTCCCGCGCTCGCGCAGTTCTCCGTTCCGGACGAGTTGATCCAGCAGAGGCTCGACCCAGTCTTGGCATACACTCTCAGGTAGCCCGCGGCCGGCGCGGCTGGCGTGGAAATCTGGGCCCACGGCAAATAACTACTGAACATACTGGTGCCGTCGAAGGTCTTATTCTGAAGCGTCCCGGCGCCCGAGGGCGTTACGTAGTCCGTGTCGGGGATGGCCGGCCCAAGGCTCGATTCCCCGGACGCGGGAGCACCGATTCTCATTAATGTTGCCGTCGTGGGGATCGCGTCGCTCCACCGGTAATTGAAGTTATTCGTAAATGAACCCGTCGGTCCCAGTATCTGCCGGCTATTTGCACCCGACCCCGCCAGCCACGTAACATGCCCCGAGAATCCGCCGGGACAAGTCAACGTCCCGCCGCTGTCGCTGCACAAACTGGCTACCCCCTGCCGGCCCGGACCGGCGGAAACCATGAGGGAGCCCGCGGCAGTAAAAGGACTCGCCATTGTAACGGCTGTCGTCGAGAAGCAAGGCCCGCCTGCCGACACAAGGTTCCCGCTGCTATTGAACGCGGCACAGTCGCCGGGATTGACGTTGCCGCCCCCGAACCACAGGTTCGATCCCAGCAGGCTCCACGTGTTAGCCGCCGTGCAGCCGTATAGGTTCTGTCCCGCCGGGGCGGCGGTATTGAAAAACGTCGCGCCCACTGAACATGTCGTGGGCAGCACGGTACCGGTCTTCGAGGGTTTGGTGGAGACCGCCGACGAAAAGTCGACGCTCTTGGTCTGCGTTCGCAGGTCGATCATGGTTTGGGCATGCAGCACGGGTAGCCCGCCTAGCAATGCCAGTTGCAGCCAGACGCGAATCGATTTCATGATTGGAATAATCCTTTTGAGCTGGGCTCTTCTGCCGGACTACATGAGCGGCCCGTGGCGGAAGTTGTCGGTCGGCTAATTCGGGGACAGGCGACGAGACTTCCCTACGGGAAGCCGCTGAAAACAGGTGGGCGCGCATCCGGGATCTCCCTGCCTGCCCCCGACTTAGTTGCACAGCCACTTTCCCTCCGGACTGCGCGGGGATGACCTTCCGACCCGCCCTCAGGCTAGCAAGCACGTCCCGTAAGACCACCCTGTCGGCTTTTCTAAGTTACTCACAAGCAATGGCAAACAGTTAGCAGAAACTTGCGAACGCCTTCCAGGACGCGCTACGGAATGGGCCAGCCCGCACTCCCACTGCCGTGATTTATAATCTTTGGCGGAGAGTTCTCAACATGCGAAAGACGTGCCCCCTGTTCGTGACCGGTCTTCTACTGTTTGCCGCCGCGGCCCGGACCCAGACCGTGGATGATTTCAAGAGCCCGCACACCCCTTGCTGCCTGCCGGGCGCCGCGCAGCGCCTCGCGGATCAACTCGGAGACTGGAACATGCTCGGCCAGTTTTACGCCGCCAACGAGGAACTCAAGAAGCAGCCCGCCGATCCCCAGCGCGTCGTCTTCATGGGCGATTCCATCACCATTGGCTGGCGCCTGGACCAATCGTTCCCCGGTAAGCCCTATGTGAACCGCGGCATCAGCGGTCAAACCACGCCGCAGATGCTGGTCCGCATGTTCCCCGACGTGATCGACCTAAAACCGGCCGCTGTCATCATCCTGGCCGGCACCAACGATATCGCGCGCAACACCGGTCCCATGACAATGACAATGATCGAAGAGAACTTCCAGGCGATGACCGAACTGGCCCAGGCGCACGGCATCAAGGTGATCCTCTGCTCCGTCACGCCCATCGCCGACTACGGGCGCGCCAAGATGAGCGAAGGCCGGCCGCCATCCGACATCCTCAAGCTCAACGCGTGGATGAAAGACTATGCCGCCAAGGCTCACGCCATCTATGCCGACTATTTCGCGGCCTTAGTAGACGACCAGGGAATGTTGAAACCCGGAATCTCCGCCGATGGCCTGCATCCCAACCCCGACGGCTACAAGCTGATAGCGCCGGTGGCCGAAGCCGCCATCGCCAAAGCGCTCCAGTAGCCTCTGTCAGGTTCCAGAGGAACTTGCAGAATTCGTGGCGAACACGCTCCCTCGCTGGGTGCCCTCTGGTCCCGGCTCGGTAAGTGATTGCCTTTCAGTGTGACCCTTCCGAGCCGCGCGCGCTAGCAAGCGGTTCCTGCCGCTTGCAGACAGTTTCGCGACAGAAACTTCAGAACTCCTGACGTCGTGGAATTTGGGATGACCTCGTTTTCGTGGCGCAGGCACTCCTGCCTGCTGGTCGAGACTCATCTCGACCCTCTTCGCGAGCGGCATCCACCGTCCCGGAGCGCCGAGAGGAGTCTCGGCGCCGCAGACACGACTGTCTACGCCACGTCATGGCTCAGGTCAATTTCCGCAACTATTCGAAATCCCCGGCCGACATCAGGAGTTCTGAACTTGCCGACCGCCAAGAGCTTCGTCACAGATAGCGCCCTACTGCGTAAGGGGCACCGCAAGCTGCCCGCTGAAAGCTTGCGGCGAAGCCGCTCTACACCCACCAGGCCGCAGCCGGCTGCTCCCGAATCACGATGTCATTCAGGAAGCTGGCAGCTTTCGTCAATCCTTCTTCCGGCGAAAGCAGGCTGTCCTCGTGTTCGATCGAGAGCACGTAGTCGTATCCGAACATCCGCAGCGTGGAAACGAATTCGCGCCACCACTCCGCCCCATGCCCGTAACCGCACGTGCGGAAAACCCACGAGCGATTCCGCTCATCGGTGTAGGGCTTGGTATCCAACACCCCTGTAAGCGGCAGATTGCGGCCATAGATCTGCGTGTCCTTGGCATGCACATAGAAGATCGCATCGCCCAGCAACCGCACCGCCGCAATCGGGTCGATGCCCTGCCAGAACATGTGGCTCGGATCCAGGTTGCAGCCCACCGCCTGGCCTGCGATCCCCCGCAGCCGCAGCATGGTCTCGGGACTGTAGACCACGAACCCGGGATGCATCTCGATGGCGATCTTCACGCCATGTTCAGCGGCGAACGCGCCATGTTTCCGCCAGTATGGCGCCACCACTTCGTCCCACTGCCATTTCAGGACCTCCAGGTAATCCGGCGGCCAGGGACAGGTCACCCAATTGGGCTGCTTCGAAGCGGGCGAATCTCCCGGACAGCCCGAAAAGTCCACCACCACCGGCACGCCCAGTTTCTCCGCCAGTTCCACCGTCTTGCGGCTGACCTCGGCGTCGTGTTTGGCCCGCTCCGGGTCGGGGTGCAGCGCGTTGCCGTGGCAGCTCAACGCGCTGATGGTGAACCCATGGTCCGCCAGTTTCTTGCGGAACGCGTCCAACTCGGACGCATCGTCCAGCATCGAAAGGTGGCAGTGGGCATTTCCCGGATAGTTGCCGGTGCCCAATTCCACCGTTTGGATTCCCTTCGCACTCAACTTCTTCAGAACGTCTTCCAACGGAAGCTGCGATAGCAGCGGTGTAAATACTCCAACTCTCATCCCGTTTCCTCTTTCCGATTCTTACTTCGCTAACATCGCCCGGAGAACCAGGTTCAACGCCACCATGACCACCGAGAACGCCGGAATCACCAGCAGCGCCTTCCTAAGCCGCTTGGTATCGCCCCCGGCAATCGCGCCGATAATCCGCGAGCTCACCGCCAGCCCCGCCCATCCGAATGTTATTGCCAGCCCGATGGCAGTGCCGGTCGCCTGCGGGAACTCCCGCCCGACGATCGCCAGCGTGGTGGGAAACACCGGAGCCATCGCCACACCGGCGAGAAACACCAATGCCCAGGCCGCATTGACACTGCGAATCGTCAGCACCAGGTAGCTTGTCACCGCCATCAGGACCGCCGCCACCAGCGTGACCGTCTCGGGCGGCGCAGGGATCTTAACCAGGCCCACAATCAAGCGCCCCACCAGCAGCCCCAGCGCAAATCCCAGCGACAGCACGTTGAGCGCGCGCGATTCCGGAATCCCTTGGGCGATCAAATGCTGCACCAGCCAGTTCCATATGCCTACCTCGCAACTGATATACAGAAACAGCATCAGGCCTAACATCAAGAGGACCGGCTGAGCCAACAGCGAACCAACGTCCGACAGCACGAAGCTCTTCGCACCCGTGGGGGCCGGAATCGGCGCAATTACCTGCACAGCCAGCGCGATCACCGCGAAAAATCCCGCTGCGTAGCACAGCTTGACGATGTCCCGCTTGAACAGGTTAGCTGAAATAAAGGGCGTCACCATACCGCCCAGACCGAAAAACAGATTGAGCAGATTGGACGCGCTGGGGCCGTTGATCAGCGCATTGGCAGTGGTCACCACCACGCCACCGCCCAGCCCGAGCACGAACAGCAACGTCGCGATGCTGCCAAAACCGCCGGACCGCGGCAGCGACAGCAGCGCGACGGCGATCAGCACCAGCCCCAACACCAGCCCCAGCTTTTTCCCTTCATTGTCGATGAGGGGGCCCACCAGGAACGACGAAATCATCAAGCCCAAGGCTTGAGCGAATGCGATCGAACCATTCTGCTTGGGCGTCAAATGAAATCGTTCGGAAAGGTCGGGGAGGATGGTCCCCAGCATGGCGGCGATCATGCCATAGACGAAAATCGCGAGTGCTCCGGCCAGAAACAACATTAGCTTTTCACCTCATCCGGGGCCGGAACGTCCACCCAACCGCGGCTCTTCTGGCTGTCCAGTGCCGCCTGCAAGATAGTCAATTGCCGCAACCCGTCGCGGAACCGCGGATACTCCACTGCCCCATCGAGGCTTTCCAGCGAGCCGTAAAACCGCCGGAACACCTGTTTGAATGTGTCGCCGTAACCCTCCGCGTGGCCGCCCGGCAGGTCGGCGTAGGACTGCGCACCCGGCAGCAGCAAACTCGGATCCTTCACCAGCAGTTGATTATTGCTGTTGCGGTTCCCCATCCAAAGCTCGTTGGGCTTTTCCTGATCCCACGCTGCCCCACCCTTGGTACCGTAAACCTCGATGCTCAAGCGGTTCTTGCGCCCCGCCGACATCTGGCTCACAGTCATCGCGCCGCGCGTGCGGTCGCCCATCTGGAAAATCACCCCGCCGTAATCCTCGGTGGAAATCGGGACCTCGTCGTATTCGTCCGGATGCGACAGCTTGCCGGCGAAAGTCTCCACCGCGCCCTTGGGCTTCTTGCGCGTCTTATGAAACGTTTGCATGTCGGCGCACAGGGAACTCACCCGTTGGCCGGTGATGTGTTCCGCCATATCGAACCAGTGCGACCCGATATCCGCCATGCAGCGCGACGCGCCGCCCTCCGCCGTTTCCACCCGCCAGTTATAATCCGTGTCGTACAGCAGCCAATCCTGCGAGTAGGTGCCCTGCACCACCAGGATCTCGCCCAGTTCGCCCGCCTGGCACATCCGCCGGATCTGCTGGACCAGCGGGTAGGAGCGCAGGTTGTGGTTCAGACAATCGCGGCGCCCCGCATGCGCGGCGGCGGCCACCAGGGTACGCGCCTCCGCCACCGTGGTGGCCAGCGGTTTCTCGCAAACCACGTGCTTGCCGGCTTTCAGAGCGTCGTGAACCATGGGAAAGTGCTGTGCATTCGGCGTGCAGATATGCACCGCGTCAATCGACGGATCTTCCAACACCTTCCGGTAGTCCGGTTCCACCCGTCCCACCAGGAACTGCGCGGCCATCCGTTGGGCCACGTCCTCCTCCAGGCTGGAGAGAGCGACCACCTGCACATTCCCCAGGCGGCGAAGCGCCTCCAGGTGGACTCGCCCCATGAATCCGGTACCGAATACCGCAGTCTTCCACTCTTTCATCGTCGATGGACCTCTCTATTTTTCAGTCGTATTGCAACATAAATAGTAGCGCGTATTCCGCCGCCAGGAGGGCCGCCCCGGGACAAAAAAAGACTATCGGATCCGGGCCGGGTCGCGGGAGGCTGCGGGCGTAGAGGAAAAACAAATATTCACCAGACACGGTGGCACAGAGAAAACCCAAGAAAAACAAAATGTCGTCGCGTGATTTTGCGGCGCGGTGCGTCGGCCTGGTGATTTTGAGGCCACAGAGGTTGGCAGAGAGCACAGAGAAAAACGGGAAGACCAGGCTCCCCGATTGTCCAGTTTTGCCGGGCAATGTGACGCTCCCTGATGCGGCGCCGGCAGGATCATGCGACGATCCGGCAACTTCCCTTCAGCCCTTTATTTTCAGTGCGTGCTTGCTGGAGAATTGCGGCCCGATGCATACTTTTCGTGGGGCCGTCGGGCGCCACAGGCTTCGCGCGCCTGGCATCGTCAGCGCACGCCACCCGCAATTTCTGCCTGGCGGGGANNCCCGCGCTGAATTAGGCCCGCTGCCCCAATAGGATCGAGCGAGGGCGAGCACCGCCTGCCCCACCTGCGGGCTCACAGCAAATTCTCCGACATCAGGAGTTCTGAAGTTACCCCGATCAATCAAGGCCGACGGCAATTGGCGCTGGATCTCTGTGGTGAATCGGGGAAATCCACGGAGACACAGAGAAAACCAAAAGAAAAAGTTCTGAAACGATTTCCCCGTCGCAACGCCGCCCCCCGGTTGAGGGCTAAAGGGACAGGGCTCGGAGAAGACCTCTCCAATATCTCCGTGTTCTCCGTTCCCTCCGCCTCCTCCGTGCACGACTCTGCGGGCCGCGACGCAGGTCGCAACTAGCGGCGCCCGATTTTCTTGGGTTTTCTCTGTGTCTCCGTGCCTCCGTGGTGAATAACCCTCCCCCACTCAATCTAGTATCATAGACGTAATGTCCCAGCGGGAATCAATCGTAGCCCCGCCGGCAGCATACTCGACGCAAATCGCCAGGTTGGCCGAAATGGAAGCCTCGCTTGGGCTGGCGATTCGTGGCAAGCCCGATGTCGTCCGGCTTTCCCTGGTCTGCCTGCTGGCTCGCGGTCACCTCCTCATCGAAGATGTGCCCGGCGTCGG
>PLRZ01000545.1:2753-9209 GCA_003164075.1 Bryobacterales bacterium | reverse complement strand
ACCCAATCGGCCCTCCTCGAAGCCATGAATGAGGCGCAGGTCACCATTGACGGCCATTCCCACGCCCTGCCCCGGCCCTTCATGGTGATCGCCACCCAGAACCCCGTCGAACACCACGGTACCTATCCTCTGCCTGAATCGCAGCTCGACCGCTTCCTGATGCGCCTGCGCATCGGATACCCCGACCTCGCCCACGAGCGCCAGATCGTGCGCAACTCCGAGCGCGAGCTGCCCCACGTCCCGCCTTCCGGCCTGGTGGCCGAAGATGTGCTCCAGCTCCAGGACGCCGTGCAGCGCGTCTCCGTGGAAGAGAGCCTTGTGGATTACATGCTCGCCATCGTGGAGAAGACCCGCAACCACGAATCGCTCGTCCTGGGCGTCAGCCCCCGGGGCTCGCAGGCGCTATACCGCGCGGCGCAGGCCCTGGCGCTCCTCGAAGGCCGCGATTATGCCATCCCCGACGACGTGAAGCGGCTTGCCTCGCCGCTGTTCGCCCATCGCGTAGTGATCAACACCCGCACTACCCTGGTACAGCGCCGCGCCGACGCGGGCGAGCGCATCATCGAAGAAATCCTGAGCCAGGTGGAAGTTCCCCTGTAGATCTTTCCAATATATGAAGACAGCCATCATCGGCTTGCCCATGGTCGGCAAGACCTCTCTATTCACCATCCTCACCGGCGTCCAGTCGGAAACCCGCATCGGCTCCACCGCCGCCCGCACCGGCGTGGCCCGCGTGCCCGACCCGCGCCTCGAAGAACTCGGCCGCCTTTTCGAACCCCCGAAAGTCACCCACGCCACCGTGGAATACGTGGACATGCCGTCCATCTCCAAGGAGAACCTGCGCGACCCCGGTTACCTCGCCAGCCTTCGCGTGGTGGACGCTTTCGCGCACGTCCTGCGCCTCTTCGCCGACGAAACCGTCCCCCACGAAAAGGGCTCCGTCGATCCCCTCCGCGATATGGACGATGTCGAAACCGAGCTGATCCTCAGCGACCTGGTAGTAGTCGAAAAGCGCCTCGAGCGCCTCGAAAAGGACCGCAAAAAGATCAAGAATCCCGAGCTCGACCGCGAATTCGAGCTGCTCGAAAAGTGCCAGGCTTCCCTCGAAGCCAACCAGTCCCTTCGTCAGATGGTGCTCGATGCCGACGACGAGAAGCGCCTCCGCGGATTCCAGTTTCTCTCCCAGAAGCCCATGCTCTACGTCCTCAATCTGGGCGAAAGCGACGCCGGCCAACTGCACCACCGCGAGCAGGAGTATCGCGACGGCCCCCTGGCCGGACGCAAACACACCGCCGCCAGCGCGGTATGCGGCAAAGTGGAAGCCGAACTCTCCGAACTGCCGCGCGAAGAGCAGCGCGATTACCTGGNNGCGCTCCTCGGACTGATGAGCTTCCTGACCGCCGGCGAAGACGAATGCCGCGCCTGGACCATCCCCGTCCATACCCCCGCCGTGAAGGCAGCCGGCGCCATCCATTCCGATTTCGAAAAGAAATTCATCCGCGCCGAGGTAGTGAACTGGAAGGCGCTGGTGGACCATCGCGGCTACCCCGGAGTCCGCGAAAAAGGGCTGCTGCGCCTGGAAGGCAAAGAGTACATCGTGAAGGACGGCGACGTGCTGGTCATCCGCCACAGCTAAACATGACGACATGAATCTCTGCGGGACCAACCGCTTGCTGACGCGTGCGGCTCGGTACGCAGCCGATACCGAGCCGCGACCGCGAGGGAGCGGATGCGCAACTACTTATGACGCCACAGTTAAGAACCATGAAACTACTCGTAACCCTGCTCGCCGCTACCCTCCTCGCCGGCGCCGCCGAACAAAAACTAGCCCTGAAAGACTTGCCGCCCGCCGTCCAAAAGACGGTGCAAGACCAGACCAAAGGCGCCGACATCAAGGCCATCTCCAAAGAGACCGAAAACGGCAAAACCAGCTATGAGATCGAGACCATGGTCAACGGCAAGCACCGCGACTTCGACATCGACGCCCAAGGCGCCGTCACCGAAGTGGAGGATGAGACTGCCCTCGACAACCTTCCCCCTGCCGCCAGAGCCGCCATCCAAAAGAAGGCCGCCGGAGACCGTAACCCGCGGTACCGCCACCCCGTATGAGGCCCAATACACCGGCAAGGACGGGAAAAAGCACGAAGTCCGGGTGAAACCCGACGGCGCTGAAGTCAAATAGTACCCTGCCGTTTGACGCGCGCTTGCCTTTGCGCCACCATGGGTTGGAATGCGACCGACAAAACTGCTGGTTCTGAGTGCTCTTGTGATGGCTTACAGTGGTAGCGCCTCTGCGGGCACCATAACCGACCCTGCCATGGGCATGGATGCCGGCAGCTTCAGCACGGCCCTCAGCCTCTTCACCGGATTTACTCCCAGCCAGACCACCGGCGGCGGTTTCCTCGACCTGTTTAACGATACCGGCGAAGTCATCACCAGTATCACCTTTCAGGTCACCGTCAAGCCGGGACTCGTCGACCTGATCGACCGGGAATTCATCTGCAACGGCGCTGGCGACTCGCTGCCCAATCCCTTCTTCCTCACCTGCGCCCTCTCCTATGACAATTCCACCGGCCAGCTCGATTTCGTGTTCTCCGGCGTGAGTCCGGCCAACGGCGATCAGGGCATTCCGCCCCTGGCGCCCGGCTGCACTTCCGGGAATGCCGATACCTCACCGTGTGCCGGCCAAGGCCACTTCGCCCTGATATTCAACAACGGCTTCAGCCTGACCGGCGATACCGGCGGGTGGATCGCATCGGAGGACAGTCCCTTCAACGCCCCGCCCGTCATCACCCTGGCTGACGTGACTACGGTGCCCGAACCCGGCACCCTGCCGATGGCGTTCACCGCTTTATTGTCGCTATCGGTTGTCGCCGCCCGGCGCCGGCGGCGTAACCGCCCAATGCCGCTTACTTAACTCAGATTGAGATATCATGGCGACGATTCATGGTGTGAAGGGCTCACAGCGCCACTGGAGGCCTTCATCCATCTGGAAGCAGGCAAAACGGTGGGTGACCACAGGATCGCCTGAAACTTACTTGGCAGCGTGGATCGCTTGTAAGTGCGCGAGATCGAAACGTCCTTCGCACGGCGTCCGTGAAAGCTCGTAAGAACGGGTCGCCACAAAGGCCGCTTCAGCCTGTTCGAGGGTGGCCTCGTCGGCAATGTCGAGGCGGTTTCTTAAGACGCCGGTCGCCGGATCGATGTAAGGATCGTTATCGGAGTAGCGCGGCATTCCGGATGCGGCGGTGAATATTGCGGATGACTTCGTCGGTGTCGATCTCGCCCCGCGCGGCACGGCGAAGATCGGCATCGGTGGGCGCCGGCGCCTTCAAGCCCTCCAGTTCCTGCTGGGCAATGGCATGAGCAATCGCCCGCGTATTGCGTTGAATGTCTCGCTCGGAAAGCGTGGTCATCACCCTCGGCCCTTTTCTGAGGATACTCAAAACCTTCTTCCTCTGCGGCTGCCCGCAACAACGCCTCCAAAGCCTACAGACACGCCGCGAGTCCTGGTATAACGGAATCTAATGCCAGATTTGAAGACGCTGATTCGCGAGGTGCCCGACTTTCCCAAAGCGGGCATTCTCTTCTACGACATCACCACGCTGTTGAAAGATCCCGCCGGGCTGGCGGGCGTCATCGACGGGCTGAAAGCGCACTATGGCCACCTGAAAGTGGACGTGGTGCTGGGAATCGAAGCGCGGGGCTTCATCTTCGCGCCGGCGCTGGCCTACGCGCTGGGTGCGGGATTTGTGCCGGTGCGCAAGCACAAGAAGCTGCCGGCGGAGGTCGTCAGCGTGAGCTACGATCTGGAATACGGCAAGGACGTGCTCGANNGATGCCGTCGGCCCCGGCACGCGCGCGCTGATTGTCGACGACCTGCTGGCTACCGGCGGCACGGCTGCCGCAGTGGCGAGTATGGTGCGGGAGGCCGGCGCCACGGTCGTGGGGCTGGGCTTCGTAGTGGAACTGACGTTCCTCAACGGGCGGCGGAAACTGGCCGGGAACGAGGTATTCTCTCTGCTGCAGTACGACGTATGAGCGCCCCCCGCCGCGTGCGTCTGCGCGCTTTGGCAAAGCTCAACCTGGACCTGCGCGTCCTCGGTAAGCGGCCCGATGGGTACCACGAACTGCGCACCGTCTTTCAGACCATCTCCCTGGCGGACAGCATCGAGATCGCCTTCACTCCGGGGCGCAAGACCGTGGTCGAATTGCAGGACAGCCTGGCCATCCCCGACAACCTGGTGACGCGCGCGGCGCACCTGGTGCTGGAAGCCATGCGCACCGGCGGGCGCGTGGAAATGCGGCTGACGAAGCGCATTCCCATGGGCGCCGGACTGGGCGGTGGATCGTCGGACGCGGCGGCGGTGCTGCTGGCGCTGCCGGTGCTGGCGGGGCGCGAACTCGATCCGCCGAAGCTGTGCGAACTCGGCCAGCGGCTGGGCAGCGACGTGCCGTTTTTTCTGCTGGGCGGGACGGCGGTGGGGATCGGGCGCGGCACGGAGCTTTTTCCCCTGCCTGACGGGCCGCCGCGGAACGGCCTGGTGGTGGCCAGCGGGCTGCATGTCGACACGGCCCAGGCATATCGCGACCTGAGCCCCCGATTGACAAGCGAATCGCAAGAAAATAAAATATTTAGTTTCCAGTCTCAAGTGTGGGGGCGGGGTATGGGGTCGCTTCCCCACAACGATTTCGAAGACGTGGTCTTCGAACAGCACGCCAGCCTGGCCGCAATCAAGAAGCGATTGTTGCGGGCGGGAGCTTCGGTGGCCCTCATGACGGGAAGCGGTTCGGCGCTGTTCGGACTGTTTCCGGACCGTAACCGGATTTCAGTCGCGCTACAATCGTGGGGTGCCGGGAAGGCATTTCCAGTGTCGCTAGTAACGCGCTCCCGCTATCGCCGGATGTGGTGGCGGACGCTCGAAGAACATATTACCGGGAGAACATGGCCGCCGCAAAGCCGATACGCTCGATGACTCACGACCGTCTGCAACTGTTTACCGGGAACGCCAATCCCGCATTGGCCACGGAGATCGCCAGCCACCTTGATATGGAGGTGGGCAATTGCATGGTGAAGCAATTCGCGGATGGCGAGATCTACCTGCAGATTCAGGAAAACGTGCGCGGCGGCGACGTTTTCGTGATCCAGCCGACCTGTACGCCGGTGGAACGCAACCTCATGGAATTGCTGCTCATGCTGGACGCCCTGAAACGGGCCTCAGCAGAGCGCATCACCGCAGTGTTACCCTATTATGGATACGCCCGCCAGGACCGGAAGGACAAACCCAGGGTTCCGATCTCCGCCCGGCTGGTTGCGGCCGTGCTGGAAACGGCGGGGGCCGACCGGGTTCTGACGCTGGACTTACACGCGGCGCAGATTCAGGGCTTTTTCGATATCCCGGTGGATCATCTGTTCGCGTCGCCGGTGATGATCGAGTATTTCAAAGCGCAAAACGTCACGGGCCGGACGGTGGTATCGCCGGATGCCGGGGGCGTGGAGCGGGCCAGGGCGTTCGCCAAACGGTTGAATTCTCCGTTGGCTATCATCGACAAGCGGCGGGAAGAAGCCAACATCGCCGAAGTGATGAATGTGGTTGGCGAGGTGAAAGGGCGCCACTGCCTGTTGGTGGATGACCTGATCGATACGGCAGGCACGTTGGTAAAGGGCGCGGAAGCGCTGCTCGAAAAGGGCGCGGCGAGTGTTTCGGCCTGCGCTACCCACGCGGTGCTGTCGGGTCCGGCGGTGAGCCGGATCGAAGAGTCGAGTTTGTCGGAAGTAGTAGTCACGAATTCCATTCCGCTTTCCGAAGCGGGTGAGAAATCGAGCAAGATTAAGCAGTTGTCGATCGCCCATCTGATGGCGGATGCCATCCGGTCGATCCACGAAGAGACTTCGGTGAGTGTGTTGTTTATTTAAGATTACGGGCACTCGAACCCACGAGGTAAGGGCGGCAGGAACGGCCTTTACGGAACCGGACTTCGATCCCCAAGGAGAATGAAGTGGTAAAAGATATTACAGTGGCCGCCGAGGTGCGTACCTCGCGCGGCAAAAACGAAGCGCACCGTACACGCCGTGCGGGGCAGATCCCGGCGGTTATTTACGGAGCTTTCAAAGATCCCGTTTCGGTTTCGGTGAATCCGCGCGAGATCGCCAAGATCACCCGTAGCGCTACCGGCTACAACACCATTTTCAAACTGGAAATTGCGGGCGGCGAAACCACCCCGGTGATGGTGGTCGACCAGCAGCTCGATCCCATCCGCGGCACGCTGCTGCATGCCGACTTCAAGCGGATCGACCTCACCAAGCGCATCCGCGTCAGCGTGCCGGTGTTTACCACGGGCGAAGCCAAGGGCGTGAAGGTGCAGGGCGGATTGCTCGAAGTCATCACCCGCGCCATCGAAATCGAATGTCTGCCGGACGATATCCCGGAGAAGTTCGTGGTGGACGTGACCGAG
>PLRZ01000545.1:438-2664 GCA_003164075.1 Bryobacterales bacterium | reverse complement strand
TTGTCATGTTCCTGGTGGCCGGTCTTGGGAATCCGGGCGAGGAGTACGCTCTTACGCCGCATAATATGGGGTTCCTCACCGTGGACCGGCTGGCCGCGCGGCACGGCATTCGCATCACCCGCAAAGATTCCAGGGCGCTCGTGGGCCTGGGCGAGATCGACGGGCAGCCGGTGATGCTGGCCCAGCCGCAAACGTTTATGAATCTCAGCGGCACGTCGCTCAAGCCGCTGATGGAAAAGCACTCCATTGATGTAGGCCGGCTGGTAGTGGTATACGACGAGCTGGATTTGGGCTGGAAGGCACTGAGGATTAAGACTAAGGGTTCGGCGGCGGGTCACAACGGCATGAAGTCGGTGATCGGCAGCCTGGGAACCAGTGACATTGTGCGGGTGCGATTGGGAGTTCACCCGGGCCATCCGTTGAACGGTGGCACGGAATACCTGCTGGCGCCGATGAAGCGCTCGCAGCGCACGGAATTGGACGAATTCATCGACTACGCAGCCGATGCGGTTCGCGCCATAATTGCCGAGGGCGTCGAAAAGGCCATGACGAGATACAATCGTCGCGCCCCTGGCTTACATGAAGAGGAAGCATGAGGATTTACGAAGAGCTGTTCATAATCAAGCCGGATGTGCCGGACGAAGAGGTGGATGCGTTCGTAGAGCAGCTACGGACGCACTTGACCGCGCTGGGCGCTACGGTAGACAAAGTCGATAAGTGGGGTAAGCGCCGGCTGGCTTACAAGGTGGAAAAGTACCGGGAAGGCACTTATGTGTTATTCCAGTTCACCGCCGCGCCGGAGCACGTGCACGAGTTCGAACGCCGTTTGCGCGTAGCGGACGTGGTGCTGAAATTCCTGACGGTGCGCATCGACGAGACCTTGAAGCGCCTGGACAAGCGGAAGAAAGTTCGCGACAAGCGGGCGGCGAAGCGGGCGGCATCGGCGCCTTCCAGCCCGGCTCCGGGCTTGGCGCCGTCGTTGGCGCAACAGATGACAGAATCGCCGGCGGTACTGCCCGGCATGCCGAAGGAGAGCTAAGTCATGGCTGAATCCAAAGGAAGACCAGGCAGCGCCGCACAGCGGCCCACCGGCGGCGACAAGGCGGTCGCCACCCAGAAGAAGCAATATTTCCGGCGCAAGAAAGTGTGCCGGTTCTGCGTCGAAAAGATCGACGACATCAATTACAAGGACGTGAAGATGCTTCACGCCTTTGTGGCGGAGCGGGGAAAAATCGTCCCGCGCCGCATTTCGGGCGTATGCGCACCGCACCAGCGGCGCCTTACCGACGCCATCAAGAAGGCGCGCAACATTGCGCTGCTGCCGTTCGCGGCGCAGTTCTAAGGGCGGGAGGAAAATGTCATGGACGTAATACTAAGAGAAGACATTGCCAATCTGGGCACCCGCGGCCAGGTAGTCAAAGTGGCCCCGGGATACGCCCGCAATTTCCTGCTCCCCAAGAAGCTGGCGGTCTCGGCGAGCGGGTCCAATAAGAAGATCATCGAGCAGGAACGGCAGGCCCATTTGCGTAAGGAAGCCAAGCTGCAGGTAGAGGCGCAGGAGCTTTCCAAGCTGATGACCGGCGTAAGCATTACCATCAACCAGAAGGCCGGCGAGAACGACCAGTTATTCGGGTCGGTAACCTCGAAAGATGTGGCCGATGGGTTGGCGGCGAAAGGCTTCACGGTGGACCGGCGCAAGATTCAACTGGACGATCCCATTAAGAGCCTGGGCGAGTTCAAGGTGCCGGTGAAGCTGCACAAAGACGTGACGGCGGAAGTTACCGTGATAGTGGCAAAAGAAGAGGCAAAAGAAGAGTAAGCATAACGCTCCCTTTGGCCGCGGCTCTTGCATAGGTCTCAAGCAGAGCCGGTAGAGTAGAGAGGCAGGCGGCGGAGAGCTGCCTGCCTCCCCCACTCCGAACCGGACGTGCGGATTTCCCGCATCTTATGTGGCGCCACTGCGGTAAGGTTGGCGTGGACGCCGGGGCCTCTGATGCTGGAGTCGAGATTGCCTTCGATTTGCTCCTACTGGCCTTGCCGAAGCAACTCGAAGTACGCCTTCGCGGAGGCCACATCTTCGGGAGCTTTCCTTCCCATGTAGCTGCTCTGACCGCGGCCAGCAAGACACATTAGAAGAACAACTCCTATCAAGGAGAAGTGCGAGTCATTTTTCCTTGATGGAACTCCCACCGCTGCCTTTGTTCCTTAGGAGCCGCGAAGAAATAT
>PLRZ01000545.1:0-378 GCA_003164075.1 Bryobacterales bacterium | reverse complement strand
TTTCCCCGCCAGGCAGAAATTGCAGTGCGACATCAGGAGTTCTGACGTTCGAGACATTTGGTCAGCTTATTGTTTCGCGGCCGCTTAGCGTGGTGTGACGAGCCGGCAGGCCAAGAGCACGTCCGGACTGGCGCCGCGAGGAATTCCGAATACGTTCGAACCAGGAGAACAGCGGGCTCTCCTGTCTTACCTGGCCCCGCATAACTCCGGCGCCTTCCACCCTCCCATCGCCTCCTCCAGCGACAGCGCCACGCGGAGCGCGATATCTTCGCGCCACGGAGCAGCCACTACCTGCACCGCGATCGGCAGTCCGGTGCTCGATTCGCCGCAACGGACCACTACACCCGGCCATCCCGCGACGTTGAACGCCATAGTATG
>PLRZ01000671.1:2227-4539 GCA_003164075.1 Bryobacterales bacterium | reverse complement strand
CCCGGAGCAACCGCTGCGCGAGCGGTTGTTGTTCGATCACGACTGGCGGTTTCTTCTTGGCGATCCGGCCGGGGCCGAAGCCCCCGCCTACGACGCGGCCGGTTGGCGAACCGTAGACGTGCCGCACGACTGGAGCATCGAGGGCCGGATCGATCCCACAAACCCCATGGGCGGCAGCGGTGGCTTCTTCCCCGCCGGCGTGGGCTGGTACCGCCGGATCTTCAACGTCCCGGACGCTTGGAGCGGCAGGCGCGTCAGCGTCGAGTTCGAAGGTGTCTACATGAACGCGACGGCATACATCAATGGCCAGGAGCTGGGCACGCACCCCTACGGTTATACCAGCTTCTCCCACGATCTGACCGGGCGCCTGAAGCCCGGCCCGGACAACGTGCTGGCCGTCCGGGTTGACCAATCCAAGCATCGAAACTCCCGCTGGTACGCGGGCTCCGGCATCTACCGCCATGTGTGGCTGAACGTCACCGCCGCGGTGCACGTGGCGCCCTGGGGTGTTTTCGTCACTACCCCGGAAGTGAACGCCGCGCGGGCCAGGGTTTCGGTGAAGACCCGCATCGCCAACGATTCCGGCGCGCCCTCGAAGGTGGCGTTGCGCACGGTGGTCTACGGCCCCTCCGGCGCTGCCGCCGGCCAGTCGGATAGCAACGCCGCGGTGGACCCGCGGCAATCGGTCGAGGTGAATCGGGAAATCACGGTTGAGACGCCCACGCTCTGGTCGCCCGAATCTCCGAACCTCTACCGCGCGGTGACGCGAATGATCGAAGACGGCAAAGCGGTGGACGAAGTGGCTACGCCATTCGGCATCCGCTCCATCGAGTGGTCCGCCGGGAAGGGATTCCTGTTGAACGGGAAGCCGTTGAAAATGACCGGCGGCTGCGTGCATCACGACAACGGTCCGCTGGGAGCCGCCGCGTTCGACCGCGCGGAGGAGCGGCGCGTTGAAATCCTGAAGCAATCCGGCTTCAACGCCATTCGGACCGCGCACAACCCGCCCTCGCCGGNNCTGCTGGTCGCGCGGCAAGAACCCGTTCGATTACAGCGTGGCGTTCCAGGACTGGTGGCAGCGCGATATCGACGCCATGGTGCTGCGCGACCGCAATCATCCGTCCGTGGCGATTTGGAGCATCGGCAATGAGATCCCGGAGCGCGGCGAGCCGCTGGGCGCCCAGGAAGCCAAGACGATCGCGGACTACCTGCGCTCGCTCGACGGCACGCGCCCCATCGCCTCGGCCCTGAACCTGGTCCCTAATTGGCCCAACACCGACGGATTCTATTCCGCGCTCGATTTAGGCGGCTATAACTACAACCTCGAAAACCACGTGGCCGACCACCAGCGCGTGCCTGCAAGGCTCATGGCCTGCACCGAATCGTACCCCCAGACGACTTTCGATTACTGGGCCCTGGTGAACGACTTCCCGTACATCGTCGGCGATTTCGTCTGGACGGCGATCGATTACCTGGGCGAATCGGGCCTCGGACGGTGGTACTACCGCGATCTGAAGGACACCAGCAGGGAGGCTTACGGGGCCCCGTATCCCTGTCACGGCGCGGACTGCGGCGATATCGATATTTGCGGCCAACGCAAGGCCAGCGCGCACTACCGCAACATCGTCTGGGACCGCGGCGAGAAGCTCTATCTCGGCGTGCGGCAGCCCCCGCCGGAAGGCCGCGAACTGCACGTGACGCGCTGGGGCGCCTATCCGGTCTACCAGAGCTGGACTTGGCCCGGGCACGAGGGTAAGCCGCTCGCTGTGGAGATCTACTCCAGGGCCGACGCGGTGCGCCTCTACCTGAATGGCGTGCCTGTCGCCCAGAGACACACCACCCGCGCGGAGCGGTTCAAGGCGAACTTCAGCGTGCCTTATGCGCCCGGCGTTTTGAAGGCAGTCGCGCTACAGGGGAGCAAGGCGATTGCGGAATCCGTGTTGCGTACGGCCGGGGAACCCGCGCGAGTCCGCCTGACCGCCGACCGGACCCGGTTGCGCGCGAACGGCCAGGATCTCGCGTTCGTGACGGTGGAAGCGGTAGACGCCAACGGCCAGCCGCATCCCCACGCGGAACATCAAGTGAGTTTCAGCCTCAAGGGCCCGGGAACTATCGCCGCCGTGGGGAGCGGAGACATGACCAGCGAGGAACCGTACCAGGGCAATCGGCGAAAGCTGTTCCACGGCAAAGCGCTGGTAATAGTCCGCGCCCAGCGAACCGCCGGAGCCGTGACCCTGACCGCCTCGGCGCCAGGGCTGAAAGAAGTCACGATTGAGATGGCGTCGCGAGGTTAGTACACCGTTTCGGAAGTT
>PLRZ01000671.1:0-2186 GCA_003164075.1 Bryobacterales bacterium | reverse complement strand
ACCGTGAGGGAGCGTTAGGCAAGTTTATTTCTTAACAGCTCCTTAGCGTCACTACGCTCCCTGGCGAGCCGATCGAGTCCCAATCGGCATCCGCCCCGAAACATGCAATCGGAGTACATTCAGAATTTGGAGGGACGATGCGATTCATCATCGGCGTTCTGTTCTGTCTGAGTCTGGCAGCCGCGGAACCCGTGGAGCGTTGGGGCGTCTATCAGGTCACGCTCGCGGGACCATCCACCGGCAACCCTTTCGTGGATGTCCGCTTGCAAGCCGCGTTTGGCATCCGCAACCGCGTCGTGACGGTCGACGGGTTCTATGACGGGAACGGCGTCTACCGCGTCCGTTTCATGCCGGATGAAATGGGCCAATGGACTTACCTCACGTCGAGCAATGCCCCCGCCCTCGATGGCAAGCGTGGAGAGTTCACCGCCGTAGCCTCCGCAGGCAACAACCACGGCCCGGTTCGTGTCCGTTACACGACTCACTTCGCCTATGAGGACGGCACGCCTTATGTGCCGATCGGAACCACGGCGTACGCCTGGACCCACCAGGGCGAAGCACTAGAACTACAGACGCTGCAAACCCTCCGCTCGGCGCCATTCAACAAGATTCGAATGTGCCTCTTCCCGAAGAGCTACGCCTACAACAGCAACGAGCCGGTTTATTACCCGTTCGAGCGGAGCGCCGCGGGAGTCAACGACTTCTCCCGCTTCAACCCGAAATTCTTCGACCACCTGGAACACCGCATCCTGGACCTGGAGGCGCTCGGCATCGAGGCCGACCTGATTCTGTTTCACCCCTACGACCGGTGGGGCTATAACAGCATGCCGGCCGAGACAAACGACCGTTACCTTCGCTACGTGGTCGCCCGCCTGGCGGCTTACCGCAATGTGTGGTGGTCGCTCGCCAATGAGTGGGACCTCGTCAAGACCAAGAAGGTGGAGGACTGGGACCGGTTCTTCGGCATCGTCCAGGAAAAGGACCCCTATGGTCATCTGCGCTCGATCCACCATAGCGTCACCATGTACGATCACTCCAAGCCGTGGGTCACGCATGTCAGCTTTCAGGGCGACGACGCGGCCAAAATCAGAGACTACACCGCGCAGTACGCGAAACCCGTGATCGACGACGAGTGCCAGTACGAGGGCAATATCCCTCGGAGGTGGGGCAACATCTCCGCGCAGGAACTGGTCCGGCGCATCTGGATCGGCACGGTCGCGGGCGGCTATGTAGGCCACGGCGAGACATACCTGGATCCGAACGACATACTGTGGTGGTCGAAGGGCGGGGTTTTGAAAGGGCAAAGCCCGCAACGAATCGCATTCCTCCGCACGATCCTGGAGTCGGCGCCCGCCGAAGGGCTAAACAGCATTTCGAACTATTATCTGGGAGCTGGCCAGCCCGGACGGTACTACCTGTTCTACTTCGATACGCATCAACCCGCGGAGTACGAATTCGACCTCGCTCCAGGAGCAAAGTACCGTGCGGACTTCATTGACCCATGGGAAATGGCGATTACTCCGGTTCCAGGGACTTTCGAAGGCAAGTTCACCATGAAACTACCCGGCAGACCCTTCCTGGCGGTGCGTTTCCAGAGGACGGAGTAAGCCAGGGCCCGATCGGGCCGCGCGCCGGATCATCGGCAAGCCCTTCGCGACCTGAAGGCCGGCCGGAATTCCATCGTCGTGCGCGTCGCAACCACGCTGAACAACCGGTTGGCCAGGATTGACGATGATGTGGCGAACCGCGGGTTAGTGCAGCCCTACGGTTTGGTTGGACCAGTGCGGCTCACGCCTTACGGCACGGCGACCGTGTGGAGTAACACGCGGAAGTGATACTCGCGCTAAGTCGGTCATTTCAGAAGTACGCTAACATATTGTTGCCTGGTCGCTCGCTGACGGGCCCGGCTCGGAGTGAAGTCGCTTACCGAGCCGCGACCGTAAAGGAGCGTTAGCCCTGGGTGCGAAATACGAGACTGTATTTATGAAACGTTGTACTAACTGGTTTCTGTCGCGAAACTNNTAACGGCAAAACCGCTCCCTGGCGGATCGACAATTCTTTGCCGCGAGCACAATTCTCCAACTCTGGCCTCTGAGCAATGCCACTCGCTTCCGCGATATCTCCCGTGGGGGGAGCAGCCAAACCAAGGGGTAATCGAGTGGCGCTACAATGTAGCACATGAGGAA
>PLRZ01000505.1:2545-11227 GCA_003164075.1 Bryobacterales bacterium | reverse complement strand
ATGGCCGATCCGTTTCGTCCGCGCAATGCCGCGCATCTTGGCCACCTCGTAGTGCTAGGTCCATCCCTCCGGTTTGTCGACTACGATCACTCCATCCAAAATGTCACCTTTTCCGATTCGCGGACTATGGCCGCTTGCGGGCCGTGCAGATGTATCCGGCTGTGAAGTTGCGCTCGCGGTCGAGCGCGTCCAGAAACGGCAGGATCAGCGCCGGGGGAACCAACACCATCGCCGCGGGAACGAATCCCAGCCAGCGCACGCCCCCTGTGAAGAATTGTAGCCCGTTGAGCAGCCGCCGCGCGACCAGCCGGAAATAACCGCCCACCGCGCGGATCTCCAGTGGCTCGAGCCCCGCCTTTTCCAGCAGGTACCGCAAGCCGTAGCGCGTGAAGCGGAAATAATCGTGGGGCGCCTGGTGGACCTCCCATTCGTGCGGCGCGGCCAGCAGCAGCCGGCCGCCGGGCCCGAGCGTGCGCGCGATTTCCGCCAGTGCCAGGCCGGGCTCCGGCAGATGCTCCAGCGTCACCACGTTGATGGCGGCGTCGAAGGCGCCCGCTCGAAACGGCAGCGCCGTCAGATCGGCCAGCACGTCGAGCCGGCTGTAGTCCCAGGCGGCGTCGCCCACCGCGAGATCCACGCCGCAGTATCGCTGTCGCGCGAAATAGTGCGCGTATTGGCCCTCCCCGGCGCCGGCATCCAGAATGCGAACTCCGGCGGGCAATGCCTTGGCCAGCGCGGCCACCGCGTCGGCGAGCTCCTCTTCGAAGTGCAGAATGTGCCGCCGCAGCGGCCGGGGCAAGCGGTACGCCAGCGACGCATAGCTCATAGGCGCCGCGCCTCCATCATCACCGTGCTGCCCGCGCCCACCGCCGCTTCGGCCAGGGTGAAGGGCAGCGACGCGACGACCAGCCCCAGGTGCGCCAGGTCTTTCACCAGCCTGGTGGCCGCGCCTTCGCGCACCTTTCGAACCCGGCGCGCCATGGGGTCGAGCCCCGGCGCCAGGCTGATCGCCAAGCCGGCGGGATTGTCGCGCAGTGAAAAATAACTGCGCCGCACCACTTCAAAGCCCATCAATTCGAGGACGCGCTCCACGTCGCGGTCGCGATAGTCGAACAAGTGGCGGGGCACGTCGATCCCGTTCCACCGGCGGCCCAGAAGGTGGAACTGCAGCGAGGCGGCGTTGGGCACGTGGAGCACCAGGCGGCCATCGGGCTGAAGCAGCCGGTGGGCCGCAGCCAGATAGACGCACGGGTCGGGCAAATGCTCCAGCACGTGCGACATGGTGATGCCCGCGAAACTCCCCGGACGGAAGGGCGCATGTTCCAGGTTTGCCGCCACCGCCGGTACAGTCTGATGACGCCACGCCACGGCCGCCGCCTCGCGCGACATGTCCAGGCCGACTACGCGGAATCCGCGCCGGCGCATCATTCCCAGGAAGAGCCCGCCGCCGCAACCCACGTCGAGCAGCGGTCCGCGCGCGTTCGAACTGCGCAGGGCCCGCTCCACAAAGCGGACGTGCCCACGCAGCACGGCCGTTCGATACCACTCTTCCAGGCGCCCCACCAGGCTCGGGTCCGGCGCGAACCAGTAGGTGTCCGGGTAGTAGAGGCGCAATTCCTCGGGTGAGGGTTGTGGGTCCAGGCGGATCAGGCCGCACTGCCCGCAACGCACCACGGCGAATTGCGTTTGGGTGGTTCGATACAGCCGGTCGGTCTGCCGGAACAGCAGAGTGGCGCGCGTGTTGCCGCACATGGGGCATTCGCTCATGTGGTTTCCTTCAGGCTCAGCCGGTGGGCCAGAATCAGCCGCCGGACATCGCCTGACGAAAGGCGCCGCAGACGGCGGACCGCGGTCCGTTTGCGCAACATGCGGGGCAGCAGACGGAGCGCTCCCAGGTCGCCCCTCACGAACGCCTTGGCCATTTTCCATTTGCCGCCGGCGCCGGGAAAATAGGCCGTGTCACCGGCGCCGCGCCGCGCCGCCGCATAGCCCGCCAGCACGCGCGCGGCGAAATAAAAAGGGTTCAGCCACAGCAGGCGCCACGGAAACAGTTTGAAGGCCAGCAGCAGGCGATTGCGCTCGATCAACTCCAGCCGCCACGCCGAATCCTTCCCCAGGGTGGACCCGCGATGGTGCCGCACCACCGCTTCCGGCGTGTAGACACACTTCCAGCCGGCGATGCGCGCGCGCAGACCCAGTTCGGCATCGTCACCGTAGGCGAAAAAATCTTCGTCGAAGCCTCCAATGCGGTCCAGCATTTCTTTGCGATACATGGCCGCGCAGCCGTCCGGCCAGAGCACTTCCTCCTCGCGGTCGTACTGCCCGGTGTCGAGCGCGCCGCTGCCGCGTCCTTTATTCTGGCCGTCGGGATAAATCAGGTGCCCCACCTTGTCGATGCGGCGCGGATCTTCCCACACCAGCACTTTGCTGGCTGCCATGCCGACCTCGGGCGAGCGCGTGCAGGCCCGCTCGAGCGCGGCCAGCCAGCCCGGTTCGGCCTCGGCGTCGTTATTGAGCAGGGCCACGAATTCGCCGCGGGCGGCGGCAATCCCCTGGTTATTGGCGGCGCAGAAGCCGCGATTGTCGAGGTTGCGAATCACCCGCGCGCCGAATTCCGCCTCCGCCAGATCGGGCGATCCGTCGCGCGAGCCGTTGTCCACCACGATGGTTTCGAACTCCACCCCCGTCTGCCGCGCCAGGGAGGTCAGGCACGCGCGCAGGAAGCTTCGCTGGTTCCAATTGACGATCACCACGGAGATCAACCGAATATGCTAGCAGGGTGGCGAACACGGATGTAAATTTCCCCGTAGTATGATGGGGTTAAGGGTTCACTTTAGCATGACCTCTATCGGCGACACGCTCCGCCGCCAGCGGCAGAGACGAAATCTCGAAATATCGACGATCGCCGGCGAACTGAAAATCTCCGGCAGGTTCCTGGAGGCAATCGAGCAGGACGATCTTGCCAAGCTGCCCGGGGGCGTTTTTACCAAGAGTTTCGTTCGCCAATACGCCGGTTATCTCGGTCTGGACGCGGATGAACTGCTGGCTGAAATGGAGCAGGCCGCGGAGCGGGAACCCCTGGTTTCCCAGCTTTCCGATAAGCCCAAACCGAACGTGCCGGTGATGGATTTGGACGGCGGGGAAAACTGGCAGTCCATCAGCGACCGCCGCACGTCGCTGCCGTCCTGGGTCAGAGCTGGAGTGTTGCTGGTGGCCCTGATGTTAGTCTGCTCGGGTGTCTATTGGTGGTGGCAAAGACCGCGCCACCAGGCGCTGGCGCATGAAGTCCAGTCCCCGCTAAAGGCGATTCAGGCCCCACAACCCGCGCCTTCGGTTTCGCCGCCGGTCGAGAATCCGCCGGTGTCCACTCCGGCTCCCGAGGTAGCCCCACCCCCGGTCACGCAAGCATCCGCGGAACAACCCACGCCGCCCGCCGCCACTCCCGCAGTACCGGTTCCGGCGTCCAACCCGAATGCCACCGTGCGTGTCGGCATCACCGCCGACGAACAGGTGTGGATCCGCGCCGAAGCCAACGGAAAGGTCCAATTCGAGGGCGTTTTGCAGCCGCATGAGAGCCGCAATATCGATGCCGATGGCGAAGTGAGAGTGCGCTTGGGCAACGCCGGCGGAGCTACCCTGACGTTGAACGGCAAGCCGGTGGGAGCGGTGGGGCCCAAAGGCCAGATCCGCACCGTTCAGTTCACTTCAGGCGGCTTCCAGATCGTCTCGCCGCCCAAGCCGCCCGACCCTCTGGACCGCCTCTGACGCATTTCCATCCGCTGTCTGCGGCGCTCCAGCGCCAGTAGTTCCCGCCGCCGTCCGAGCTTGGTCCGCTGGTCCACCTTGTGCCAGAACTTGCGGAAATAACTGACCGCCGAGAGCATCGCGAAGACCACCACGATCCACATCAGGATCATCCCCGGAATTTGCAGCGCCGGGTGCCGCACGGCCAGCAGCAGGCAGGAAACCGCCATCACCTGGGAGAACATTTTGGTTTTGCCCAGGTCGCTGGCCTTGATGGTGTAGCCTTCCGCGGCGGCGATCTGCCGCAGTCCGGAGACGGCGAATTCCCGGCCGACAATCAGAATCGCCATCCATCCCGGCAACACCCGCACCTGCACCAGGGAGATCAGCGCGGCGGAGATCAGCAGTTTGTCGGCAATGGGATCGAGCAGCGTGCCGACGGTGGTGACCTGCTTCCAGCGCCGGGCCAGATAGCCGTCCAGCAGGTCCGTGCCGGCGGCCACCAGGAAGATCGCCAGCGCCAACCATTCGTTGGTCACCGCGAACGGCCTCATCCAAACGAGGCCTTTGTCCTGCACCAGTGCCGCCACCAGCAGCGGTACGAAGAAGATTCGGAGAATGGTCAGCGCATTCGGGATGTTCATCGGCCCAAATCAACTATAATGCGCGGCCTACCCCGTCAACAACTCCGCCAGCGCTTATACTTGATATTTGACCATGCTTGTCTCTCGACGAACCTTCTTTTTTGGCAGTCTGGCTTTGCCCGCATTGGCGGCAAAGAAGAAGCCGGCGGCCCTGCGTCCCGGAATCCTGCTGATCCTGGTGGATGAACTCCCCGCTTTTATGCTCGGCGCTTACGGGAATAAGCAGGTGCGCACTCCCAATCTGGACCTGTTGGCGCAGATGGGCATGCGCTTCACCAACCACTTCTCCTGCGTGCCGGCAGCGGTGGCCGGCCGCAACACCCTGCTCACCGGCCGTACGCCCATGCAGTTGGGCGACGCCGGCAACCTTTCCGCGGATGACGTTCCGCTGGCCAGTATCCTCAGAGCGGCCGGGTACACTTCGCAGGAAGGCGACGGTGCCGCGGCGGTGCAGTTCCTGGATGGACAAACGGCGGGCAAGCCCTTCTTCTTTACCCTGAACTGTCCCAGCCTGCGGCCGCCCTACGATAACGTGCCCAAGCAGTACCTCGATATGTACGCGGCTGAACCATTCGACGGCTACGCGCCCGATCTGCCGGCCGCCAACGCGGCGGACGGCAAGGAACTGCTGCGCAACGTTCTGGGTAATGTGCGCAAAGCCGCGGCCGCGGTGACGGCGCTCGACAGTACCGTCGTCGGGCCGGTGCTCGCCAAAGTTCGCGCGCGCGGCCTGCTGGACTCCACCCTGGTGGTGTTTACGTCCGCCAGCGGGGCGCTGTGGGGCCGCCATGGATTGTGGGATTCCGGGGCCGCTTCCGACCCGCCGAATATGTTCGACGAGGCCGTGGCCACGCCCATGCTGTGGAGTTGGAGGGGCC
Source organism: Bryobacterales bacterium (assembly GCA_003164075.1). The sequence goes on along the minus strand of PLRZ01000505.1, from coordinate 5,961 downwards.
ACATTCCCGCGGTGGCGCATCGCCCCGAACTGGTGAGCGCCTACGATCTCGTGCCCACCGTTTGCGACATGCTGAGTCTCACCTTGCCGCAGCGCAATCTTTGTGGCCGCAGTTATGTTCCGCTGGTCGAAGTCAAACCCCTGCCGGCGAAGTCGCCGTGGCGTAAGTCGGTCTGCGCCCACCTGGGGAATACCGACATGGCGCGCGAGGACCGTTACAAGCTGGTGTCGCGCAACGAAGGCAAGGGCCCCAACGAACTTTACGATCTGGTGACCGATCCCGTGGAGAAGGACAACCAGGCGGACAGTCAGCAATTCCTGACAATCCGTAACGAGTTGGCCGGCATACTCGATAAGTGGAAGAAGGATTACTCTACGTCCGCACCGCCCGCGCCCGCGCAGCAGACTTCCAAGGGCAAGAAGAAAAAGAAATAGAGCAGGTCGGTTCGAACTCGGGNNCGTTCTTGTCCACCACCAGCGCATACGCCGGGCGCGGGTTGTTTTTCTTGTGAGCGGCCAGCTTAAACCTTTCGGTCAGCAACGCCTGAAGCATCGCCGGAATCCGATCTTTGGCCGCGCCTTCCGGCGCCTTGCCGAAGATCTCGAAGCAATCCTCATTTAGCCAGGCGGTGCCGCCTGCCCGCCCGCGCTGAATTTGGGACCGCGGCTCGAATAGGATCGAGGGCAGGCGAGCACCGCCTGCCCCACCTGCGGGCTCACTGCAGATTCCACGACATCAGGAGTTCTGATTCTCATCTTGGTATGCGTAAATCGGGCTGAGAAGTTGATACTAATGCGTATCTTCTACCAGGACCCTCGCGGAGGAGCCCTGGGGGGCGGCTTCGAGCACGGCCAGCATGTCGCGGGCTTGACGTTCCCGGCTATATTGTGGCGCGCCAGCAAGGCTGCGACAGGATAACTGCTTCGTGAATCTAGAATTTTTTTTGAGAAAAGGACTGCGGCTCGATCTCGGTGCCTTCGCTACACGAGCATAACTCTTGACTTATATTAGTCTTGCATTATAATCTGAGTGTGGCGTGGGATGTTGAAGTCACGGATGAATTCAAGGCATGGTGGAGCGGACTCACCGAAGCCGAACGTATATCGGTCGAGAGGGCCGTTTTGCTGCTGGAAGACCGTAGCCCCCATCTCCCGTTTCCGTACAGCAGCAGAATAAACGGGTCACGTCACTCCGCGATGCGTGAACTCCGCGTACAACACCACGGTCAACCCTACCGGGTGCTTTACATTTTCGATCCTCGCCGCGTGGCGCTCTTGCTGTTGGGTGGCGACAAGACCGGCGATGGTCGGTGGTACGAGAAGAACGTACCGCTGGCAGATCGGATTTACGATAACTACCTTGCCGGGATGGAGGAAGAAAACAATGCCAAAGACGACAAAATTTAGTGAACTTCGGGCGCAGATGTCGCCTGAAGCGCGAGCCGAAGCCCGACGTCTCGCCGACGAGGATCTCAAAGAGATGCCGCTGCACGAACTGCGAGCCGCCCGGCATCTGACACAGCAACAACTCGCGAAGTCCCTCGACATGACACAGGCGGCCGTTTCGCAGTTGGAGCAGCGCACGGATGTCTACCTCAGCACGCTTGAGAACTTCGTTGAAGCGATGGGCGGGCGGCTCGAGATGTACGCCGTGTTCCCCGATGGGAAAGTGAAGCTGGGGCTGGAGCGCGAAGCGTCGTAGGCATTCAGCCGGGCAATTCCAGTTTGGGCAAGGGGGTCGTCCTTATGAGGAAACAAAATGTTGTCTCCTTCAGCAGACAACCGTCACAACGGCTGGCAACCGCGCGCGAAAGAGCAGTCCAGGCGCCAATCCAGGCGTGAAGTCCCGGAGTCCGAACGGAGTCCGAAACGTGAAAATGCCCTCCGTGGCGTCCACCGGCGTCCAAATCCACCGCCGTTAAGTCTTTTGTTTCTCGCCAAGATTCTCGTAAGTGATTGATATTTCTTAAATGGCATGGAAGAGGTCGTGAGCTCGAATCTCTCCAGGCCCACCAAGTTCACGCCCCCCGGTCACTTCCCCTGATAGCAGAACACCACCGTAGCCGCCCGCCGCGTCGCTTCCGCCTCATCCCACACCAGGTCCGATGACGCGTGTCCCGCGCCTAAATGCACCGCTTCCTCGGCGATAAAACGATTGCGCGGGAAACAGCGGACCCAGATCGGCCCAGGCGTCCGCCGCGCCACTTCGATCAATTGCTCCGTGGGCGCGGCCCGCTCCAGAAATTGGCTTCGTTTCTTCGTCCACAGGTACCCCACGTTATGCAGCAACACCACCACAGCGACCGCAGCCACCAACCCCCGGCGCGCCTGCCAGTGCGCCATCGCCAGGCCGAAAAGCATCGCCAGGCCGACGCTCGCCAGGTACGTCTGGCGGCTGGGAATCTGCGTGGAATACGTCAGGAAACTGTACGGAACCAAGGCAATTCCGATCCATGCCAGCGCCACCATCGCCGACCCGCGGAGCACACGGTCGCGCACCGGCAGGATGGCCCCCGCCGCCGCCAAGCCCCAGATCCACAGCACCCGGAAGTAGTTCCTCGGCCACGTGATCCAAAACGGCGCGTGCAAGCTGAAGCTGCCGTCGGAAAAGCGGAAGGAAGTGCCTCGCGACGCCATCACCGCCGCCACTGCCACGGCCGCCAACACCACGTATGGAACCAGCCGGACCGCCGTCCGCCGCCACTCCCCGCGCCCGCCGGCCAGCACCAGGAGCGGCAACATCACTACTGCCGACTCTTTCGACACCAGCGCCAGCGCGAACAACCCCACACCGGCCAGTTGCAGCCTCCAACTGCCTCCCCGGATCCAGCACCAGAGCGCGCCCATTCCAAATAGAAATTGCAGCAGTTCGTTGATGGCCGAAAACCACATCACCGCTTCCTGGTGACCCTCCGCGATGGCGAAAAAGGCCGCCGCCCAGACGGCAGCGCCGCGCATCCGCGGCCACGCCAGGCAGATCCCGTACACCAGCCACGTATTGGCGATGTGCAGCAGCAAGCTCGCCAGGTGGTAAACCCGGGGCACCAGTTTGCCCACCTGCCACAACAGGTACATCGCCCAAAAACTGGTGGCGCGCAAACGGAATACCGGATTGTGGAGCAGCGCCAAGGCATCCGCGGGCGACCCTAACTGCTGCGATTGCCACAAGTTGGGGTAATCGTCCTCAAGCAGCGGGATGGTCAGCATAGGGGCGTACGCCAACACTGCCAGCAGCGCCAGCAGCGCGAGCGTGAGCCGGTGGCCCATCCCGATGCCCTTCGTCATAATCTCCAGTGTACCTGCCGGTGACGAGCGCCACTGCCGGAATATGGGCACCGGACCCTGCCGACCAGCCCGCCATTCCGCGTATCGCCTTTGCCTGCGCCGCCCGACCCACAGAACTCCTGATGTCGTGGA
>PLRZ01000505.1:0-2513 GCA_003164075.1 Bryobacterales bacterium | reverse complement strand
TGCGGGGCGACATCGGGAGTTCTGACCCATTTGGCAACCGTCGTGCCCACAGTTCCAGCGGTCATGCTGAAAATCACGCTGCACGACAGCGCCGGGGAGCTCCGTTTCCGCCTGGAAGGCCGCCTCTCGGGCGCGTGGGTGGGCGAACTACGCCAATGCTGGCAAACCGCGCAATCGACCGTCCGAAGCCGCGGAACCACCGTCGATCTGAAGGAAGTGGACTATGTGGATGCCGACGGGCAGTCCCTCTTGACCGACATGTACCAGCATGGGGTGGTTCTCAAGGCGGACACCCCCCTCATCCGCGAACTGGTGCAGGAAATCGAACGCGCCGGACGGTGTGCTACGGTTGAGGAAGCCCCTGCGCAACGTCCCGATGCCCTTGTCTCCACCGATCCGGCCGCACGCCACCGGCGCGCGTTATGAAGCCCTGCTGGAAGTGGCCGAATCTATTGCGGCCCACCGCCAGCTAGCCACCCTTTTTGCCGACCTGAGCCGCTGCCTCCGGAGCCTGGTCTCCTTCGACTTTATCAACCTCACGCTCCTCGATCCGAAAGCCAATGTCTTCCGCCTGCACATTCTGCAGACCGACCGCCCCATAGTGGGCCACACCCCGTCCGAGACGCCCTACGATCAGAGCCCCAGCGGCCTGACGCTCGGAACCCGCCAGCCCTATTGCGTCTCCGATGTGGCCGCGGCCGTGGAGTTCCCGGTCCTCGAAAACCTGCTGCGCGCCAACGGTGTCCAGTCCTATTGCGTGCTGCCGCTCTACACCGCGCAACGCGATCTGGGTGGATTGAGCTTCGGCTCCCTGCAGCCGGACGCCTACTCGGCCGAAGACATCGAATTCATGCAGCAGGTAGCCCGGCAGGTGGCCGTTGCCGTCGACAACGCGCTCAACCACGAAGCCGCGCGCGCCTATGAAGACCAATTGAAACGCGAGCGCGACCGCTTGAGCGCGCTGCTCGAAATCAACAATGCGGTAGTCACCTGCCTGGCCGCCAAGCCGTTGTTCCACGCCATTTCGGCCTCCCTGCGCCGCACCTTCGGGCTGGATTACGCCAGCCTGCTGATCTACGATGCCGAGATTTCCGCCTTGCGTTTGGAGACCTGCGACCTGCCCGGCGGAGTGGGCGCCATCCGCGAAAATGCCGTCGTCCCGCTGGACGATACGCTTGCCGGATATGTCTTCCGCTCCCGCGAGGGCCGCGTTTTCACGTTGCAGGAAGCTTCCGCCATCTCGCAATCCACCGGCGACATTATGGCGCGGGAAGGTTTGCGCTCGCTCTGTTGCATGCCTCTGATCTCGCACGGCGCCGTGCTGGGCACGCTCAACCTGGGCTCCCGCCGGGAGGCGTTTTTTACCGACGGCGACCTGCAATTCTTCTCGCAAGCCGCCGATCAGGTGGCCATCGCCCTGGAGAATGCGCTCTCCTACCAGCGGATCGAAGACCTGAACGAGCGGCTGGCGGAAGAGAAAGTCTACCTCGAGGACGAAATCCGAACGGACAACCGCTTCGAGGAAATCGTGGGTCAAAGCCGCGTCCTGAAAGCCGTTCTCAAGCAGGTGGAGACGGTTGCGCCCACCGATTCCACGGTATTGATCTATGGAGAAACCGGCACCGGAAAAGAGTTGCTGGCGCGCGCCATCCACGACCTGAGTTCGCGCCGCCAGGGAACTTTCGTGAAACTGAATTGCGCCGCCATCCCCACCGGACTGCTGGAAAGTGAAATGTTCGGGCATGAGAAAGGCGCCTTCACCGGCGCCATTGCGCAACGCATCGGGCGGTTCGAACTGGCGCATCGCGGGAGCATGTTCCTGGACGAAGTGGGCGAGATTCCGCTGGAACTGCAGACCAAGCTGCTGCGCGTCCTGCAGGAGCGCGAATTCGAGCGGCTGGGCAGCTCGCGCACCATCCGCACCGATGCCCGCCTGGTGGCCGCCACCAACCGCGATCTGGCCGCGCTGGTGGAAGAGCGCCAGTTCCGCGCCGATCTCTACTACCGGATCAACGTATTCCCCATCACCGTGCCGCCCCTGCGCGACCGGCGCGACGATATTCCGCTGCTGGTCCGCTATTTCGTGCAGCAGTATGCCCGCCGGATGAACCGGCGCATCACCAATATCCCGGCCGATGCGATGCAGGCGCTCACCCGCTACCATTGGCCCGGCAACATCCGCGAGCTGCAGAACTTCATCGAGCGGGCGGTCATTGTTTCGCCCGGTCCGACCTTGCAGGCGCCGGTGCGCGAGTTGAAGGGCCCGAAGGCCGCTCCGCCGGGGTCCAACGCCGTCACCCTGGCGGATGCCGAGAGCGAAGCGATTCAGCGCGCTCTCCGCGATGCGGACGGCCGGGTGGGGGGGCCACAGGGGGCGGCGGCGAAACTCGGCATGAAGCGCACTACGTTGCAGGCCAAGATGCGCAAGCTGGGAATCGACGCCAAGGGTTAGGTAGGCTAGTTTCTGTCGCGAAACTCCCGACTCGTAACGGCAAGACCGCTCCCTGGCGGTC
>PLRZ01000069.1 GCA_003164075.1 Bryobacterales bacterium | reverse complement strand
TCTTGTCCGCGTCCTTCGATTCGCCAGTGAGCGCCGACTCGTCTACGCTCAACGCGCCGGTGAGGAGTTTTACGTCGGCCGGGATGATGTCGCCGGGGCGTACGCGAACGATGTCGCCGGGGACCAGCTCCCGGGCGGGAATCACCTGCCAACTCGAATCGCGCCGGACGCGCGCACTGACCTGCAATCGTTTCCGCAGTGCTTCGACGACGCCGGCGGCCCGGCTCTCCTGCATAAAGCTCAATACGGCGTTGATCACCAGTAGCGCGCCCACCACAGCGAGGTCGGAGAATTTCTTTAGCACGGCCGACAGAACCATGATCAGTTCGAGCATCCACGCCGAGATTCCCCAGAATTTCCGAAGGAATTTGAGGACCGGGTGCCCTTTTGTTTGGGCCACTTCGTTGTAGCCGTGCTCCTTCCGGGCTGCGTCCACCTCCGCGTGCGTGAGGCCCGTGTCGGGGTTGACGTGGAGCGCCGCAAGCGTGTCGGGAATCGACATGGCGGCGATGTCAGGGGGCTTGCCGTTTGCCGGCTTGGGAGGCGCCGGCTTGGCTTCAGATTTATCTGGGATCGTTTGCATGGAGAAGGTCCTCTCTGGCGCTTTGGTGGTTTACACCTCGTTTTCGATCACCCGCGCCTCGGCGGCAGACTTCAAAGTTCGTGAGGCCGGTCGACGTTCGGACATCGTTGACGGGAGAATGTGAAGTCATTGGGGTAATCCAGTCCTCGTGTTCCTGGTTTAGTGTCGGCGTTACGCCCACTCGATAACCTGCTTGATGGCCTCGGGTTGGTGCTGGTTTATTAGTCCAGCGAATTGATCCCACGGATATCGATTCGTGATCAGGCCTGCGATTAGGGTGCCCCACCGCAGATGCGCCTGGGCCAGATCGTCGGCGGCCATTTGGAAATGTCCGTGCGCAGCATTCACGCTACCCAGCATCACCTGGTTGTCCAGCACCAGTTGCCTTACGAGTTCAGCCCCAGGGATTTGGAACGGTCGGTCGCCACCGGGGATGCCAGTGAGCACATACACCCCGTTCAGGGCGAGTGCGTCCAGTAGATTGAATTCCAATTCGGCGATCCCACTGGCATCCAATACCAAGTCCATGGCACCGATCTTCTTCTCTACCTGGTCCGCCGGCACTTCGCGGCCGTCTATATAGGTTCCGCCAATTCCGCCCAACCATTTTGGGCGGGCGGTGTTCGCATCGACCACATCCAGCCCGTAAACCTCGCCGCCCCGCAAGCGCAGGACCATAGCAGCCAGCAGGCCGACAGGTCCCAGTCCGGCAACAAGGCAGCGGCGCCCATGAAACCAATCGGGAGTTGCGGCGGCGTCGGGGCAGCGCACCATCTGTACGCGCAGGGCCTCGTCGATCGCTTTCTCGACGACGGAAAGCGGTTCCATCAAAACTCCGACGGGCTCCAGTTCGTTTGGCACCCGCACGATGTATTGTTCTTGATCGACAGCGAATTCCGTTTGGTACCCGTCCAGTCCGCGGATGCCTCTCTCGTGGTACTTTCCGGTCTGACACATATCCGCACGGTTCATCCGGCAGCAGGCACATTCACCGCATCCCCGCCGGACGGTGAATACAGCGTAGTCACCGGACTTCACGCGAGTGACGGCCGAGCCGATACCCACTACCTGGCCGAACATCTCGTGCCCGATGACGAGTTCAGTCTGACCATCGGGAGCCTGAGCGCGGCCGCCAGATACCTCTTCGCGGTCGGTGCCACATATGCCCACTCGTATCGTGCGGATTTTGATTTCAGATGGCGTGGTGATCGAAGGCTCAGGCCGTTCCACCACACGCGAACCGGCAACACCAGGAACAATAGCGATAGCTTTCACGAATTTTCCATCCCTTCTTACTTAGAGCTCTCGGGCTGATCCAAGCCTTTCCAGCAAATGGTCGCCGACTCGCAGCGCGTTCGCCATGATGGTCAGGCTGGGATTCACGGCGGCAATCGACACAAAGAAGCTGGCATCGACCACGTAGAGGTTGTCCAAATCGTGCGCCTTGCAGTTCACATCGAGCGCCGATGTCTTCGGATCGCGACCGAACCGGACGGTCCCGGCCTGATGCGCGGTGCCGCCGATCGGTATGTCCTTGCCGAGATAAAGCGAGCGGTGCACCAACTGATCGTGACAGCCAATCTCGGTGAGCATATCCTTGAGCTTTGCGGTCAGGCGTTTGTGTCCTTCCACGTTGGTCTCTTGGATGCTCAACACGATCCGTCCATCTTGGGTGATCGTCACGCGGTTGTCGGGATCGGGCAAATCTTCCGACTGCAGCCAGAAATCGATAGAGTGCTCCGCCAAAAAGTCGAGCGCGAACTCCGGCTTCCAAACCGCCCAGCCGGGCGCTTCCCCCTTGAGCATCTCTCCGTCGGATTTGCCGAGCATCTGGATCTCACCCAGAGGGTATTCCCAATCGGCGGAGCGAAAATAAAAGTCGTTCAAGGCCAGAGTCTTCTGGAACACGGTGGGATTGGGATCCTTGGAAATCGCCATGAAGGCGGAGCAGTTGTGACGCATGTAGTGACGGCCTACTACATCGGAGTTGTTTGCCAGTCCGGCGGGGTGTTTGTCATTAGCGGAGCGCAAGAGCAGTGCCGCGGAATTGACCGCCCCGCAGGCAACCACAACGATATCGGCGGAGTACTCTTCCGTGGATCCCTTGCGTGTGACGACGACTTTGGTCACCACACGTCCGGACGGGTCTGTTTCAAGGCGTTCCACAAAAGCGCCTGTCAGGAGTTCGACATTGGAGTGCTCCAGGGCGGGATCCACGCAGATCACCTGAGCATCTGCTTTGCCGTTGACCAGGCATGGAAATCCATCAAATGCGGCACATCGCACACAGGCACTCGTGTGCAACACCTTTCCCTCAGCTTCATCAAGCAAGATGCCGAGCGGCAAAGGGAACGGGTGATGGCCAAGCCGCCGGAAATCGTCGAACAGCTCCTGAATGCGTGGCTCGTGGCTCACAGGTGGATAACGATAGGGCGCGCTAGCCGGACCCTCCGTCGGATCAGCCCCGCGCTGCCCGTGGACATGATAAAGGTGCTCCGCTTTGGTGTAGTAGGGCTCAAAGTCTTGATAGTTTAGCGGCCAAGCTGGCGAGATACCACCGTGGTGCCTGACTTCTCCAAAATCCTGCTCGCGGAATCTGAGTAAGGCCGCGCCGTAAACCTTCGTATTGCCGCCGACATAATACTGAATGCCAGGATAAAACGGCTTACCGTCCTTGTCGTACCACGTCTCTTTGGCCCTGTACTTCGATTCCACAAAGACGGCGCGGGACTCCCAGTTATCTTTCTCACGAGGCAAGTAGCCGCCCCGTTCCAGCAGCAGAATCCGTTTCCCTGACGGCGCCAGATGGTAAGCGAGTGNNTGGGCCGGTCGCGTAACTTTTGGCGTGCTTCGACCTCCTCGTCAGTCAGACGCGCGTCATAGATAGAGCGAGGTTCGATGGTCCGCGCCACGAGAGTGGCGGTAGCTACCACCAGCAACAGCGGCAGGATGAACGATCGGTCCCGGCCAGTCAGTTCCATCATCAGTACCACAGTCGAGATAGGGCCTTGGGTAGTGGCCGCGAGAACGGCTGCCGCACCGAGTATGGCGAACAGTCCGGGCGGTATGCCGGGCCAGAGCCAGGACCAGGCATGCCCCAGTACACCGCCAAGCAATGCGCCTACCGTCAGAGAAGGTGTNNCCGTTGCCGAGCAACTGCGGGAACCGGATGGAGACCACGCCCAGCAGGCCCAGTCCCAGCAACGGTGCCGTCAGCCGGCGCCAGCCCTGAGGCTTATTGCGATCGGCCCAGGTGACAACCCGGACATAGCCGACCGAAACCACACCCGCGATCGGCCCGACCAGGAGTGCCCAGACCACGCACGCAATGGAGCTGGAATAGGCCGGGATGAGATAGGTCGGCGCATCAGGTAGCGCCACCCACGAGACGGCGGTCGCAACCACCGAAGCGAACAGGGCAGGCAGCACGTATCTGAGTGCCAGCATCCCGCGCATCACCTCTAGCGAGAAAAGCGCGCCGCCGAGCGGAACGCCATAGGCCGCGCCCATCCCGGCTCCCGCGCCGCAGGCTACCAGGAGCCGACGCTGTTCGTCGGACAAACGGGCTCTATCCGAAAAGAAGTTGGCCATTACCGCGCCGGCTTGTTTCGGTGCGCCCTCGCGGCCCAGCGACACGCCCATGCCGACGATGACCACGGATAGCAAAGCGCTACCCAAAGTACGCCAAGCCGGCATCCGGCCGCCATGGAACCAAATCGCAGCGGTAGTGTCAATTCCGTTACCACTGGACAGGCGCTTCAGGATGATCTGGCCCGCGCCAGTCACTAGGCCGGCGCCAAGCAGCACGAGAACGTGCCGCCACGCACTGGCATGTTCGGTGGCGTCCAACAGGTTGGTGCCGGGGCCGCCCCACATCAAGTGCTGCACCATTTCCAGAAGCCGGGTCAGTACTACCGCGGCTATGCCCGTACCGATACCGGTAAGCAATACCGCCAACCAGAAGCGCGCGGCGCCGGAACGGGCCAGTGTGGAAGGGATCATGTCGCCGTTGTCCGCAGCCATATGCTTCTATCCGAACACCGGTGCTAACGATATGGAAACCAGCCCCAGAACAAAAAGGGCAAACATCAGCGCGAGCAAGCGCTTTACTTCACTCGTGGCGCCGTGAAACTCTTTCCACACGAAAACGCCCCATACCGCGGAAATCATTGTATTGCCCTCACCGAGCGAAAACGAAGTTGCCGGCCCCACCATGGGCGTATAGGCCGCAACGAAACTGCAGATGGTACCGGTTCCCCAAACGAGGCCTCCCAAGACTCCCCAGGCATGTACCGCAGGTCCGCCGTGGAAATAGTCTCTGATCGAAAGCCGCGACCCGGTCACCGGCCACCGCATGAACGCGTAATTGAGCGGAAAGTTGGACGCGAGAGCGCCCAGCGCAAACACGAAGTACACGGTGTATGGTCCAAGATGGTTCTGTCCGGTCAAGGCTTTGGCGACGAAGGGATAGAAGAGCCCGACGATCACGCCGCACAATAGGCTCAGGACGATCCCCTTGGTACCCGCCTTAGTGCCTTTCGACAGTCCACGATAGGCCATCGCGTTGGCGGCGATGGCGCCGCAGACCAACAGAATCCCGCCAAAAAGTAACAATGGATTGCCGGCCGGCGAGACGATGTAATTGAGAACCGCACCGATGACCAGGGCCAGGCCCGCGCCCAACGGAAAGGCGACCGCCATGCCGGCCACCGAAATGGCGGCGACCAAAAGCAAGTTGCCGAGATTGAAAATCATTCCGCCCGCGAATGCTTCAATCAGGGCGCGTGTGCTGGCGCTGTCGAGATTATTAAAGAAGCTCGCCGGAGCCGCGGAATTCGTCCGTCCCATGGTGACGCCGAACAGAATGGCGCACACCAGAATGCCCCACATGTAGTCCCAGTAAAAAAGTTCGAATCGCCAGGTTTTATCGATCTTCTGGGCGTTGGCCCAACTGCCCCAGCACAGCATGCTGAGCAGCATCATCAGGAGAGCGGCCGGGTATGTGTGGGGAGTGTACATGGGCAGGCGGCTGATACCAGATAGTCCTACTTCGCCGGCTCTCGTGTGCCGGGAATATTTGGCGTGCGGTGAACTTCTCCGTCTACGGCATCCGACATCTCGATGTTGTTTCTTTCCAGGAGGGTTCCCGTCGCCTGTTCATACTGAATCAATGCCTTGGCATAGGTGGCGTGGGCTTTCACGACATGGCCTTGGGCTATGGCCAGATTCTGTTGTGCCGTGATGACCTCTTCCACCGTGGCCGAAGCCAAAGTAGACTTCTCCTCCTGCATTTCGAGCACCTGGCGTGCGAGCGCCACCAGTTTTTGGACCGCGTCGAGCTGATCGCGGGACTGCTGCACCCCACTCCAAGCTTTGTTAACATCCCAAACCGCTTGGTTCTTCGCATCCTGTAGCTTCACTTGCAACCGCCGTTGTTCCAGCAGTGCCCGTTCGGCATCGGCCTGGGCGGTACGGTTGCGGAGGGGCATGTCGAGCGTCACCCCGACGGAATAGTTGGGGAAGGTGCCGTGGAGGATATTTGTGAAGGTAGGGCTCAACGCCCCATCCAGCCCCGCGAGGTAATACGACGCATAGGCATCGAGCGAGGGCAACAGCGAATTGTGTATCGATTGGATCACGACCTGCTGATTGAGCAAGTTCAACTCGACCTGCTCGATCTCCGGCCGATGGCTGGCGGCTTCCTTCAAGGCCTCGGCCAAAGTGGGCACATCCTCGGCACGCGGCTCAGGCAGCCGGTCAGAGGGGATAATCTCCACCTTCGCCAACTCCTCATTGAAACTCTTAGAGAGTTTGGCCTTCAGGGATTGGCCGTCTTGAGAGAAAGTGTTTTGCGCTGCGAGCAAGACTTGCTGCCGCAACGCGACTTCCTCCTGGCTCCGGAGCACATCATACTGGGCCGAAGGCCCGATCTTGGTTTCTGCCTGGTTATTCTCCAGGAGCTTCTGTGCATACTCCAGTCCTCCTTGTGCCATGCGAATGCTTTCCTGGTCGGCCAGCAGGTCATAGTAACTAGTCATCACGACCGCCAGCGCGGCGATCACGTTCTGCCGGAAGACACTTGTGGAGTATTTCACATCATTACGGGCGATGCGGATGAATCTGGCGTTGGTGCGGGTCCCAAAGCCGCGCAACAAGTGCTGACTTACACCTGCCGAAAAGTCCGAGACAAGCTCCGGATTGAAAATGCTTTTTGTGGTGTTTGAGGATAGACGTGAGCTGCTCACGGACACGAAAAGGCTGGTACCGGTCAGAAAACCCTGGCTGTACCCGGCGGAAGCTGACTCCTGGTGAGTGGTGTCAATCGGCACCCCGCTCACCACCGTGTAGTTGAGGGGTGTAATGGCATTGCTCCAGCCATAGCTGACACGCAGTTCCGGATCACAGCAGGGCGACGAACCAACGCGATCGATGCCGCCTCCCAGGACGCCTCCCGCGCCACCTGCGCCAACGCCTCCCGCGCTGCCCACACCTCCGCCCAGACTGCCGGAAAAAAGGGTGGTGGATTGATAGGAGCCAGCCACGCCACGTGTCGCGCCGCCCCCCTTCGCGCGCAGCAGGTCCGTCTGGGCAATGGGCAGGTCGTACCGCGTCACGGCAATCTCCAGATTGTTTTCCAGGGCCAGCGCGATGGCGTCATCAAGTGTCAGCGTCAGTTTGCCGTTGACAATCAGGTCTTGGAGCCGTGGCGAGTTGGTCAGTCGCGGGCCGGGGAGGGAGGGAACGGTGTAGGGATAAAAGCCACGGGGGAAGCCGTGGCTCTTCGAGTAGTCAAAGCGGGTCGATGCATCGCGGGCTGACGTTCCTTGGCCATCTTGGCAGGCGGCGGATGCGGGGGAAAACAAAACCAGAAAAGGTACCGCCGCCAGCGACCGCCAAAACTGCGTTCTTGTCACTATGCTCACTCCTCAGATCGGTTTTTGACGCCCTTACATGGCAGCAATTGTACTCTCACTGCCATACTCAGAATGCAGCCTAACTGCTTTATATACATTGGTCAGGCGACTGAAACCAGAAAGTCGCGGCCTTCCCAGGAATTGCTGGTTGTCCAGAAGAAAGTAAATCGGATGGGCGCCCGCTGCGATGCCGCAATCGGAATATCTGCGAATTCAACGCCCAGGGTGGTGGCGGAAGAGGGAGTGTCCTTCACGGTCTGCCATTCGTCGTCCGACCAGTGCAGCCGGAACGAAGCCGGCACTTGAATGCGAAGTACGTAGCCTCGTTTGACGCTCCGCGCCTGCCGGGTAAATTTCCAGACTTCGAATAGCTGACGATCCGCGCGCGCACCGAGATATCGTTTCGCAACGTCGGGAATTAGATCGGACACCTTCCCATCGCGAACGGAGCGAAGGAGCTTGATGTACTCTGCATGAGCCCACATCAGAGGCATGGCTGAGCCCGTTGGCCGTCCGCAGTACATGTAGACCTGGGGTTGATCTGGGGCATCCCACGACTGCTCGGGCAATAGGCCGGTGCATGAGGCCAGGCCTTCCATAGCCCGGAGGAATGGCCTCGTATCGTGACCGGCAGCCAGTTCATAGTGCCCTCGTTCGCCTGTGAGTAGCGGCCAGACACGCCCTTGTCCCCAGCCTACAAAGGCGCCGCCATCTTCTCTTTGTCCATATCCATCGTGGTTGTAGCGGCGCCAGCAAGGGCCCGATGGAGTCTCCACCTTCAACACGGCATCCACCACCTTGAGGGAATCTACAATCAGCGGATCGTCGGGTCTGCGGACTCCATGCCGCACGAGTTCCAGAAAGCCTGCGTCCACGATTTCTTTGGCCGGAAAGACATTCTGCGCGCCGGGCTGGAGGTTCGCAATGTTGATGTGTCCCTGGTTCGGATCTTCCGCGGGGGTTTCGTTGTCTACCCGCTCCGGAAGGATCCTCAAGTAATGCCGAGGCACCCCGGGGAGCAGCGTTCCTTCCGTTGTGACGGTCCAGCTCTCGACATGACATTCCAGGAAGTCGGCGTATTCCTCCAGGTATTTCGCGCTCGCCTCATCGCTCCTTTCGCGAGCAAAGCATGCGGCGCAGATCAGAGCTGCGATGTTAGACGCCAGCGTGGAAGGGGAATAGCCGCTGACCTCCTCCCAGCGCTCCTGCGGAGTCAGCGGGCCATGCCGGACCAGATAGGCTGCGGCCCGCAAGACCATGGGGTACGGGTCAAAGTCTTGCAGGGCGTTCTCACGCTGGAGCCGCCAGGCGAGCAGAATGGGAAAGGCAACTTCATCGAGTTGGACTCCNNGTGGTAGCCACCCTGGTCTTCGTCGCCCACAGCTTCTCCCCAAGGAATGGCGAGCGACGCGATGAAGGCTCCGGGGTACGACTTATCTTCGTGAGCGAGGAGCAAATTGCAACTCGCGCGGTACAAGTTACCTCCATCGCACGACGCCTTCTCCAGCGGGAAAATGCCGGCGCCCGTTCGCCCCCACTGTTCCGCGTACCGCTTTTCATGCTCGGCGAAAGGAGTGCTCAGCGATTGAAAGAGCGTGGAGACAGCGTGGTGCTGGCTATTGCCGAACGCCAGTCCCAAGGTAAATTCACGCGTGCCGGTCAGGTCCAACTCTCCCGTGAGTGCGATGTTGCCGTCGGGTGCGTGGTCGAACTCCCAGTCCATTTGAAAGTTGCCGGACAAGTCTGTCCAGCCATCGCTCTTACCCACGTAGCCACACGAGACACGAGAAAAGGGTACCGTGGCCGCCAGCGCCAGCCATGTTCCCTTTCGTTCGGCAAGCAGCACCGTCCGGCCGGCCACTCGCGCCACCGTGCCATTGTTGCCCCAGCCTCCAACCTCAAGGTGAGGTGCGCACAGCGCATACAGCCGCAGCTTGGAGAGGAACGATTCGTCACCAGTAAGCTTCGTGTGCTGGAGAATGCAGGCCAGGTGTGGGTCAGCGATAATCTCTTTGACGATCGCATAGTGACCGCCTGGGTCCGAATTAGTACAGCGGTAACCCAAAACGTGGTCTGCCAGACGTTCCAGTGTGGACTTGAGATCGCGCTTTTCGTCGTGGAAAAAGCTGGTGCCGTCGGTGATGAGATACTGGAGGTCCCGGAGTTGTGGCCGGTCTACCGTGGGATAGTAGACTTCGGTGACGATACCGTTCCAAAAAGTAAACCAGACCCGGCTGGAAGCTGCGTAGGCAGTTCCCACTCCATCTTTTCCTCCGTGGGTCCATCGGGGCTCGATGCCCGGCCATCCAAAAGCCTTCGTCTGGTTGAGTCTGTTAATGGGGTTCATTTCCTGATTCGACCACGTTGATCATCTTGCCGACCGTGTCTGGGAAGTGGGCGTCTGCCTTCCGGGTCCAAATGTAGACTGCCACGGCCACGTCCGCGTGCATCGTGCAAGAGCTTCGAATGGTGCAATCTTGGGTGGCTTACCGTCCGTCGGGACTGCGTCCGAGGGCTCGCATCGCTTTCTTGTTCGCGAAGAAAGGCCGAAGTACGCTGCGCCGAGCCCAAATCCCGCCACCGCAATACGGGTTCAGCACAGGCCAGGCATGTCCGGTCCTCGTCCGGGAGGGCCTTCGCGTCATGACTATCGACGTCTTGATGAGGCATAAGAGCTTCGATTCGACGCGGGCTCAATAGTCGCACGTGCCGGTGCGCCTCGTCCCCCAGTTGGACATTTCGCCTCCATCACACTTCCGGCAGTCGCAAGAGCCCGCTTCCAATCACGGCGCGCCGATTTCAACGGTGTGCGGGGTACTTGGCAAGTTCCGCCAGCAGGCTTCGCGCCGGCTGCGGAACGGCAGCTTTGCCGTTCAGAATTTCCTGGTGGGTCACATCGGAGCCATACATGGCTTTGTCTCCGCTATGGTCGGCCTGCACGACGGCGCCAGCCACGCTGACCCCGGCAAAAACCCCTTTGCTGCGCGAATAGCTCAGGATCTCCGCCTTGAGCTTTATGTCCGTGCCGGCGGCTGCCTGTCTTCCGACCGGCCCGGCCGCCACGGTTGCGTCGGTGCCGATCGTAAACTTGTCACTCATCAGGCTTTGCAAGGCATGGTCGTTCATGAATAGCAACACCACGTCGGTGAAAGAAGCACCAATCTGGAAGCCGACGCTCCCTCCCCCGACAGCCACAAACATCGGAGCACTCCAGCCACTAGCGGTGCGGCAGGTCGCCAGTCCCTTGCCGTAGTTGCCGCCGAATATGAAGGCTGCCTTCTCCTCTCCTGGAATGATGGCAACGCATTTCGCCTTTTCCAGCAGGTCTTGGGGAATGCCTTTGTCGGGCGTTGTCATGATCTGGTGGAAAACCTGAGTCGCCTTTTGAATACGCCCAATGTCATCATCGCGATCCGACGCCAAAGCGGGCAGGACCAAACCGAGGCCCGCAACCGAAACGATCAACACGTTTTTGTACACGATATTTCTCCTTAACCTTTCTTGCTTTTTCAGGGCTGTGAAGGTTCTGTTTACACTGTGTCTACCACCTGAAGCTGAAGTGCTTCAGTCTTTGATCGCAAGGCTATCTGGCGCTAGCCAAAGCGGGTTCCTCGCGCTGCGCAGCGTGTACTGCAATCTCCAGTGGGCTCGTCGTCTGGAGGGTGTCCCTAGCCTGAGCTACCTCGCCCACTGTGCCGTGAGCTACAAGGAGAAACTTGTTAGCCTTGAGCGCTGTCTCGTACTCCACGACGCTGTCCTTGGGGATACCAATGCTATACAACCCCGCGCCGAGCGCGCTCAAACCGCCCACCACCACGGCGCCTTCCAGTGCGCCGACGATCCAGGCGACCAACGGACCGGCAACCAATATCGGCCCGAGGCCTGGAATGATGAAGAAGGCGCCGAACAACATGCCCCAGAGGCCTCCCCAGAAGGCGCCTTGCTTGCCCCAATACTTCATGCGGTCGCCGGTGTTGTAGTATCCGACGACGTTTTCGTCGGTATGATAATCCTTGCCGACGATGGACATTTTCTTCATGTCAAACCCAGACCTTTGGAGTTCCTTCACTGCTTCCTCTGCTTGGGCGTGAGTTCCGTAAATGGCTACTACCGAGTTTGTTTCCAACATGACTTCCGTTCCTCTCTTTCTTTCCCAATCGACTTCCCTGCATTTTCACGCGAGTACCGGCGCTATACACTTCAGTCGCGTGAACGAATTCTAAGAACCTCCGCATCGTCGCGGTCGGCGGCTTCCTGGCATCGACGGCACAAAGGAGTCCAGGGTGCTGCCGTCAGACGGCTCAACCCGAGCGAAGCTTTGCAACACAGACAGGCTCCGAAGACGTCGGCCTTCATGCCGGCCAGAGCAACCCGGAGCTTACGGAGTAAGCCTGAGCCTAAAGTGAAGTTGGCCTTTGGGCGTTTACTGTCTGCGGTACGCCAGATTTCTTCCAGCACGTCAGCGCTTTTTTTGACGCCGGTATTCTGGCGCGGTTGTATTCTTGTGGCAGGATCGGCCTGTCCCGCCTTACGCCTCGGTCCGCTCATCGCTAAACTCCTGGGCCACGAAAGGCGCCAGCGCAGCCTTAGGTTTTCTGTAATCAGATTCATCATTTTGGCGGGCCGCTCAGCAAGCCCTTGAGCGCGTCCATTGCCTTGCCAAAGTTTCCCCAGTCCCCTTGCTCCATTGCCTTCTGGGCTTTATCGAATGCCGCTCTCGCCTGCCCCGATTCCAGTGGGCGGCCGGGCGGCTGCCCGGGGGTTTGGGGTTGTTGCGTCCCGAAGACGGCTTGGATTGCCTCATCGAGCGTAGGCTCCATCGCCACTTTGTCTCCCGAAATCACGATCACGCGCTTGAGTTGCGGGAAGTCCGTGCCCTCGGCAGTGAGGTACAGCGGCACTACATAGAGAAAGGAGTTCTCGATCGGAACGGCGATCAGGTTGCCGCGAATGACTCTAGATCCTTTTTGGTCCCAGAGGGTCAGTTGCTGGGCGATGGTAGTGTTCTGATCGATCATAGCCTCGATTTGCATGGGGCCATAGATCAGCTTCTCCTTGGGAAGTTGGTAAAAGAGCATCTTCCCGTATTCAGGGAAGTCGCACCTGGCTGCCATCCAGGAGATCATGTTATTCCGCTTCTGAGGAGTGAAGGGCGTCATGAGAAGGTACTCGAGCTGGTCGCTTCCGGGGAGCTTCATCAGGATGTAATAAGGTTTCATGGGCGCGACCTTGCCCGCATACGCCTCGTTGGGGAGCACCCAGAGGTCCTCGCGGTTGTAGTAGACCTGCGGAACCGTCATGTGGAATGTCGTGTATTGGTCGGCCTGGATGGAAAAGAGGTCCTCCGGATACCGCAGATGCGATTTCAGGTCCGGCGAGAGCTGATTCAGATCTTTGAAAACGCCCGGAAAGGCCCGGCGGTAGACCGCTAGGACGGGGTCGTTCGGATCCATGACGTAGAACCGGACGGTTCCGTCGTACATGTCCACAACTACCTTCACGGAGTTTCGAATGTAGTTCAGGCCCGGTTCAAAGGCCGCAGCGTGAGGGGTGGAATAGGGATAGTGATCGGAGACGGTATAGGCATCTTGAATCCAGTACTGTTTGCCCTCACTCACCACGGCGTAGGGATCCTGGTCGAGGCGAAGGAACGGAGCAACCTGTTGCACGCGGTCCTTAACCTGTCTCCAAATCTGAATCTTGCTTTCCGGCCGAAGATAGGAAGTGAACAGTATGTTGATATCGCCCTGGGTCCAGGTAAACAAGAGCCGCTTCCACAAGCTGTCCAGTTGGATCCCCCCCGTGCCGTTGTAACTCGTATAGACATTCTGGTTGCCTTTGGGGTAGTCGAACTCTTTAACTCCCGTGGCGACGATCCGATACCCGGGCATGGATTCGCCGTAGTAGATGGACGGCTGGGTGATGCTCAGGCCGTAATCCGATTCCGGCGGAATGTTCTGAAGAACGTACTGCGGAAAGCCACCTCCAATAGTCTTCGAGACAAAGCTCATGACCAACCCGTAACCATGGGTAAACTGAAGTTTCTGGTTGACCCACGTTTGGGCTTCAGCAGGAAGCTCCGGGGAAAGTTCACGGGCCGAAAGCATCACCTGGTGATATCCATCCGGCAGGTGGTAGCGGTCCACATCGGCTTGGTAAAACTGATAATAGAGCCGTATCTCCTGGGCTTGTTGGTACATCTGAAGCAACGGACGCCAGTCCCAGAGCCGGACGTTCTGGATGGTTTCCTGATTTCTGGCAATCACGTCAGACGTCAGATCCGCCAGCGCCGGATAGGATGTTTCCTGGATCGTGTCGAGACTGTACGCCTTGCGGGTGAATTCGATGTTGTTTTTGAGATAGGGGGTTTCCAGCGCCAACTCGTTCGGCTGCACCGCGAACCGTTGAAAGAGTGCCGGGAGGAGCATGATTGCGAAGATGTACAACGCCACGTAAGCTCCGGCTCCAATCAGAACCGCCCTGAGGCGAGGCCGGAAAACATTCAGGACGAGCAACGCACACAGCGCCGCCGCCGTGCCGACCATAAGCCAATAGGCGACCCGCGTCACATGATCGGCAGTATAGCCGGCTCCGTAAACAACTCCTTGCGTGGAGTAGAGGAGTTCGAAGTGGTCGAGGTAAAATCCCCATCCCCAACCAGCCACCAGAACAGACGCCAGCATCGACAAGTGTGGAATAGCCTTCGCGCTTCGGTCCTCGGCCTGCCTGTTTCGGTGGAGCCGCAGCAAGCCAAAGTAGGCGTAGAAACCGATTGTTGCCAGCAGCGTGATGAAGGCTAGAGCGGTGAGGGAACCTTGCAAAAGCTCATAAAAGGGCAGGCGAAACAGATAAAACCCGGTATCGACTCCGAAGAGAGGATCGGTTATCCCGAACGATCCGCCATAACGAAAGCGGAGATAAGTGTCCCATTGGGTATAGAAGATGGCCGCGAAGCTCAGGCCTCCGACAGTTGCTATCGCCCCTGTAGCCAGTTTCAAAGCCCTGGGAGAAACCTGGATGCCGAGCTCACCCGCAACCGTAGACGGGCCTCTTAACTTAACCCCGCTGGGAGCAGCGGCGTTTCTCTGAGCAAGGCGAAGATTGATCCCAAGGTACAGAAGCGCGACAACGAAGGCAGCGGCAAACAGTTCCCACCGAACGGACCAGATCGTCCAGAAGACGCCGACGTAGCCGAGTTGCCGCATCCAGAGCCACTTCTGTAGCCAGCCGGAGATGACGGCCACGAAAACGATAAGTACGAATACCGCGGCGATGATGAATTTCAACAGCCGCCAGTGACGGAAGATACTGTAACTTCCAACGGCTCTATCTTGTTCGCCTCCGGGCGGCCTTGGCGGCTCGATGGTGGTCAGTTTCTCGATCGGGGTCAGTTTATCGATCATTTCATTACCTTTGTTAGTCCGAAAATGCGGACATTGTCNNAAGGTGACTCGCAAGACTTCCTCTGGCTCGAAGGGCGTTATCAGCACGTCGAAGCCACCCAGATTCAGTACCATCGCCCAGAGGGAGTCGTCGGCCAGGCGAGAGAACACAATGAGTTTTGGTGGAGCCGGCAGTCTCGCTGTGGCAGTCAAAAGGTCTTCCCAGTTGCCGTCGGCGTGGTCGCGCTCGCACAGGAGCACCGGCACATTTTGGTCGCGCAACATCGCCAAAGCTTCACTACAGTCTGAAGCCTCATGCAGTTTCCAATTCGCCTGGGAAAGGATCTCCCGAAGTCGACCCCGATCAGCGGGCGAAGAACTGACTGCAAGGACTCCCGCGGTCTGGTCCGGCGACGGGGCAGCAGAGTTCTCTAATCGGCCACTCATTGAAGTCCACCGCGGGATCGCAGCCTCCCCTCAGTAACATCTGGTGGTTTCGCGGATGTCATTGAGCACCCCTGCGGAATCCCAGCGACCCAAGGACAAGGACGGTTCGTGCATTTTCGTACTTCTCCTTTGACAAGGACGCCGGTCAGTCTCCTATCCCGAGCACGAGAAGGACCGAACATTTCTGGACGGGAAATTCCAACGCGGCCAACGAGCCAAACGCCCAACCGCCTTCCGCTGTGTCGCTGGGGTGCGGCTGATCCCAGGAACCCCGGGAACGGACCCCTGTCGGACCTGCATTTGCGGAGGCGTATCCGCAAATATCGCATTTCAGGTGCAGCTTCTGCATCTCGGTTCCCGTGACCCTCAGCTATCCCCGCTTTGGTTCGGCGCCCTTCAGCATCCCAGTGGCGGGCGGTTCTGCTGGGCCAACTTGAGCTGCGGACCTTAGGCTGGCTGGTCGCTGACGATCGTCCAAGGTCCGTCGGCAAACAGTACGCCGCCAAAGAAGCAATTATCGGTAAGGGCGGCCTCGTTGAGTCTTGGCCCGCTACGAATTGGTGATTTGACGCCACTCGCAGCAGCTTGTTTCAGCCGATCTCGCATGGCCGAGCTTTTCCTGAGCAGAAGCCCCAAGCCTTTGCCGTGCAAAACCGCTTCGATCTGAATGTCCTCGGCAAGCTGGTTCAGAAGGAGTGTGAGCATGAAGCGGGGTAGTGCCAACCGTCCATGCTTCCCCCTGGGACGACCTGCGATGTGGTTCGCGCGGTCGACGGCGAAGGGTAATTGTTCTTCGGCCCGCCAAGGGTGCGGGCGCCACTTCCACGTTCATTTGCATTCCTGAGCCTCGGCGTGTTCTTGAATTTCGGCGGCGAGCCGCTCGATCGAGAAGTTTGTGTCCAGGGACATGCGGATCAACCGATGCTCACGGTTCAGGACCTGCGTGGCTAAAGCCGGCAGTTTCTTCACGGCTTCCCGCGGAACGGATAGCACACCATTGGCATCGCCATGAAGCAGATCGCCGGATTGGATCTTCAGCCCCCCCAGTTCGATCTCGTGGCCGAAATCGACCACATGCGCATAGGCGTGAGACACCGAGGTGCTTCCGGCAAATAACTGGAAACCGAGCCTTTCGATTGCGTGCACATCGCGAACCGCGCCGTTAGAGATATAGGCGACACAGTTCAGGGCAATGCATATGTGGGCGTGCAACTCTCCAAACAGAGCTCCTGCTCCCGCTGGCTCGTCCGCATCCAGCATCACAATGATGCGCGGCGGCGGCACACTCGCTACGTATCGCCACCACTCGACGTGATCGTAATAATAGTGCCCGTCGACAGGCTGCGAAGCGGAGCGTATCTTTCCGGTGACGGCAAATCCAGCCACCGGCGGGATGCGCGCAAACATGCAAGGAGCGACGTGACCCCGCATGTATCCTTCATTGCGCGGGCGGAGGTTCAGGAGTTCGATTGCATTAGACAGCGTACACGAATCGAAACGCCGTAACGCCTCCACATCTTTGGACGAAATATCATGATGATGGTTCACAGGAGCTTCCATAGAGTTCCTCACTGGTTCTGCGCCGCGAGCCTGTTGCGCCGGTACATCGACCAGATATGCGCCAGAACAATAAATACGGCCAGAACCGCTGCGGTTTCCTCCGGCGATCGAAACGTCCCCTCTGTTCGGCGGCTCATTGGCTCCTCAGCGGGACGCGCTACATCGAATGCTAGCCTTCGAGGTCAGTCGGGGGAACTGGGAAAATGCCTAGTGAGCGCTACTCTCATATTTCCGGCGAATTCCAGCGAAAGGAGTATTGGAGTGAAATCAGCGGCACCCTAAAATAGTTACGTAGCATGCCTGGAAAACTGGAGAATCGGCCGCATCATAGGCATGAGTCACGCCGGAGTACGATAACCGCCGGCACAAAATATTGGATGGTAGTTAACGTGCATGGCATCGAACTGAACATGAACCAATACACTTACGGCCAACCTCGCTGGTACGTGATTCTGGCCGGAGACGACGGAACGTGTTCGCCCTGCGAACACGACTCTCAATATTCCACCGAGTCGCCGAAACGGACACCATGATCCAAAAAAGTGAGATGTCGCACAGAGTTTGTCGTTATGGCGCGGCGGTCTGCGCCGCTCTCTTCGTTCTGCAGACGACAGCCGCGCCGTATCCTCCGCAGAACGCCCCTGCCGCCACGCAGCCAGGGCCGCAGATATCGCCCCAGCAGCTTGACGATCTAGTGGCGCCCATCGCTCTATATCCCGATCCGTTGATAGGGGAAGTGTTGGCCGCTTCCACTTACCCGATGGAGGTCGCCGAAGCCGAACAATGGGTACGGGACCATACACACTGGAAGCCCTCGAAGCTCATGGACGAGGCCAAGAAACAACCCTGGGATCCCAGCATACAAGCGCTGGCCGCTTTCCCCGATGTGCTCGCTCACTTGACTCAGGATATGAACTGGACCACACAGCTCGGTAACGCGTTTCTGGCCCAGCAAGCGGACGTGATGAAAGCGGTGCAGCGCATGCGGGCCAAAGCCGAGGCCAAAGGGACTCTCCGTTCGACGCCGCAGGAGACCGTCACGACTCAGAACCAGGGTGGGCAGTCGGCGATTACCATCGAGCCGGCAAACCCGGATGTGTGGGACGTGCCGAATTACAATCCCGCATACATATGGGGAGCACCGGACTGGGGAGTTTACCCGCCGCTCCTTTACCCGGGGATCGATGCGGGTCTGGGGTGGTATCCCGGTATAGATCTCGGTCTCTATTTCGGCGGCTGGGGCGGTTGGGGTTGGGGCGGCTGGGGTTGGGGTCCTAACTGGTACGGCGGGAATATGTTCATCGACAACTCCTTCTTTAACCGGTATGGGTACCGGAACTTCCAGGGAGGAGGCGGCTTGGGCAATTCCACGTGGATGCATAATCCGCAGCACCGTCTGGGCGTGCCGTATGCCAATCGCGCAGTGGCTGGCCGG
>PLRZ01000160.1 GCA_003164075.1 Bryobacterales bacterium | reverse complement strand
TGCCGGTCCAGATATGTACTTCATGGATTGGGCCGATCGCGCCGGTGAGCAGCAATTCGGTGGTGGCGCGGGCATAGCTGGTTCGGGAATCCTGGATGCTGGCCTTGGTGGTGACCTTGGAAGCCAGACATGCGGCCTTAACCTTGCGCGCCTCGGCGATGGTGTGCGTGATCGGTTTGGCGCAATAGATGTGCTTGTTCATGGCCAGGCCGTCCAGCACCAGGTGAGAGTGCCAGTGGTCCGGCGTGGCGACAATCAGGGCGTCGAAGTTCTTCTGTTCCTTGTCGAACATCTCGCGGGAATCCTTATAGACCCTGGCGCCCGGATAGGTCTTAAAGACTGGCGCGGCGAACTCGTGGTCGAGGTCGCACAAAGCCACGATTTGTTCGTCCTTGCAGCCATTCAGGTAATTCTTGCCCATTCCGCCGACGCCCACGGCGGCGATGGTCAGCTTGTCGCTGGGCGCCTGATAATTCGGGCCGCCCAGGACATGACGGGGGACAATCAGGGGCGCCAGGCCGGCGGCAATCGCCGTACGCCGGGACAGCCCCTCTTTCAATGACTCGTTGGCACTCATGAGAACAATCTCCTTACTCGACTCCGTTCCATACCTGACCGCTCTACTTCTTCGGCGGCGCCGGCGGTAGTGCGCCTCGCCCCCGTCCGCCGCCCTGGCCCTGTGCTTGCCCCGTGGGCTGCAAGTCTGGCGCCGGACTGCCCGAGAATGGCTGCAGCGGCCGGATATAGATATTGCGGAAAGCCACGGCTCCGTGATCGCCCTGGAGCCCGATGGGATTGGTGGCCGCCTCCGGGATCTTCAGCGTAGCCACGGTCGGTCCCCGCCTCTCGACGTTCTCGTGGATCAACTGGCCATTGTGCAGAATTCGGATGAACTTGGCATTCGCTATTTTCTTACCCGACGCATCGAAGCGCGGGGCTTGGAACCAGTAGTGAAAAGACTGCCACTGCCCGGGGGGCCGGTCAGCCCGCACTTTGGGCGTGATGCCGCCGTCCTCGCCATCGATGGGGCCGCCCTGGTAATGGTACATGGCGCCGCATTGGTCGGTAGCCAGGCGCGGTGTAAACCCCCAGCTATCCCAGATCTGGGTCTCATACAGTCCATGCATGAAGAATCCGGAATTGGAGTGGGCCGCCACCATGAATTCGACATAAACTTCGGAGTCGCCGAACTTCTCGGTGGTATAGATGTTCGATGCGTTTCCGGCGGGATCGACGTCGGTGTTCACGATGCGGTCGCCGGGACTGTTGGCCACACCCACCAAACTCGTCGGGTTGTTTACGCCTCCCCAAATGACGGCGCTGGTGGCCAGCCATTTGCCCTTTTTGTTGGGATCCGCCAGTTCCCAGCCACTCAAGTCCTTGCCGTTCAGCAGGGGTTTCCACCCGCTCTCGGTCAGATACGGCGGATCGCCGTGGTCGCTTCCGTCATTCAACGGAGGAAGGTCCGCCGCCATTACCAGGAAAATGAAGAACGAGGCCAAAACGATGACTGCGGCCATGCCAACCATAAAGCGTTTCACTTGTGTGTCAGCTCCTTTTGCCTGTCGAGATCGATCGCCAGTATTCATAATCTTAGGACCTATACATATGAAATGCCAATACGCCAAGCGAAATAAACGGTGAATTTGTGCATCATGCATCCGTCCCATACAATAAGGCTTCCAGATTCTGAAATCTTTTAAGGAGCTGCCATGTCCGCACGTCCTGTCTTTGCCGTAGTTTTCGTGTCCGTCCTGATCGGCGTAGCCTTCCTGATCCCCGTCAGTGCCCAAAACCCGGCCGGGAAATCCTCCTCGGATTAGGGTGAAATTTTCGAAAAATTCGCCGGTATGAATGATGAGGGAAAGGTCTGAAGGCGTCGTTCGATGACCGAGGCCTTCGTCAACAACCCGCTTGCTAGAGCCCCGGAAGTGGCGGAGGAAAGAGCGCTCTCTCGAACTTCGCTTGAGCCCATCCGGGACAGCACCGCCCGCCTGAAGGCAGCAATCCTATTCCTTCCAGGGTGAAGTTTTCGAAAAACTCGCCGATATGAATGATGGCGGAAAGGTCGAAGGGCGCCGTTCGATCGCAGGGGCCCTCGGCAACAACCGATGTATTCTCCAAGTATCAAGCCGCGAGCCATGCTGCTCTGGGCAGGGTGGTTGACTGTCTTGGCGTTTCCGGCGGCGGCGCTCGATCCCCACAAAACCATAAAGCAATACGCGCATTCGGCCTGGGGGTCGGAGCAGGGGCTGCCGCACACTACGGTGCCGGCGATTCTACAGACCCGCGATGGCTATATGTGGTTCGGCACGGAACTCGGCCTGGCGCGATTCGACGGCGTGCGATTCGCGGTCTTTGACCGCAAGAACACCCCTGAGCTTAAGAGCAACGTAGTGCGAGCTCTCGCGGAGGATGCCCAGGGAACTCTGTGGATCGGCACCGACGGCGGCGGCTTGACACAATACCGGAAAGGAGAATTCTTAGCCGTCTCCGAGAGCCTGGGTCAATCGAACAGCGCTCAGGCGCTCTACGTCGACCGGTCCGGCGCGGTCTGGGTAGGCACGGACGGTGACGGCGTGGCGAGGTATTGGCAGGGCAAATTCCGGCATTACACTACCAGGGATGGGCTGTCGGACAACTCCGTGTTCGCGTTCGCCCAGGACGCTGACGGAGCTCTTTGGATTGGCACCCACAACGGTCTGGACCGCCTGGCGGACGGCAAGTTCACGGTCTACCGGACGGCCGACGGATTACCGGGCGACTATATTCACGCTCTCTACCCGGATCGCGGGGGAGGATTGTGGATCGGCACGTCGGGCAGCGGAATTAGCCGCTGGAAGGACGGGAAATTCACTAATCTCACCACCAAGAACGGCCTGGGCAGCAACATTGTCAGTACAATCCTGCAGGATCGGTCCGGAACTCTGTGGATCGGCACGATTGGCGCCGGGTTGAGCCGTCTGACCGAAGAAGGTTTCAGCTCCTATAACAACGAGAATGGATTGGGAAGCTCCGACGTATGGGCGCTGGAGGAAGACCGCTCCGGAGACCTTTGGATCGGCACGATGGGCGGGGGGGTACGCCGCCTTTCCGACGGCATGTTCACCAGTTGGACGTCCGTCCAGGGGCTTTCCGACGACGTCACGCTGGGCGTCTTTGAGGATCGTTCCGGAACGATTTGGGTGGGAACGGCCCACGGTGGCGTTAACCGGTTCCGGAACGGCCGGTTCACCCCTCTCACTCAAAAGGAGGGGCTCTCCAACGACCTGGTCTTCTCAGTTTGCCAGGACGGCCGCGGCGACATCTGGGCGGGGACGCGCAAAGGGCTGAACCAGATCGTCAATGGGAAGATAAAGGTCTATACGACCGCTAACGGTTTGCCAAGCGACAGCGTGCAGGCGCTGCAGGAGGCTCGCGATGGCGGCATCTGGATCGGGACCACGGGCGGACTGAGCCGGTTCGCGGACGGCCACTTCACCAACTTCACTACCGAGCAGGGCCTTTCGAACAACCACGTGGTCGCCATTCTGGAGGATTCGCGGGGAGATCTGTGGGTCGGCACCCAGGGAGGCCTGAACCTGCTCCACAACGGGAAATTTTCCGTTTATGGAACGGCTGGCGGCCTGTCGAACTCGACCGTCATGTCCCTCTTTGAGGACTCGAACCAAACGCTCTGGATTGGAACCAACGGCGGCGGGCTGAACCGGCTGAAAGACGGCAAGGTTACGGTTTATTCGACCGAGCAGGGACTCCCCGACGATGCGATATTCGCCATTCTGGACGACGGCGCCGGGAATCTTTGGATGAGCGGCAACAAAGGAGTCTTTCGGATAAGCAAGGACCAGCTGGATAGATTGGCCAAGGGCAAGATCCGGTCCCTGGAGGCAGTTGCCTACGGCCGGACGGATGGAATGGAAAGCGAGGAGGCCAACGGCGCCTTCCAACCGGCTGCCTGGAAGGCCCATGACGGCCAACTCTGGTTTCCGACGATGAAAGGCGTGGTTTCGGCCGATCCGCGAAAATTAGCCGTCAGCGACCGGTCTTTTCCCGTATACCTCGAACGGGTGGCAATCAACGGGAGGATTGCGGCTCCCGGGTTGTCTTTACGGATACCTCCCGGCAGGGGCGATCTGGAGTTTGACTATACGGCGCTCGATTTCGACGCTCCCGGCAAGATTCTGTTCAGGTACAAGCTGGACGGGTTCGATCGCGACTGGGTGGTGGCCGGAAGCCGACGAACGGCGTATTACACCAACATTCCTCCGGGAAACTACCGGTTTATGGTCATCGCCCGAAATGGCGCCGGAATCTGGAATTCCAAGGGCGCCTCTCTGGAGGTGACTCTGGAGCCGCACTTTCGAGAGACGGTTTGGTTTTATTCGCTACTGGGGCTCAGCGTTCTAGGGCTTCTGGCGACCGCCCATACCCTCAGGGTCAAGCAGTCGCGCCGCCGGGAGAAGGTTCTCGCCCAACGCGTTGAGGAACGGACCCGGGAACTGACCAAAGAGATCGAAGAACGGGAACGGGCGGAACACGACCTGATTGAGGCCAAGGAAGCCGCCGAGCGGGCCAGCCGCGTCAAGAGCGAATTTCTCGCCAACATGAGTCACGAGATCCGCACCCCGATGCATGGGGTTCTCGGCATGACCGAACTCACTTTGCAAACCGATCTGACTGCCGAACAATACGAATATCTGACCCTGACCAAGAGTTCGGCCGGTTCGTTATTGACCATCATCAACGATATTCTCGACTTCTCGAAAATCGAAGCCGGGAAGCTGGAACTCGACCCGACCGACTTCGCCACGCACCAGAACCTGCACGAGGGCGTGAAACCGCTGGCTTTCAGAGCGCATGAAAAGGGTCTGGAACTCGTGTGCGACATCGACGCCGATGTGCCGCGGTTTCTCAATGGAGATCCGTTTCGCCTTCGCCAGATCCTGATGAACCTCATCGGGAATGCGATCAAGTTCACGGCCCGAGGAGAGATCGTATTGCGGGTAGAGGTGGCGGCGGCAAAGGAACCGGGTATCTGGCTGCATTTCGTTATCCGCGACACGGGAATCGGCATTCCACGGGACAAACAGGATGCGATTTTCGAAGCGTTTTCCCAAGCCGATAATTCAACCACCCGGAAATTCGGAGGTACCGGCCTCGGCTTGGCGATTTCGCTGCGATTGGTCCATCTGATGGGAGGCCGAATCTGGGTGGACAGCGAGCCCGGACGCGGCAGCGAGTTCCACTTCACGGCCTGTTTCGCTTCCGGAAGGCAGATCGAAACCCAGGAACCGGCGCGGCTCCAGGAACTGGCTGGTAAGCGTGTGTTGGTGGTGGACGACAATTCCACCAACCGGCGTGTTTTGGGAGACACCCTCAAGCTTTGGGGCATGCAGCCCGCCATCGCCCATTGCGCACAAAAAGCTCTCGAATTGGCCCGTTGTGCACGGGACGAGGGCCTTCCGTTTTCGATGGTGTTAACCGATGGAAACATGCCGGAAATGGATGGATTCCAGTTGATCGAGGAGTTGCGGCATCTGGCGTGCTGTCCTGGCGCCGCCATGGTGATGCTCACCTCCAGCGACAAGAACGGAGACGTCGCGCGGGCCCGCAAACTGGCGCTGGCGGCTTGCCTGACCAAACCCATTTCGTCGGACGACCTGCGGAACGCAGTTCTGCGCGCATTTGCAGACGTTCCCGGCGCCGCTCATCCCGGTTTACCGGCTGCCTCCAGGTTGGCGGTTAAGACCAAGGCGGAAAAGCCCTTGCGTATCTTGCTGGCGGAAGACAACGCGGTCAACCGGATCCTGGCCGTGCGGATCCTCGGCAAACGAGGCCATTCCGTCGAAGTTGCCGGCAATGGCAGGGAGGCGCTGGAGCGTTTGGCGCGGGAACGGTTCGATCTTCTGCTCACCGACATGCAGATGCCCGAAATGGACGGTTTTGAGACCGCTGCCGCCATTCGGGAGCAAGAGCGGCGGACGGGCGGACACTTGCCGATTATCGCCATGACCGCAATGGCCATGAAAGGCGATCGCGAGCGTTGCCTACAGGTGGGAATGGATGGTTATGTATCGAAGCCGATGCAGCCGTCCGAGCTGCTGGAAACCATCGAGCGCTTCTCTCCGATGCCGGCCTCAATAGCCTGAGAGGGCTTGTGCAAGCAACGGGCGCCGCACACAGATGTTGCGGCCACCTGAGCCAACCGGACTTTCGTCCCGCCTGAATCTGACGGAGTAGGTGCAAATCCTTCGCGAAATACAGTGGCGAACCGAAAATCGCTGCCGATAAGACCCTTAAGAGCCCATGAGAATCGCGAATGGGCCGTTTTGCACAGAAAAACTATGAAAAACACAACCATACAGTTACTTTGCTGCGCGCTCCTGGCCAACCTGGCGTTTGCAGCGAATCCAAAAATCTCCAAGGACTTGGCCGCCGCCGCCACACAGTCCACCGGCGAAGTCATCGTGCAGTTCGCACACCCGCCGACGGAAGCCCATCACAACATGGTCAGAAACCACGGTGGCTCCTTCAGGTCCGAATTGCCGCTCGTCAAGTCCGGGGTCTATTCGATCCCCGTGAGCGCCCTTGAGAGTTTGGCTTCCGAACCCGAAGTCGTCTACATCTCACCGAATCGGAGCCTTCGCGGATCGATAGACAATGTAGCCGCGGGGGTAAATGCCTCCGCAGCTTGGAATATAGGTCTTACCGGCGCTGGAATCGGGGTCGCCCTGATCGACAGCGGAGTGGCCATGGGCCAGGATCTTACCGGCAGCACCATTGAATACGGTGGGAGCTGGTCAGGCTATACGACTCAGGACGCTTATGGGCACGGAACACATGTAGCGGGCATCATCGCCGGGAACGGCGCTGCCTCGAAGAGCTACGGCTCTATACGCAACCTCCAGGGCCTCGCAACGGGGGCGAAAATCGTCAACTTTCGGGTACTGGATCAGAGAGGCAACGGCACCGACGCCAACGTGATTGCCGCGATCGATGCGGCGATCGCTCTGAAGTCCACTTACAACATCCGGGTCATGAACTTGTCTTTGGGGCGCCCGGTGTATGAGAGCTACACCAAGGATCCCCTTTGCCAGGCGGTGGAGGCGGCCTGGAAAGCGGGTATCGTGGTGGTGGTCGCGGCGGGCAACGACGGCCGCGACAATACGCAGGGGACGAACGGCTACGGCACCATTGCCGCGCCGGGCAACGATCCTTATGTGATCACGGTGGGCGCCATGCGAGATATGGGCACACCCAGCAGAACCGACGATCTCATGGCGAGTTACAGTTCCAAAGGGCCGACCGTCGTCGATCACATCGTCAAGCCGGACATCGTTGCGCCGGGAAACCAGGTAGTCTCGGTGTACGCGCCTGGTACTTATCTCGACTCTACCTACACCCAAAACAATGTCCCCGGGAACTATTACCTGAATCCTGGCAGCAGCACCGGAACTTCTTCCTATTACGTGCTGAGCGGCACCAGCATGGCCACTCCGGTGGTGAGCGCCGCCGTAGCGCTTCTGCTACAAAACAATCCCGCGCTAACACCCGATCAGGTGAAGGCGAAGCTGATGTTGACCGCCTATAAGACGTTCCCGGTGTCGAGCGTGGCCACGGATGCCACCACGGGAGTAAAGTACACCAGCTATTACGACGTGTTCACGGTTGGCGCCGGCTATCTGGACATCAAAGCGGCGTTGGCGGACACGACCAAGTTCTCCGGGACGGCGCTCTCGCCCGCCGCAACCTATAACTCCACTACCGGAGTGACCGGGCCGCTATGCGTCTCCGGTTCGGTGTGCTACACACTTCCGGTTACCGGAACTAATTCGCTCTGGGCCACTAATTCGCTTTGGGCCACTAATTCGCTTTGGGCCACTAATTCGCTCTGGGCCACCAATTCGCTTTGGGCCACCAATTCACTCTGGGCCACCACGGTCACCGATGCTAGCGAGACGACCCTCCTCACGATCAACGGCGAGAAGTAGAAACGGCAGGTCCGACGAGGCGGAGTACGATTCCGGGACGCACCCGATTCATACTCCGCTCTCGGCGGCGCCGGTCCAAGTGCAAGAAGGCAATCGCGTTGTTTAGCTTGGCCGAATAATCTCTCGCCAAGGCGACCCCAGGCATTACGGCCGGGTTTGCGTGGGCACATTCGGCAGAGGAATCCTGTACGGCGACCCGGTGCGGAAATAAGAGTGAGCTGCCGCCGACAAGGTTTGCCGCTTCGCGGCCCCGTGGGACTGACCATCGCCTTGTGGGTCTCTCTCTGGCCGTACCCCGGAAGACAAGGCAATTAAGGACGATCGCCCGTCCCACCCACGAGGCTCCTGCCGCCAGAACCGTTCCCGCCGTCGAGGGTGCCCCTTGGGCCCTGCGTGCGCGTCTAATAGCTCATCAACTTGATTTTCACCATCGAGCCATTGGCCGGTAAATTGACCAGGGGCCCCGAATAATCGCCCTGTGCCTTGAGTCCCGGCGCGGAAGGCTTCCATACACCATCCACATATTCGCCCGTTTCCTCGACGAGCAACTGCGCGGCGGTGTAGGCCGAGCCCTGCACGGGGCGGAATTCCACCGACGACTCAAAGCCCATGACCAGGAATTCGTCGGGGCCCAGTTCGGCAATCAACACCCGCGCCGACGGTTCCACGGGCCCTGCCGCCGCAGCGGCGCCCACACTTCCCGCCGGCTGCCTGCCCGGCGGGCGGAAACGCACCAGGGCATCGTAGTTGCCGAAGATCAGATTCCGCGCCCCGGTTCCGGTCTCTTCCACCGCGGCCTTCAATTTCTCCGTTCCCTGCAACCCGGCGATGATCGGAAGAGCCGATCGCACCACGCGAAAATCGGCGGCGATGGCGGCCATATCCGGCCGTAGTGCCTCGCCGCCCCCGTCCACGCCGAAAGGTCCGAAGCCGATGGCCGAGAAATCCGCCAGCGCGTAAAAGAAGGCGCGGGCGGCAATGCCCCGTCCCGTTTCCACCACCAGTAGTGGATTATCCGGCCGAGTATAGTCGTTGAGGATCTTAAGAT
>PLRZ01000620.1:326-2787 GCA_003164075.1 Bryobacterales bacterium | reverse complement strand
CGTCTCCGGCTACCGGCACGATGCGCTAGACCAGCAGGGCCTGCTGCGCCCGGGAGTGCGCATTCTGGCCAAACCGTTTCCACCGGCCCAACTGCTCCAGCAGATTCAATCGTTGTTGAGTCAAGGAGAGCGGCTGGCGTGTTGAGCCGGCCCGTGGATGCAGGAGTGCCGCTGTCGGAGTCGGTGATTCGAAGCTTGCCCTCGGCTATCGCGCTGTTGCGCGGTCCGGATTTCGTCATCGAGATGGTCAATCCGGCCTTCCAGGAACTGTCCCCGGGAGAGCCAATGGTTGGCCGGACCGTGGCGGAGGTGTGGCCGGAGGCAGCTCCCCTGGTGATTCCGCTCCTGCGGGCGGTCCGCGATGGGGGCATTGCATATGGCGCCACGGGGCAGGCGGTTCCTTCACGCCGCGGCTCCGGTTCGCCGGCAGAAGTGCGCTACTTCGATTTCTCCTACGTCCCGCTGACGCAGGGCGGCGAGGTGCTGATCCTGGTGGCCGCCACCGAGGTGACGGCGCACAAGCGCGTGGAGGCGGAATTGCGCGCCGTCTGTGCGGAACTGGCCGCCATCCACGCCAGCGCCCCGGTGGCGCTCTTCGTGATCGACGACGAGTTTCGCGTGGAGAAGGTGAACGACATGGCGGCGCGATTCGCGGGACGGGCAAGCGCGGACATAGTGGGGCTGCGGCCGGGCGACGCCTTCGAGTGCTTGAGCGCTCTGGCTAGTTCCGCGGGCTGTGGAAACGGGCCGGCGTGTGTGCAGTGCCCCATCCGCACCGCGGCCCTCGATTCCCTGACCAGCGGCGCTCGCCATGAGGGCGTGGAGGCATGGATACCGCGAACAGTCAATGGCGCCACCTACGAGCCGTGCCTGCAGATCTCCACCTCGGCAATGCAGTTCGACCAGGGCAGGAAGGTTCTGGTTTGCGCCCAGGACATCACCGAACAGAAGCGCACGCAACGCGCGCTGGAGTCGGCGCTGGCCGAGAAGACCATTCTGCTGAAAGAGATTCACCATCGCGTCAAGAACAACCTGGCGGTGGTTTCCAGCCTGCTGAGCATGAAGGCGGATGCCGTTACCAATCCCACGGCCAGGCTGGCATTGCAGGAGAGCCAGCAGCGGGTCTACTCCATGGCGCTGATTCACGAGCACCTCTATGGCAACGATCGCCTGGACCGTATCGACTTCGCCCAATATGCCACCCAACTGATAAACCGGCTGCATGTGGCCTTGCCGGCCGAGCCGGACCGCATCGCCATCGAGTTGACGCTCGAGCCCATCGAACTGGCCATCGAACAAGCGGTGCCCTGCGGCTTGATCCTCAACGAACTGCTCACCAACGCCTTTAAATATGCCTTCCACGGCCGGGCGCGCGGCCGGATCGCCGTCTCCTTCCGTCAATCGGCCTCCGGAATGCGCGAGCTTTCCGTGGAAGACGACGGCATTGGCTTTCCCGCGGACCAGTTGGACGGCCCTAACGGGAACTCGTTGGGATTGCGGATTGTCGGGGTCCTGACCCACCAATTGGACGGAACACTTTCGCGCGAGCCCTGCTCCGGCACGCGCATGGTGCTGCGTTTTCCGGTTGGCGGCCACCGCGAGTAGCCGGAGCAGGCGATAATGGAGCGCAGTGCGCCCACTAGCGGCCCGGTTTGGGCCAGCCCTCTTCTTGATTGCGTATCTGTTCCGGTTCGCCGGCGGCGGACTATGGGCCCGGTTCACCGGCGACGACCTGATGAACCTCAACTTTCACCTGACGCCCTCATTCCCGGCGCTGGTCCTTAGCAATTTGACTTATTGGACCACGGCATATCGGCCCATGGGCGGAATTGTGTACGTCGCCATTTATCGCCTCATGGGGTTCCATCCCATGCCGTTCCGGGCGGTTTGTTTCGCGCTGCTGCTGGGGAACCTGTGGTTGCTGTACCGGGTCTGTCTGCGGCTCACCGCGCGGCGCGAGATCGCACTGCTGGCCACTTTGCTGGCGAGCTACCACGCGTGGCTGGTGAACCTGTATTACAGCACCGGCACCATCTACGAGTTGCTGTGTTACGCTTTTTACTTCGCGGCGTTCGATTATTACCTGGGAATCCGCCAGGCGGGAAAGAAGTTGCACGGGCGCCAGTGGGCCTGGTTCCTGGCGTTATACATCTGCGCGCTCAATTCCAAGGAACTGGCAGTCACTTTGCCCTTGTGCGTGGCCTGTTATGAATGCATCTGGCGCCGGCAGGCGCACGATTGGCGCGGCGCGGCGCTGGCGGCGCTGGTCACCGTGCCCTATGTGGTGGGCAAACTCACCGGCCCGGATAGTCTGGCCGCGAATCCTTTGTATCGGCCGGCAATCTCCCCCGCGCGATATCTGCACACCTTTCATCTTTATCTGAACGTGCTGTTTTACCAGGACCACTTCTTTCGCGATGCCAACACCATCCTGCTGGTAGTGGCGATGCTCGGGCTGGCG
>PLRZ01000620.1:0-287 GCA_003164075.1 Bryobacterales bacterium | reverse complement strand
AAGGCGATCCCTCCGGCGGTCCTGTTCCTGGCGATGGCGCTGGCACTGGCGCCGCTGCATGCCAAAGAATCGCGCAGGACGATGCAAGTTTTCACCAGTGCCGGCCTGCCGACAACGGAAATGACTACTCAGTTACAGCGCGTCCAGCCGGTTGTCCCCAAAGGAGCGCACTTGTTCTTTCAGAGCGATCCCTTCCCGCCGCGGACTTTTTCGCTGGTCTTCCTGGTGCGTCTCTTTTATGACGATCTGACGGTGGAGGTGGCCCGCGCCCAGGACGGCGACGCGCT
>PLRZ01000434.1:592-5217 GCA_003164075.1 Bryobacterales bacterium | reverse complement strand
GGCCACCTTGCGGATGCGTTCGTTGTTGGAATCGGCAATGTACAGGTTGCCGGCGGTATCTACCGCCACGCCTAACGGATAGGAGACTCCGGAGCCGGTAGCCAGTCCGCCATCGCCCGAGGAACCACGACCTCCGTTCCCCGCTACGGTCGTGATAATCCCGTTCGTGTCCACTTTTCGAATGCGGAGGTTATCGGTATCGGCAATGTACAGGTCGCCGGCCGCGTCCACCGCCACGCCGTTCGGGTAGCTGAGTTGCGCGCTGGTGGCGGCGTTGCCGTCGCCCGAATAGCCGGAAGCGCCAGTGCCCGCCACCGTGGTGATAATCCCGCTGGTGTTCACCTTGCGGATGCGGTTGCCATCACTGTCGGCGATATACCCGTTGCCAGCCGTGTCCAGCGCCACGCCGGTCGGATAATCGAGCGCCGCGCTGGTGGCGGCGTTGCCGTCGCCGGAGTAACAGCAATTTCCGTTGCCTGCAACGGTAGTGATGATCCCGCTGGTGTTCACCTTCCGGATGCGCCTGTTGCCGCTATCGGCAATGTACACGTTGCCGAGCGAATCCACCGTAACGCCATTTGGACTGTTGAGTCCGGCATTAAGCGCCGGTCCGTTATCGCCCGAGTAACCCGCCACGCCGGTTCCGGCGATCCGCGTCACCACGCCGCTCGAATTTGCCTTAAAGACCGAATTCAGGTTCGGACTGGGGAAGTACACATTGCCGGAGGTATCCACCGCGACGGCAGAGGGATCCGGAATCGAGACGGACGTGCCGGGGGCCGGGGTCGGAGGTTCGACGATTCCGCCCGCCAGCGTCGAAATCAGGTAACTCTGGGTCGCGAAGACCGAGGCCGCCTGCGTCACCGTGAAGGTCTGTCCAGCCACCGTGAGAGTGCCCACGCGCACCGTTCCCGCGTTCGCGGCCACCGAATAATTCACACTGCCGTTACCGCTGCCGGAACTGCCGGAAGTGACGGTCAACCACGTCGTGTTGCTCTGGGCGCTCCATCCGCACCCGCTCGATGCCGTGACGGGCGCCGACCCCGTGCCGCCCGCCGCGCCGATCGACGCGCTCGCCGGGTTCAGCGCGGACACACAGGTTTCCGCAAACGACCAGACACCCGAGGAATTGCCGCCCACGCTGTTCTTAGCGGTCACGGCCCAGTAGTATGTCGCACCGGTGTTCAGCATCCCGGGAGCGTAGTTGGTTTCAGTCGTGTTGGCCACCACTGGCGGCGTCCCCGACACGCCAAAGGCAACATCGTAGGATGCCGCTCCGGTGGAAGCATTCCAGCTCAGGGCCGGAGTGAGCGAGAGCCCCGTGGCCCCGTTGGCCGGCGAAATCAGAACCGGCGCCGCCGGTGCGCTAACCGGCGCGATGATGGTGAAGTCCTCTGTGGCGGCGAGTGTCGCTCCGCCTCCGGACACAGTTGCCACGTTGGTCAACTGCGTCGGCGCGGCCGGGGACACGTTGACGGTGACCGCGATTGTCGAAGTGGACCCGCCGCTCAGACCGCTGGTGCTGGTGCAACTGCCGTTGCTGCAGCTCCACCCCGCGCCCGACATGCCCGACGTGCCAGCCAGCGTCAGCCCGGCAGGCAGGATTTCCGCTACTGTCACGGTCCCGCTGGGTCCAGCCCCGGAGGCATTACTCACCGTTAGGGTGTAGGCGGCGGAAGTCTGGCCTTGCGTGAATGCGCCGCTGTGGGCACTCTGGATAGTCAGAACGGGCTGCGTGCCAACGGGCGTCAACAGACGTATGGCGTTGTTATTCTGGTCCGCCACGTACACGTTGCCGGCTGCATCTACGAACACTCCCACCGGGCTCCGGAAAGTCGCGTTCACGGCAGGGCCGCCATCGCCTGTGTAGGCGGAACCTCCGTTGCCGGCAATGGTCGTGATATTTCCGCTGAGATCCACTTTGCGAATGCGATTGTTATCGTCGGCGATGTACAGGTAGCCCGCGGCATCCACAGCGATGGCTTGCGGATAATCGAGCCACGCGCTGGTTGCCGGGCCGCCATCGCCCGAGTAACAGCAGTTGCCGTTGCCCGCCACGGTGGTGATGATCCCGTTCGTAGCTACCTTGCGGATGCGCTGATTGTTGCTGTCCGCGATGTACACGTTGCCGGATGCATCCACTGCCAAGCCGTGCGGCGAATTCAATTGGGCCGTGATTGCCAGGCCGCCATCGCCGGAATAGCCCGGGTTTCCGTAGCCGGCGATCGTCGTGATGATGCCATTCAGCGCCACTTTACGGACGGACGGACTGTTGGCGTCCGCGATGTACAGGTTGCCGGCCGCATCGAACGCCACCCCGACCGGATAATTGAGTTGCGCGCTGGTGGCCTGGCCGTTGTCGCCCGAATAGCAGCAACTGCCGTTGCCGGCCACCGTGGTGATGGTTCCGCTCGCGGTTATCTTGCGGACGACGCGGTTCTGGGCGTCCGCCACATACAGGTTGCCCACGGAATCCAAAGCAACGCCGTGCGGCTGATTCAACATTGCGCTGGTGGCTTGGCCGCCGTCGCCCGAATAGCCGGACGTGCCCGTGCCCGCCACCGTCGTGATCGTGCCGTTAGCCGCTATTTTGCGTACTCGATGGTTGTAGTTGTCGCCGATGTACGTGTTCCCGGCGCTGTCCCGGACTACGCCGATCGGCTGATTCAAGCTGCCAAATATTCCCGGTCCGCCATCGCCGATCGCGCCACCCACCAGCGTGCCGATGATCCCCGCGGAGATTTTGCGGATCCTGCGGTTGCCGCTATCCGCGACATACACGTTGCCGCCGGCGTCCACCGCTACGCCTTGGGGCGAGTTGAGCTGGCCGCCGCTGGCAGGACCATCGCCGAACCCGGGATTCCCGCTTCCCGACAGCGTCGTGATCGTTCCGCTCGAGGAGATCTTTCGGATGCTATGGGTGTTCGCAATATACAGGTTGCCGGACCCATCCAGCGCCACGCCTGCCGGATATGCCAGCCAGGCGCCAGTGGCGGCGCCGCCCTCATTCAGGTTGCAACAATCGTCGTTGCCCGCAAAAGTCGTAATGATCCCGTTGGTATCCACCTTACGAATGCGTTGGTTGTTGGTGTCGACGATGTATAGATTGCCCGACGCATCCACCACCATTCCGCGCGGAGTATTCAGTTGCGCGCTGGTGGCAGGTCCGCCGTCGCCCGAGTAGCAGCAGGTGCCGTTACCCGCGACCGTCGCGATGATCCCGCTGGTGTTCACCTTCCGAACGCGTTGGTTACCGGTATCGGCAATGTACAGGTTGCCGAGGGAGTCCACCGACACGCTTGTCGCGCTATTGAGCATCGCGCTGGTGGCCTGCCCGCCATCACCCGAGTAGCAGCAACTGCCATTGCCCGCCACGGTCGTGATGGTCCCGTTGGTGGCTATTTTCCGAATGCGCGCGTTGTTGGTGTCCGCAATATAGATGTCGCCCAGGGAGTCCACCGCTACGCCCTGCGGGTTATTGAGCAGCGCGCTCAGGGCCGGTCCGCCGTCGCCTGAATAACCCGCCACGCCGGTCCCGGCGATCCGCGTCACGACGCCGCTCGAATCCGCCTTGAAGACGGCATTCAGGAACGGACTGGCGAAATACACGTTGCCGGACGAATCCGTGGCAATACCATAGGAAACCGGAATCGACACGGACGTGCCGGGGGCCTGGGTCGGAGGTTCCACGATTCCGCCCGCCAGCGTCGAAATCAGGTAACTCTGGGTCGCGAAGACAGACGCCGCCTGGGTCACGGTGAAGGTCTGTCCCGCCACCGTAAGAGTGCCCACCCGCGGCAGTCCGGAGTTCGCGGCCACCGAATAATTCACACTGCCGTTACCGCTGCCGGAACTGCCGGAGGTGATGGTCAACCACGTCGTGTTGCTCTGTGCGGTCCATCCGCACCCGTTCGAGGCAGTGACGGGTACCGACCCCGTACCGCCCGCCGCACCGATCGACGCGCTCACGGAATTCAGCGCGGACACACAGGTTTCCGTAAACGACCAGACACCCGAGGCATTGCCGCCATCGCCGTTCCTTGCCGTGACCGACCAGTAGTACGTCGCGCCGCTGTTCAGCGCTCCGGGGGCGTAGTTGGTTTCAGTCGTGTTGGCCACCACGGGCGGCGTTCCCGACGTGCCAAAGGCAACATCGTAGGATGTCGCTCCGGTGGACGCATTCCAACTCAGGGCCGGAGTGAGCGAAACTCCCGTGAGCCCGTTGGCCGGCGAAATCAGGACTGGCGCCGCCGGTGGGTTGGAGGGCGCGACGATGGTCAAATCTTCCGCGCCGGCGAGCGGTGCTCCGCCGCCCGACGCGGTCGCCTGGTTGGTCACCTGCGCGGGCGCGCTAGTCGACACGTTTACGGTGACCGCGATTGTCGAAGCGGACCCGCCGCTCAAGCTGCTGGTGCTGGTGCAACTGCCGTTGCCGCAGTTCCACCCTGAGCCAGACATGTTGGCCAGCGTCAGCCCGGCCGGCAGGATTTCCGCTACCGTTACGGTCCCGCTGGGTCCGGCCCCGAGGGCATTACTCACCGTTAAGGTGTAAGTGGCGCCATTCTGGCCTTGCGTGAAAGAGCCGCTGTGGGTACTCCGGATGGTCAGAACCGGCTGTCCGCCAA
>PLRZ01000434.1:0-468 GCA_003164075.1 Bryobacterales bacterium | reverse complement strand
CCACCGTGGTGATAATCCCGTTCGGAGCCACTTTCCGGATGCGCTGGTTCTCGGTGTCGGCAATGTACAGGTTGCCGGCGGAGTCCACCGCTACGCCGTTTGGATAGTCGAGTTCCGCGCTGGTGGCCGCGTTTCCGTCACCTGAGTAGCCGTAACTCCCGTTGCCCGCAACGGTGGTGATGATCCCGTTCGTGTCCACCTTTCGAATGCGATTGTTGCTGCTGTCCGCGATGTAGAGGTTGCCGGCGGAGTCCATCGCCAAGCCTTCCGGAGTGGCGAGTTCCGCGGTGATGGCCGCGATGCCGTCACCCGAGTAGCCGTAACCCCCGTTGCCCGCAACGGTGGTGATGACTCCGTTCGCAGCTACTTTCCGAATGCGATTGTTGCTGCTGTCCGCAATATACAGGTTGCCGGCGGAGTCCAGCGCCAGGCCTTCCGGATAGTTGAGTTGCGCGCCGGTAGCGGCGC
>PLRZ01000475.1:1702-10422 GCA_003164075.1 Bryobacterales bacterium | reverse complement strand
GCGTTGGCGTTGGAGTCGGCGTTGGAGTCGGCGTCGGAGTCGGCGTTGGAGTCGGCGTTGGAGTTGGTGTTGGAGTCGGCGTTGGCGTCGGACCTGACGAAGCTACTCCGGCGATAGCCATTATGAACTGGAACGTGTTGCCACCGAAGGGGAAATTGCCGAACCCAACCCCCGTTAGGGTTTTGGCCGCATCGCCCGGCGTCAGCGTAATGACCGATACATAGGAATTAGGCCCCCCGGACTTCGGCACAAAGCCGGTATTGAGGTTAAATAACCCCCCGGCAGCGGCGGTGACGACGTTGGAATTGAGAGGCATCGACACGAACCAATCCGACAAATCGACCGCGCGGCTATACACCGACGAGGAACCGTCGCTGAAATACAAGGTGACATCGCCGACCATTTCGATCGCGCCAGGCCCAATATTCTGCGTCGAAAAACCCAGGACTGCGATGCTCGCAAAGGTTCCGGGGCTGGTTAGTACGAAAGTGCCGGTAGGATTGACTCGGAGCAGGTCGGAGAAGCCGTACGCTCCAAGCCCGAATGTGTAAGTGTTGGAACCGTTTGTGTAAGTGATCACCCCTGCTTGGGGTAATCCGCCTGCGGTTGCTGCCGGCAAGCCGAATTGGAAGAGTGCGTCGTTCGAGGGAGGGTCCAGGCTTTGGGCACCGCTGTACGGCGGAACTGCCGTGCTCGGCACGATACCGCTAAAATTGTAGCCACTTACGGCCACCGGAGTGAAACCCGCCGCGAAAGCCGCAGCCGGGAGAAGGGCCAACAGAGCGGTAGCCTTCGCCAATCGTTTCACCTTATTGTCACCTTTTTATTGTCACCTTTGACCGTATTGTCGCCTTTGACCGTTTGTGGAGAAAAGCGAAAGCGGCCAGACTGAACAGCAGCATTGCTGCGGGAGCC
Source organism: Bryobacterales bacterium (assembly GCA_003164075.1). Next base: position 9,507 of record PLRZ01000475.1, on the reverse strand, counting down.
GGCTCTGGAACTGAATTAATGGTTCCATCGTAGGCGAGAGCACCGACCGGGTACGAAAATTGCCCGGCGCTGAGCGCTGCTCCGGGCACTTGGGTCGTCAGGAACGAAGTTGAGACGGGGCCGATATCGGCCGCGAGGCCGTTGCTATCGAAGACATAGAAAACCATCAGGCATTGCGTGGTGCCGCAAGCTTCGCTTCCCGTCAAGTCTCCAGCCGGATCGGTGAAGCGCAGATCGCCCGCCAAGCCGCCAAAGCCGCTAATCGGAGCGTCTCCGTTAAACAAGTCGTAACTTGTTAACTCGGGAGTCAGGTTGTAGACGAGCACGCCACCGGTAATGTTGCCTGTGGGGTCAGGCTCCACGACGCCATCCGCCATCGGAACGTAGGGAGCTCCGCTAAGGCTGTATGCCAAATCGCCAATCTCGTCGAACTGGAATATCAGGGTTGCATGCAACGGTGCGACGCAGGTTGCTAGTGCACCGACGAGTAGCACAAGGACGCGAAATTTGGTCATATAACTGCCGTGAAGATTCCGAAGTGGCCTGATCGCAAGGGCTAATCCACAGCGTTCACAATTCTCCCCGTCCGTCATGCCACAGGGCCCGCCCAATCGCGCAACCCGTTTGCAAACAGTTCAAGCAAAACAAGCTCTTTTGCACGTCAATCTAGCCTAGCCTCTTGGGGTGCCGAAGTCAATAGGTTTGTCGTTAGACAAGTACCGGCGGGGAGTTTGTACGGATCCGAAACTGGAATTATGCAGAAGCGATTAATCCAAGGACCGTCCCTATTGTTCGGTCCGTTTCGGTTTTTCGTACGCCGTCTTGAGTAGTTTGGCGGCTTCCGCCTGGGCGCCCTGGGTATCGTCTTTGGTGCGAATGGCCAGATTGTATTCGTTCACCGCGCGGTCGCGTGAACCGCTGATGTCGTAGATCTTTCCCATGTTGATGTGGGACCAGACTTCGGTCCATTTGGGCTCCAGATCGCCGTTGAGGGCCTCGCGGAATTCGTTGATGGCCGATTGCCAGGTCTGTTGCAGAAAATAGACTTCGGCCATCCGGTAATGCGCCAGGGAGCTGGTCCGGTTGGTCTCCAGGGCTCTGGCGTATTCCTTGAGGGCGTCTCCGAATTCACTCAGTTCCGCAAACTGCTCGCCCTTACGGATGGCCACCGCCACGCGGATATTGGGCTCGTAGTGCAGCACCATGCTACCGGGGTCGATCATCACGCTTTTCGGCTTGCCGAAGGTATCGACGGTGAATTCCGACGAGGTGCCCTCCACGGTCACCTTCGCCTGCTCCGGGTTTCCTTCGGTCTCGATGCGCAATTCCACCGGCATGCGGAAAGTATCCAGATTTTGCGTGATTTTGCCCATCACGCGGAATCCCTTTTGCTGTTCGCGGAAGACCGTATATTCCAGATTGAATTGCGGAGCGCCGCTCGATTCGATCCATTCGGTAAAGAAATATCCCAGTTCTTTCTTGGAAACGGTTTCCGCTACTTTCTGGAAATCGTCGGTATTTGCGGGCTTCCAGCCATTGTCCTGGGCAAAAGTCTTGAGCGTCTCAAAGAATTTCTCGTCGCCCAGCAGGTTGCGCAACATGCTCAGCACGGTGGCGCCCTTGGCGCCGGTGAGGGCCCACAGTTCCGGCGAGTAATCCTCCAGCCGCGAGGATTGGATGATGGGAATGGTATCCACGGTGAGCGAATCCACCATCACGTCCTTGAGCGCCGAGTTCATGGCGCCGGGGCCGCTGTCATGCTCGGTCCACAAGAGTTCCGAATAGGCTGCCAATCCGTTGGTGATCCACAAATGGTTTCGCGTGGTGGGCGAGACCAGGCCATCCCACCATTGGCGCGACACCTGGTTGGCTAACACCTTCAGATTGAGCTCAGGACCGATGGCGTGGGGGGAAAGAAACAGCAGGCCGGGGGCGGCATAGCCGTTGGGCGCGCCGGCTTCGGTCTCCACCACCGTAAGGTTGGCGTACGGCGGAATGCCGAAAAGGCCCGTGAAGTGAGACATCATCTGGCCGACTTTCTCGCCGCACTGCTGCGCCATGGCGGCCTCCGGCCCGCGGAGGTAGAGCGACGTGGTGACGCCTTCGGCCTGCACCTTTGCCGGCTGGTCCTTCACCACCGCGATGCTGCCCGGAAAAGACGCGTGCGAGAATTTGAAATTGAAAATATTCTTGCCGCCGGCCGTCTGGTGAGTGTCCATGCCGGTGCCCAAAGCGGTGTAGCCCGCCGGCACGTCGATGTGCATTTCAGCGGCAAAACGGTCGGTGGTATAGCCGCTCACCGGGAACCAGCGCGCGGGATACATCAGGTAGGCGAAATCGGGGTGGATGGCGGCAAACTTAATGCCATACACGGGCGATTCCTCGTTGCCCGTCAGCCGGCCGTCGTACTCGAAGGTGATGGTGACCGGCGTGCCTTTGGGCAGAGGACGGTCGAAGGTGAGCCGGATGGTGGAATCCTGCGGATTGCGCGAAGTAGGGATAGCCTTCCCCTGGTCGTCCACCACGCGCGCCACGTTGAGCGCATTGTTCAGCTCGAAAATGGCCGAATTAATGTTGTCGTCCACGGGCGAAAATCGGATGGCGGCTTTGACTGCCAGGGTGGAATTGGCAGGCGTGACTTCCGCGTCGATGGTGTATTGTTCCACGTCGATGCGATTGGTGCGGCGCTCCTGGGCGGGCGCGGCCGGCGCGAACAGCAGCAGGCCCGCCAGTACCGGCGAGGCCGCGAGAGTGCGGAAATCACGATGCATGTGCAATTTGTCCTTCCAAAATATCTTCGATCAGGCCAGAATATCTTCGATCAGACCCGCCGCGCGGCGTGGCGCGGACAGTCCCGATTGGGCCAATTTCTCTTTCACGGCCGCCAATCCGGCCTTCATTTCCCGGCGCGCCGCGGAATCGCTCAGCAGGCGATGGGCTTCCCGCGCCAGCGACTCTCCACTCATCCGCCCCTGCATGAGTTCCGGCACTACCGCCCGCCCGGCGATGAGGTTCACCATCGAATAAAATGGCACGTTCACCAGAAACTTCCCCGCAATCCAGCTCAGCGGCGCCACTTTATAAAACGTCACCATGGGCGTTCCCAGCAGCGCGGCTTCCACGGTGACTGTCCCGCTGGCGGCCAGCGCCAGATCGGCGTGGGCCATGGCATCCCAACTTTCGCCTTCAATCACCCGAATGGGCGACTCCCCCAGACGTTCCCGAAAAAAGCCGGCCCCGGTCGTCACCGAGGCCGGTAGGACTAAATTCACTGCATGCTCGCGATACAGCCGGTCCGCGGCGTCGGCCAGCGCAGGCAGATGACGCGCGGCCTCGCCCCGCCGGCTGCCGGGGAGCATCACCACCAATGGACGGCTGCCGGCCAATCTATGTTTCTTAAAAAATTCGTCGCGCGTGAGCGCCGGCGCCACCAGCCCGGCCAGTGGATGGCCGATATAGGTGGCCGGAACACCTTCCCCCCGGAAGAATGCTTCTTCAAAAGGAAAGATGCACAACAAGTGCCGCAGGGTTCGGCGCATCTGGCGCAAGCGGCCTTTACGCCATGCCCAAGCCTGGGGCGCCACCAGGTAAACCACCGGTATGCCTTGGCGGTGCAGTTGCCGGGCCACCCGCAGGTGAAAATCCGGCGAATCCGTGAGAATCGCCAGGTCGGGCCGCTCATTTTCAGCCGCCCGGAGCAACTTCCGATACTCCCCGTAGATCCGGGGGATATGCTCCACTACCTCCAGCAACCCCACCACCGCCAGGCTGGCCGCGTCGACCACGGTACGGACGCCGGCGGCCCGGAGGCGCGGACCGGTGCAGCCGAAAAACTCGGTCTCGGGCCGGGAACGGCGCAGTTCGTCCACCACCAGGGCGGCGTATAGATCGCCCGACGCTTCCCCCGCCGACACCAGGATTTTTCGCGGCATCTAATAAGAGTTTAGCGTGACGCCTGATACAATCGAACCACGGGGATGTCCACAGACACAGATCGCGCCAGGTTGACGGTGGAAGAACTCGCTGCGCGTTTTCGCGGCGAGATGATTCCTCTCACCAGTAAGTTCTCCTATTTTTCCACCGTGCCGGTAGCGGAAGAGGACTTGCGGCAGTACCTCAACGACCCGATCACGGCCATTTCGCCGGCGATCGTGGCGGCCCTGCCGCAGACCGGCCTGATTCTGGCGCCCTATCTGGAAAAAGGCAACGGCAAGGGCGGCGACTCGGTCACTTTCGAACGCCCCCCCGAGGCCCGCTATCTGGCTTACGTGCGCCGGGACTTGGGCGACATGGTGGTGCTGGTGCTGGGCATCAAAGACATAGAAGTGGCCGACTACCACTACCAGCTTTACAGCGCGCTTTCGGCGTTGGTGGCGGAGCGCTGGCCGCAGGAGGTGCAGGAGCGCTTTTTCCGCACCATCCGCGAGGAGTTGAGCGCCGATGTCCACGGCGAAGTGGACGAGCGGAGCTGGCATCTGAAACAGGCGCTGCAGCGCCGCCAGACCAACGTACGTAAAGAGACCAAGCTCTTCCGCGAGTACGCCCGGCAGGCTTTCGAGGACACGCTCACGCTGTATTTGCACGGCACCTGCTGCGATATCGACGTGGAAACCGGTCCGCGCCAGATGCCCAGCCGGTACCTGCGGCGCCGCCTGGAACTGCTGCTCTCGTTGTTCCCCCCGCCGGAGGGCTATGCGGTGTTGCCGGAGCAGTTAAAGACGAGATAGCGTAGCTGGGCTCCGCCTGTTATCATTGCTTCGTAGGTTGACAGCTCAGGCAGGGGGCTGGTATCGATGCCATTGATCTCCAGGAAATCGAGCGCGGCTTCGACCGCCGTCCGTTTGTTGCCGTCGAAGTTGGCTTGGCTCTCGGCGATATGGAACGCATAGGCGGCGGCAATTTCGTAGAGGTCGCCGTCGCCGTAAAAGTATACGTTCATCGGTTGAGCTATGGCCGATTCCAGCGCGTCTTCGCTGCGAATACCATGCAAACCGCCCCACGCTTCAATCTGATCTCGATGAATCGTGTCGACTTGGTCCCGGGTGAGAAAGACCGGCTCGTATTCCAAAGGGAAACCGCCGATTTGAAATGAGGCTATTCAGCCAAACGGCGAAACAGGCCGGCATGCAATGCGCGTGTCTTCCTGTGGGCGTTCTTGAATTGCTCGCCGGTGGCATAGCGGACAGCGGCCGGCTTCCCGTTTCCGTGCGCTTGGCCAGCTTCCGGCTTCAGCGATGACTCTTTGGGATCCGCGGCCAATTCCTTCCTCACGGCGTATACCTCTTTTTTCATTCTAGCAGGAGCGCCCGCAATATTTTCCCCGCCACCTCTTTCCCGCGCTCCCCCACTTCACCCGTCGGACCCACGCACGAGGGGCAGCCGGCCTCGCAACCGCATGCCGCGATCAACTCCGAGGTCTGCCGCAAGAGCCGCGGCGCCAGGCGATACAGCGGCGCGCTTTGGCCCACCCCGCCGGGATACATGTCGTAGAGATAGAGATTGGGCTCGAAGGTGGTCTGCCCGCCCCCGGTCTCTTCGCTCAGCGCCACGCCCAGATCGCGCGGATCGCACATCAGCAGCAGCGCGGCCACCGTCCGCAGGGCGTTGCCCAGTCCGCCGATGCCGCTCTGTTTCTCGGTGGGCGTGTACTCCGCGAATTGCGCCAGGAAAGCCGCCGGGAAGTGCAGCCAGAAGGAAGTGGTGTGCATCTCCTGCTCGGGCATGGAGAGCTTCCCCGCCCCCACGTTTTCCATGGTGTAGAACTTGATCTTTTTGAAGCCCACAATCTGGCGATTCACGCGCACATCGCCGTGCAGCCGCTTAGCGCCGGCCAGCGCTTCGCCTTCGAATTCCTCCAGTACTTTCACTTGGGTGTAGTCGATGGCATCGGTATAGTAGTCGCAATCCACGCGCTTCACGTAAGCCTTGCGCTCGTCGTACTCGAAGCGCTCCACGTGGTACTGGCGGGCTTCGTGAAGGTAGATGGCCTTCTCGTGAAGCGTGGTCAGGGCGGTGGAAAACGAAACCTCGGCAATCACGTTGGCTTCGTTTGTGATATCCACCACCACAAAATTGTCGCTGGCCACCGACCGCAGACTGGTGGCGTCGGCCGGATAGCTGTCCTGGGTCCAGTGCCAGGCGCCCGCGGAGTGGTGCAGAAATCCGCTCTCTCCCAGAAACTTGCAGATTTCGCCGACGTCGTGCCGACCGAAGAGTTCGCCATCCCGCAGCGGCAATTCAAAAGCCGCGCATTTGAGATGCGCCATGAGAATTTCCAGGTTTTCGGGATTGATATACGCGTGCTCGGGAGATTGCCCGAAAAAGAAATCGGGATGCTCGACAATATATTGATCGAGGGGCGCGCTGGAAGCCACCAGCACCGCCGCCGAGGTCCCCTGGCGCCGCCCGGCGCGGCCCGCGCGCTGCCAGCTCGACGCGATGGTCCCCGGATATCCGGCCATCACCACGGCATCGAGCGAGCCGATATCGATCCCCAATTCGAGCGCATTGGTGGCCACCACGGCGCGGATTTCGCCATCGCGCAGCCGCCGCTCGATCTCGCGGCGCTCACGGGGCAGGTAGCCGCCACGATAGCCGCGCACGGTCTCTTTGGGGCTCGGGCCGCGATCGCAGGCATCTTTCAGGTACGTGATCAGGACTTCGGTGGCGAGGCGGCTGTTGGCGAAGACCAGGGTCTGCAGGTTGCGCTCGATGAACTCCAGGGCGATGCGCCGCGACTCGCCGATGTAGCTCCGCCGGATGCCCAACTGCCGGTTGACCACCGGCGGATTGTAGAAGATGAAGAACTTCTCCCCGCGCGGCGCGCCATTGCGCTCCACCACCTCGAATTTTTCGCCGGTGAGCGCTTCGGCCAGCTCCCGCGGGTTGGCTATGGTGGCCGAGCAGCAGATGAATTGCGGCTTGGAATTGTAAAACTCGCAAATCCTCCGCAGGCGCCGCAGCAGGTTGGCGAAGTGGCTGCCGTATACGCCCCGGTAGTAGTGCAGTTCGTCGATGACGATGTACCGCAGGTTCTCGAAGTAGCGGGCCCATTTGGTGTGGTGCGGCAGGATGCCGCTGTGCAGCATATCCGGATTGGTCAGCACCACGTTGGCCTTCTGGCGGATGGCCTTGCGGGCGTCTTGCGGGGTGTCGCCATCGTAGGTGAAGGCCCGAATGTCCGACCCCATGGCTTCCACGGCCGCCTGAAATTCGTGCAACTGGTCCTCGGCCAGCGCCTTGGTGGGGAACACGTACATGGCGCGCGCGCCGTCGTCGCCCAGCAGCAGATTCAGTACCGGGAGGTTGTAGCACAGCGTCTTCCCGCTGGCGGTAGGCGTGACCACGACGGTGTTGCGGCCAGCCGCCGTCTGCTCGAAGGCGTCCGCCTGATGGGTGTAGAGGCGGGCGATGCCGCGCTTTTCCAGAGCCATCCGCAGCCGCGGGTCCACACCCGCCGGGATGTCGGCAAACGATCCTTCAGTGGCAGGCTGGTGGTGAATGGCGCGAACCGGAGAATCGGGCTCTTTATGGATCGCTCGGAAGCGCGAGACCACGGCTTCGAGCGAGGGTTTCGTGGCTATCGCCAGTTCCTGGGAGAATTCCGGAAATCCGAGCGAGAGGTCCATGGGGGGGCGCTGTCGCAAGGATAACAGCTTTTGGCGAATAGCTTTTGGCTCCTGGCTGCCGGGGTGTAGCGGGTTCCGAATTCGTCAGACGGGCCGGGATAGCATCGCCGGTTTTCGCGGATTCCAGCGGCGCTGTCCAAGTTCAGAACTCCTGATGTCGCCCCGCAGTTTCTGCCT
>PLRZ01000475.1:0-1643 GCA_003164075.1 Bryobacterales bacterium | reverse complement strand
TTCCACGACATCAGGAGTTCTGAATTTGGGCCCGCTGTTCGAGTAGGATCGAGCGAAGGCGAGCACCGCCTGCCCCACCCTGGGAAGCTCTCGCCATCGAAAGGAATGGCGCAGCGCATTTTCCCCGGCAGGAAAAAATCCACAAGAATTGGGGCATCGACGGAGTTTGGTGTATATTGGGCAAATCCCAATATGGGAGGCTGGACGGATGGCCGACGGCGCGCCGCCGCCCAAACGCACACAAGGAGGGTAAGGATGAAAAAAGGTGAGATTCCGCAGTTCAACGAAGCGTGGTGGAAAAAGGCCCGCCCGCTTCTGTTTACCGATCCCGGTTTGGACAAGAAGCTCAAGGACTACGAGGTCGCGGAAGACCAGTTCGCCTATGAAAAAATGCTGAAAAGTCTGGGCGATATCCGCGAAATGGCGAAAACCATCGTCGGCAAGTGCAAGGACGCCGACACCGTCGAGGCAATGAAGAAGTACCCGAACCTGATCAGCACTAAAGAAAACGAAATCAAGAAGAAGATCAGCGAAGCCAAGCTGAAGGAGTCCGAGAACAAACCCGTCCCGCAGAAGATCGGTGGCTCGGTGGTGATCTGGAAGCGCGACGTCGCCGAGGAAGTGAAGAAGAAATACCCCGTCAAATGGCTGGACTTCAAGGGCTGTATCGTCCAACTCAAGCTCAACGACGACATCCTGGATGTGCTGGAGAAGGAAGGCGACCATGCCACCCCCGCATTCATGGTGGACGACGCCAACGAACTCTGCGAGAAGGTAGTCGACGAGCTTATCGCCAAGGCCAAGTTGCAGGAACCGGCTCTAAAGAAAGGCAAGAAACCGGAAGAGGCCTCCGCGGAACTGGGAAAGGAAGTCAAGACCCTGGTGACCAATCTGGGGATCAACGTGTCCAAAATCCCCGCGGCCCGTTGGAACAAGTTTGTCGCCCAGAAGAAGCAGTACAAGGAATACAAGATTCAGTCGGCGCAGTCGGTTGTCCTGGGCACGCTGGGAGTGATCGCCAGCGGTCTCTCCATCGCCGCGGCCGTCCCCACCGGAGGCGCCACGCTGGCGCTGGGTATTGTGGGCGGAGTGCGCAGTACCGCGGCCCTGCTCAAGACCGGCTCCAACCTCTGGAAAGAGGCGGAGACCGTACAGAACGGCCTGGTAGCGGACATCGGCAAGCTGAAGCTGGCTTACCTTGACGGTATGGAGAAGGCCAAGAAGACCGTCGGCCTCCAGGAGATTGGCGCGGGGATTCTCAAAGGGATCCTGGGGACCCATCCGCCCTTTATCGCGACTGTGCCGAAGTGCCAGGAGGATTACAAGCTGTGGGACAACAAAGTGGCGCACCTGGTGGTGAATAATCGCGCCACATCCAAGGAAGCTCTCGCCCTGCTCGACAAGATTACGCAACTCGAGAAAGTGATGGCGAATGCGAAATCGAAGGATGCCGGCAAGATCCTCGACAAGATCCGGAAGCTGCGAAAGGTGGTCAATGACGGTCTGGAGAAGGCGTCGACATTGGGCGGCCGGGTATCGCAGGCGGAGAAGATGATGCCCATGCTCAAAGAGGCGCTGGACATGCTGGCCGAGCCGGTTCCGAAGTACGCCGAGATCTTCAACAAGATCTTCCCCGCGATCGT
>PLRZ01000506.1:18986-19890 GCA_003164075.1 Bryobacterales bacterium | reverse complement strand
CGCGCGCGGCGGAGCGTCCGCGGTACGTGATGACGTTGGCGGTCATGGCGGCGCCCAACTGTCCGAATCGTTGGTAGACATACTGGATGGCGCGCTCGCGCTGGTCGCCGCTGGGGAGATCGATATCGATATCGGGCCACTCGCCGCGTTCTTCGGAGAGGAAGCGCTCGAAGAGGAGGTCCATGCCGACGGGGTCGACGGCGGTGATTTCGAGGGAGTAGCAGACGGCGCTGTTGGCGGCCGAGCCGCGGCCCTGGCAGAGGATGTTGTGCTCTTTGCAGAAGCGCACGATGTCCCAAACGATCAGGAAATAGCCGGGGAGGTCGAGCTTTTCGATGAGGGCGAGCTCGCGTTCGATCTGGCGCTGGGCGCGTTCATAGTAGGGCTGGTAGCGGCGGCGGGCGCCCTCATCGGTGCGTTTGCGGAGGAAGGACATTTGGGTTTCGCCCTCGGGGACGGGGTAGCGGGGGAANNCCATTTCGGCGGGCGATTTGACGTAGCGCTCGGAGTTGCGCTCCAGCAGGCGGCCGGCTTGGGCGAGGGTGACGTGGTTGCGCACGCAGGTGAAGACGTCGAGAAGTTCGCGCTGCGCGGGCGCGGCATAGGCGACGCCGTTAGTGGCGACGAGGGGGATGCCGAGGTGTCGGGCATGGTCCACGGTGGCCTGGTTGTGGGCCTCTTCTTCGCGCTGATAGTGGCGCTGGAGTTCGGCGTAGAGGTGATGGGGGCCGAAGATATCGAGCAGGCGCTGGTCGGGATGGCGGGTGATGCAGAGGAGGCCGCGGGAGAATTCGGCGATCTCTTCGAGGGTGGCGGCGCCCTCGCCCTTTTTGGCGCGGAGCTTCATGCGGGTGACGAGGCGGCAGAGATTCTGGTAGCCCTGGCGGGTTTCGGCGAGCAGGGG
>PLRZ01000506.1:0-18937 GCA_003164075.1 Bryobacterales bacterium | reverse complement strand
GAGACACAGAGACACAGAGAAAACACTTAAAAAGGTCATTGAGTGACATTGTGGCGCGGCGCCGTCCTCGTGATTTTTGAGGCCACAGAGGGGGCTGAGAGCACAGAGAAAACCTTTTGAAGTGCGGGCGTGGAGGATGCGCTTAAGAAAGATGATGGCGAATGGGGCTGGCGCGTCCTGAGGGCTGAGAACGCGGAGNNCGGAGATTATTGGGCTTTCTCTGTGTCTCTGTGTCTCTGTGGTGAACTCTTGGGTTTGTGTTAACACTCCCTCACGGTCACGGCTCAGAATCGGTTCAGGCAAATGGGGCCGGCGCGTCGTCCTGAGGGCTGAGAACGCGGAGATTATTGGGCTCTCTCTGTGTCTCTGTGTCTCTGTGGTGAATTTCTTTGCTTCAGTCATAACTGCCTTCTACGAACCAGCCGTGAGGGGCGCAGTAGAGACGGTAGAGAGCTCCGTCGGAAAGAGCGATGTCCCATTCGTCGCGGAGCCAGGGGTCGGCCGTCCACCAGTCGCCGGAGGTGCGCCAGGGGCCGGCAAGGTCCAGGATCTTGCCGCGGATGGCGCCGGCGGTCACGAAACTGGGATGGCCGGAGGTGAGCGCTACGCGCGCGGGGCGCGGGGGGCGGAAGAGTCGGATGGAAAGACGGAGGGTGCCGAAACGCGTCGGCATGAGTGCCGACGCGGCAGGCACGAGTGCCTGCGCCACATGGAAACTGCCGGGGCGGTGAGTGTCGAGCAGGGCGGGGGTGCCGACCCGGTCGGGGCCGACTAGGGCTTTCAGACGGGCGATGGTCAGCTCCAGTTCGATGGGTTCGGGTGTGGCGGGGACGAAGAGGCCGGATTGCGCGGACTGCGGCTTTACGGGGTTCATCGCCATCCGGACTTCGAGGACGGGCGCGATGGGCGGGTGCGCGGAGAGATCGAGCTGCAGGAGCTTCAGGAAAGCTTTGGTATCGAGCGTGGGCACGGGGAGACGCAGGGTGCGCTCGTGCGTGGTGCGGTTTTCGAGCTTGAGGTGCAGGCGGAGTTCGTTCGTCGCGAGGGCGCGAGTGGCGAGGCTGGTGGCCAGGCCGTTCACCAGACGGGCCAGCACGAAAGCTAGCGGCTCCAGCAGTTCCACGGGGTAATCGAGCTCGATCCGGTCTTCAAAACGGAGCGGATCTACGAGCGCGAGGAGTTTGCGCTCCACTTCTCCGCGAGCCAGTTGGCGCAGGCGCAGACCTTCGGGACCGAGGCGCTCGGCGATGCCCAGAGGCGGCAGGGCGGCGAGATCCTGGAAACGGCGGATGCCCCAACGGTCGAGGGTTTCCTGCAATTCGGGGGACGGAGAGAGCAGCGCGANNCTCGGAGGCGCGGCGGGCGAGAGCGGCGGCGATGTCTTGCGGGAATCCGAAGAGGCGGTCGAGACCGGACGCGTCGAAAGTGACGGTGCCGGGAGCGGTCTGCTCCACCGTGGGCGAGAATTCGAAGGCAAGGGCGGTTAGAGGGCCGTTGCCGTGAAGACAGGCGAACATGTCTTGCTCCGTTGGGTGGAAGTGGCGCGCGCGGCGATGGCGCGCAGAAGTCGCGAGGAATGGAGAGCGCCGGACCATGCGGCGCGCTCGCGGGCGCATTCCAGTTGCAGGGTGGCGCAGGTTTTGGCGTTGGACTGGCAGGCCACGGAGATCAGCACGGTGGGGGTGCTTTCGACGGCGCGGCGGAGACGGAACCAGGACGTGAGCGAGATGCGGCGGGCGGTGGCGGGCGGGGTATCGCCGAGGTCGAGGACGACGAGGCCGAATCCGCCGCCGTGGATCAGCAGGTCGGCGGCTTTGAGGGCGTGCTCGGCGTTGTTGGCGGAACGAACCCAAAGGATACGGTCGAGGNNCTGGTGCGGCCGGAGGAAGGGGGGCCGAAGATCTCGGTGAGGCAGCCGCGAGGGAGTCCGCCGGTGGCCGCGTCGAGGGCGGGGACGCCGGAGGGGACGCACTCGGGCGCGGGGCGGGATTGCCAGCCGAGGTGGCCGCCGAGGAGGGATTCGAACTGGGTCTTGAGGGCTGCGGCGGGCATCTGTTTCGCTTTTTATTCGCCTTAACTATATTTTTACCGGATGGGCAGGCGGGGTGTCAATGGGGTTTTTAGGGGAGGTGTGAAGAACGAAGCCATTTGCGGGGGTAACCGATTGATTCCGTGGGGCGGGCGGGTCCGGTTGGGGAGCGGGCTGGGGCTGGGGCTGGGGGCTTTCGGCCTGGAGGCGCTGGAGGCGGGTGAACTGGTTGGAGTTTTCACAGTAGGACTGGCCGAGAGTGATTTCGTCGTTGGGTTTGAAGGCGGAGAGCGAGCCTTCCTCCCAGAGTAGGGCTTCGACGATGCGGAAGCGGCGGAGGAGCCATTCGGCGTCGATGAGGGTGTTAGCACCGGTTTAGAACAGCAGCAATTCCGCCGGTGTTGACGCCGGCAGAGGCTCCGGATTCGGCCACCGGGCACAGGCCCGAAGACCCGCCCCACCATTCTAGCGCCGAGGCGCCCAGCCCGCGGTGATCGACACCATGATGCTGCGTCCGGGCAGTAGATTCAGCAAATCGTTCGGACTCTCCACGTAATGCGCACTCAACGTCGGGGCGATACCAGGCGTGATGCCAACAAGGTTGTGGCTGTTGGCGAGATTATTGACCGACAGGCCGATTTTGCTTCCACGCAGCCAGGATGCGCCCTTGACTGTGTAATCCGCGAAGACGTTCACAATATTGAACGGATCGATCTTGTATGCCTCATCAACCGGGAAGGGGATACTGACTCCGTTTACCAGGTAGTTGAGCGAAGCGTTGTCATTGTACAGCGTGCCGACTCGCTTGTCGACCAGACCCAGACTCCAGTCGCTGTGGCGCCACAACAGGCTCGCGGTTTCGACGTTCTTGGGCGCGTCGGCCACCCAGAGGCCGCCGTTGGGATAGTTGGGACCCGTCTGATATTTCGCCGAACCCATTGTGCCGTTGGCGTACAGCGAGAGTCCATGTCCCAGTAAGACGGTAGTTTCCGCTTCGATACCCTTGGTATTGCTGGGCCCTGTCGCGACATACACGGGTTCGCCGGTAGTCGGATCGGTGTAAGTATCGTAGCCGTTCTGGAAATGGATGTAGTAGGCGTCGGCATCCAGAGTCCAGCGGCGGTACTTCATCACGGAGCCCACCTGATAGGTCTTGGCCAGGGTGGGATTGGGGGGAACCAGAACATTCGCGCCGGGAACGTCGAAAACGCTGCTCAGGGGAATAATACTGCCCTCGGCCCACTGGGCATAAACCGACCAGGTGCTCCGCAGGCTATAACGGGCCGCGATATTCGGCAACCAGTTGTTGTAGTCGATCGAGTGCGTCACAAACTGGGCGCCGCCGATGCAGGCGGGAGCGCCGATGCCGGGATAAGTCGAAGCCACTCCGCCCAGGCAGCCGACCGTCTTTCCATTGTCCTGGTATTGATTGAGGGTCATGGCGTAATTGGCGGCCTTCACGCCAACCGTGAGTACGAATTTCGGCGCCGCGTGCCATTCGAATTCGGCAAACGGCTGCGTGGACTGAGTAATGAAATGCTCGTGGAAGTTCCCTAAGGGCGTGTCTTGCTGAGTGATAATGTTGGACGGGACCTGATAACGGTCCGTATAGGCCCAGTCGTACCAGATGCCTGTCCGGAAGACACCCCACTTGGACTCATTGGTCAAGATGGCCGTATCCCCGGCGTGCCGGTAGCCGTTCAGCTTGTCCACGCCGCTCGGTTTGGCGGAACTGAGGCTGACCGTAGCTCCATTCTGGTAAAACTGTTTGTTCCAATAGCGCGTGGTGTATAGTTTCGTGTCGAACTTCCACCCGCCCCCCAGATCGGCATTGTAGGCGGCGTACTCGAAATCGGTCTGCACGTGATAGGTGTTGTAACCGTAATAATACGGATCGGGAGTACCCGTCGAAAGGAGTGGCGTGCCGTCGAGCAGGTAGTTATCGCCAAACTGGGCCACCTGCGCGCGCGTGGGGTTAGTTGTGTTCGGAGTATTCGTCCAGATGTCGACCAGCCCGCCGTACAACGTGAACGAACTGCGGTCCGAGATCCGGTATTGGTACTTGCCGTATCCCGCTACGCGCTTCTGACGGTTGTAGGTTTGGTATCCGTCGGACAACAATTGCTGGATGTCCGTCAGGAAGCTGTTCTTACTGCCTTTTCCAAAAAAGCCGCTGTCGGCGTCTAATTGCAAAACACGCGTATTAAACGAGCCGTAGTCGAACGTCGCGCGGATGCTCGGGTCCGGGAATAGTGGCGGCGACTTCATGTTGATCGATCCGCCGAAGTTGGTGGGGCCAAAGGTCGACGCGAGGCCCGGACTGCGGTCGAAATCGACGGAGTCGGTCCAGCCGCTCGGAAAGTTCGCCCAGGAATGGTGCGTCGGCGAATTGGTATCTTCGAACGGAATCCCATCGAAAGTCATAGTGTATTGTCCGTCCGCGAAACCGCGAAAGAAGGTCTTTCCCTGGCCCAGTCCGATTCCGTTGGGATTCAGGCTGAACGTGCCCGGCGAATAATTCACGTATTCGGAGTAGTCGGCCACCGGCGACATGAAATTGTTGATGAAGTCCGAACTGACTTCGGTTTTGGCCGAGGTCGCTTCGAGCAGGTTGCCCGAGGGCGCTGTAGTCGCCGCCAGCGAAATACTCTCCTCCACCGTGACCGACTGCGACAACGATTCAACGGTCATGGTAACGGGCATGTCCAGTGTCGCACCGGCGGTGACCAGTCCGCCGGAGCGCGTGGTTAACGCAAACCCGGGCGCTGACACTCCAATGGAGTAGGTCCCTGCCGCGAGATCCGAAGCGCTGAACTTTCCTTCGGTATCGCATTTCAAACTGCGAGAGGTCCCCGTGGAGTCGTTCTTGACTTCCACCGTGGCATCTTGGATCGGCTTTCCGGTTTGGTCCAAAACCGTCCCGGAAATCGTTCCGCTCTGTTGTGCGTAAAGTTGGCTCAATCCGGCAGCGCAGAGTAGTATGCCGGCGACAAATACACCGAATCTCCTGGTTGAACTCCACATTGTTAGTTTTTTAACCTCTCCAGTATGGTAAATGCTAAGTGCAACATTAGTGTAACGGGACCGTTAAGGAACTAAGGAGCCAAGAGCAGGCACGGCAGACACACGAACACCACCGCTCTTGACACACTATATTTGTTAAGTTCCCTCCGGTCGAGAATTTGGCCCTGAGGCTCTTAGAGTACCCGCGGAATGTTACAGCTTTATTTCGCTACAGTGAAAAACACGTATCGGCGGGGCAAAAGAGGGGGTGGGGCGGAAGAGGGCGGTTTGGCGCGTAAGACTGTCACTCAATTGTAACTACTTATTTGCGTAGCGCTGACAATCCGCTGATATACTCGTGGTCTTTGGACTGAAATCACACCTTGAGGAACCACCAAAACATGCCTACTTTCTCTCGCTCCATTCTGTCTGTAATGGCAGCCACCGCATTGCTGTGCGCGGCGGCCTACGGCCAAACCAGCTTTCCCGGATTCACTGCCGGAAACCTGGTGCTTTCGCGAAGCGTGTACACCGGCGACGCCACCACCGTCGTCAAAGGCCAGGCGCTGCCGCCAGTCTGCCCCTCCACCGCTGCGTGCGGTACGGGAGTCGCCAGCGATAACGGCGCCTACCCGTCCACCACCAACACCAATAACGTTTGGAACAACGATAAGGCGGACGGCAGCTTCGGGGTCACCGCGCCCATCTTTCTGGACCAGATAACCCCCACCGGCACGCTGGTGAACAGCCTTCCAGTCCCTACCGGCCTGATCGTGTCGAGCTTCAGCTCAAAATCGGAGCTCTCGCTGAATCTCTCCACCGACGGGACGGCGATTACGTTCATGGGCTATGTAGCGCCGGCCAACACCCTGGACGTTTCCAACTCCAACACACCGATGGTCTACGACCCCACCAATCCAGCGGGTGGAAGCTACTTCCGCGCGGTGGCGCAGGTGGGAGCCAACGGGGCCATCCAGATTACCAAGACCAACGCCTACAACGGCAACAATGGCCGGTCCGCTATCCTGGCCAACGGCCTCTATTACATCGCCGGCAATTCGAACAACGGCGCCGGGACCCCGGCGAATGTCGTGGCAGCCGGAGGCGTACAGGTCACCACACCCGGGCAGGCCGCCATTACGGCGCCGGCGCAGGTGGGCAACTTCTCCATCACTCAAATTACCAACCCCGCGACGGGTCAGCCTTACGCCGCCGACAAGCTGGGCAAAGACAACAATTTCCGCGGCCTGACGGTCTTCAATAACACACTGTACGTCACCAAGGGCAGCGGCAGCAACGGCATCGACACGGTCTACCAGGTGGGCAACGCCGGCGCCCTGCCGACCCTCGCCACGGCAGCCAGCGCGCCCGTCACCGTTCTGCCCGGCTTCCCCACCAGTCTTGCCAAGAGCGCCACTGCGGCATCGGACTATCCGTTCGGCATCTGGTTTGCCAACGCCAACACGCTCTATGTGGCCGATGAAGGCGACGGCACCGCCGCCGACGCGGCCGGCAGCACGACCGCCGGTTTGCAGAAGTGGACCCTCGTCAACGGCACCTGGCAGATGGCCTACGTGCTGCAAAACGGCCTGAACCTGGGTGTGCCGTACAGCGTCTCGAACTACCCCACGTCCCTCAATCCGGCAACCGATGGCCTGCGCAACATCGCCGGCAAAGTGAATGGCGATGGAACCGTGACCATCTGGGCGGTCACCTCCACGGTAAGCTCCAATGGCGACCAGGGCGCCGACCCCAACTTCTTGGTCTCGATCACCGACACGCTGGCCAACACCACTGCCGCCAGCGCTGCCAATGAGAAGTTCACCATTGTGCGCAGCGCCAACGCCGGTGAAGTTCTGCGCGGCGTAACTTTCGCTCCCACTGGGGGCACTACTTCCCTGAGCAACGTTCCGTCGATTGTCTCCACGGCCACGTGGAGCACGGCCTCCATCGCGCCCGGCGAACTGGTCACGGCGTTCGGGCAGAATCTGGCGCCGAGCACTCCCAACGAGATCTTTGGCCCGCTGCCGACGCTCTATTACGGCAACTCGGTTTCCATTGTGGACTCGGCCAGCAAGACATGGCCGGCGCCTCTGGCGTTCGTCGCTCCCGACCAGGTGACCTTTCTGGTGCCCTCGGGAGTGGCAGCGGGAACAGCCACGGTGAACTTCACGAGTACCGGCGGAACGCAGACGGCCGGCAACATTCAGGTAGCGGGGGTGTCTCCCACTGTGTTTACGCTGAACGGAAGCAGCTTGGCGGCCGCCGAAACCGTCACCGTTTCGCCAACCGGTACGGTGACATATGGGTCAACCTATCAGACCACCAGCGGCGCCTCGTTGGCCGCCGCTCCGATCAATGTGTCGAGCGGTCAGGTGTACCTGGTGCTCTACGCCACGGGAATGGATGCCGCTACCTTGTCCAACGTGCAAGTGACGATTGGAGGAGTGGCCGCCACGGTGCTGTACACCGGCTCGCAGGGGCTGTACACGGGGCTGGATCAAATCAACGTCCTGTTGCCGGCATCGCTCGCGGGCAAGGGCACGGTGGAGGTTCAACTCACCGCGAACGGCGTGGCGGCGAACGCCGCGCAGATTGTGATGATGTAGAGAAGATCGTCCGCGATCGCTCCCTTACGGTCGCGGCTCTGTATACTGGTTCAGAGCCGCGACCGCGAGGGAGCGTTAGTTAGCGTGCCCGTACCGCAGCAGCTTCTCAACTTTCACCAATGCCGCCTCTAACTCCTGTGGCTGATTCAAAACCCCGGCGAACAAGTCTCCACGCGCGGCGAACCGATCGAGCGCATTCGTAATATTGAATTGCGCAGGGTGCAAGCCGCGGCGCACCTCGGACCACTCCAGCGGCGTCGCCACCGGCGCCCCGGAGTAGGCGCGCAACACATAAGGCGCAGCGATGGTCTTCGACCGGCCGTTCTGCAGATAGTCGAAATACACGCGATTCTTCTGGCGCTTGGCGACGGCGCGGGGAGTGGTAAACAAGTTGGGATCTTCCGCGATGGCAAGGCGCGAGATGAGATCGGCAAACGTGCGAGTCTCCTCGTAAGTGTAGATCGGCTCCACCGGCACATACACATGCATGCCATCCCCGCCGGTAGTCTTGGGGTAACCCACCAGGCCGATACGGTCCAGCACGCGCTTGACTAACAAAGCCGCGTCGACAATCTTATCGAAGAGACACTCCTGCGGGTCGAGATCGATCAGGATGAAATCGGGATGGTCGAGCGAGGGCGAACGGCTCATCCAGGGATTGTGATCGATGCAGCCCAGGTTCACCAGGTACAGCAGGCTGGCGCGATCCTCCGCGAAAACGTAATGGATGTCGTCGATGCGCTCGGTGCGCAGCCAGGGCGCAAAGCTGTCGGCGGCGTCCTTCTGGAAGAAGTAATCCTGTTTGATGCCGTTGGGATAACGCTTGAGAGAGAGCGGGCGGTCCTTCAGGTGCGGCAGAATCAGGTCGGCCACACCGTCATAGTAGTTGAGAACGTCGCGCTTGGTGTAACCGTCGTCGGGATAGTAAACCTTCTTGAGATTTGTGAATTTCAGCGTCTGAGTGCCGATGCGCAAGGACGCCTCTTTCACGTCGGCCAGTAACTCCGTCCGCGGGGCCGCTGGATCTTCGCGCGCCACCTGCGATGCGGCCACGTCGTTGCGCAGCCCCAGAAACACCGGCGCGCGCAATCGGCGATCGGGCGTCCAGTTGGCGTATTTCACCTGGCAGACTAACTCGGGCTTGACCCACGTGATTCCTTTATCGGGCTTGGGCCGCTCGGAAAACGGGCACTTATCGACGATCAGCGGCTGCAGCGCGGCATGCAGGCTGGCCAGCAGTTTCTGGTCGAAACCGGTGCCCACGTTGCCCACCCAAAGTAACTCGCCGGCATCGTACAGGCCCAGCACCAGCGCTCCGAAGTAGTCCCGCTCGCCCTGCGGGGCGGTGAAGCCGCCGATCACGAACTCCTGCTCGCCGACGATCTTGATTTTGACCCATTCGCGGCTGCGGCGCGATTCGTAAGTGCTGGAAGCATGCTTGGCCACCACGCCTTCCAGGCCCATGGTCCGCGCGGCTTCCAACAACTCTTCGCCCGCGCCCGGAAAGACTTCGGAAATGCGCAGCACGCCGCCGGGCGACACCACCGCCTGCAATAGCTCGCGCCGTTGGGCCAGGCTGACGCCGCGCAGATCGTACCCATCCAGGTACAGCACGTCGAAAGCGAAATAGACCACCGGTGTGGAGCGCTCCAGGTGAGCGATGGAATTGGGATCGGCGTTGGCGATGCGCGGCTGAATCAGGTGAAAGCGCGAGACGCCTTTCTCGTCGAGCACGGCAATTTCGCCGTCGAGGATGGCCTGTTGCGCACCCACCTGGTGCGGCATTACCGCCAGTTCGGGATACTGGCGTTCGCATCGCAGACCGCTGCGCGAAGCGATGCGGACCTCCTCGCGCTCCAGAAAGGCGATGGCGCGGATGCCGTCCCATTTCACCTCGTAGAGCCACTGGTCGCCGCGCGGCGGCTTGTCGACCAGCGTCGCCAGCATCGGCTCCACGGCGGTAGGCATAGCGGCCCGGCGAGCGCCCTTGAGTCCGGCGAGGTCGAGCTTGGTCTTCTTCCTGGCCGGCGTAGGGGCGGCGGGCGCGGCGGCGGCTTTGGCTCCGCGTTTGGCGGGCGGACTGGTGGCCCAGACGCGCTCGGTATCGCCGGCGGTCTCCTGCTTGGTCTGGCGGGCCGGCAGGTTGCCGGCGATTTCCGCCTGCGTGCGGCCGGAAAGAACGCTGTAGGCGTGAGCTTCCACGTCCCACCCGGGCACGGCAAACGCGTCGCGCTTCTTGAGCAAGAGCCACTCGTTCCCCTTGCCGCGGCCCTTCATGAGGACCAGCGCGAAATCGCCCTTGAGCTTTTCGCCGTGAAGCTGAAACTTCAGGTCGCCGCGCGCCATCTGGTCTGGCCCGCTGGCGTCGCCGATAAGCGAGAATGTGCCGCGGTCCCACAGCATCACGCTGCCCGCGCCGTAATTNNTACTCGATGGGGTGGTCTTCCACGTGGGCGGCGAAATGTTTGAGCGCGGGGTCGAGTGTGGGGCCTTTGGGGACGGCCCAGGATTTCAGGACGCCGTCGATCTCCAGGCGGAAGTCGTAATGCAGGCGGGTGGCGTCGTGGCGCTGCACGCAGAAGTAGTTGCCCGCGGACTCGGGCTTGCCGGCCGTGGGCGCGGGTTCCGGCGTCTTTTCGAAGCGGCGTTTGGCGGCATACTCCTCGAGCGGCATACTCCCTATTTTAGGGGGCTATTTCGGGGACAGGCTACATAACCTCGAAATACAATCGGCGATCGGGAGGGAGTTTCGAGGTTATGTAGCCTGTCCCCGAAATAGCCCCTCGCCGCGCGCTACAATGCGATTTCATGCCCCCCGTGCAGCGGACCGCCGAGCAGACCCGCACGGAAATTGAAGCTTTCCTCAAGAATTCCCGCCAACCCGCCCTGCTCGAACCCGGCGAGGAACTGCTCGCCCTCACTCCCGATAACTTCGCCCTCGATCTCCGCGGCGAACGCCTCACCTTCCAGGCATGGGACCGCACCCGCAACCTCGCCCGCCGCGTCACCGGCATCAAAGAAGCCACCAACGCCCGCATCGAGCTCGCCGTGGAACGATTTCCGCGCCGCGAAGGAAAGCTTTACCTCCTCGACTTGGGCCGCCGCGCCGGCGCCGACCTCGGCCGCCGTAGCGGGAAACTGGTCTTCCGCGAGCGCTTTCGCCTCTTTCTGCGCCGCCAGTTCCCCGAATGGAAACTGGCCGAACTCAGCGCCGAAGCCAACCTGGAATTCAGCCTCTCCCCCGCCTTCCCGCGCGCCTTCCTGCGCCATGGACAGCACGGATGGGCCGCCATCGCCTGTCCGCCCGAGGGCGATTCCTCCGCGCTGCTGGCCTTCGGGCTCATCTGGCTTTCCTACCTGCGCGCCCGCGAACGCCGCCTCACCGTGGAAGGGCTGGCACTCTACCTCCCCGTGGGACATGAGCGCTCTACCGCCCTGCGACTGCTCTGCCTCAACCCCGCCGCCGCCCGCTTCGAACTCTTCACGTACTCCGAGGAAGACTTCATCGCCGCCGTAGACCCGCGCGACCACGGCAACCTGGCCACCCGCCTGGAACCCTGCAGCCGCCCCGCGCCGAATCAGCCCGATGCCTGGCGAGCCATCGCGTCGCTCGCCGGTGTGGAGCGCATCCCGCGCCACGATGGCCGCACCAGCCTGCGTGTCCGCGGTATCGAATTCGCCCAACTGGCGGGCGCCGATCTTTTCTTCGGAATGGCCGAACGGCGCCCCGCCCGCCAGCACCACACCGCCGAAATCGAACGCCTGGTGGAAGAACTGGACCGCGCCCGCTCGCCCAACGCTACCGACCGCGAGCATCCGCTCTACCGCCAGTACCCCGAAGCGTGGCTGGAATCGCAGGCCCGCGCGCAAATCGAAACTCTGGACGCCTCTCTGCGCTGCGATCCCATCTATGGACAGGTGCCGGCTTTCGCCGGTGGCGAACGCGGCATTCTCGACCTGCTGGCTGTGGACCATTCCGGCCGCCTGGCCGTGGTGGAGCTCAAAGCGTCCGCCGACCTGCAACTCCCCTTGCAGGCGCTGGACTACTGGATTCGCGTCAAGTGGCATCTGGACCGCGGCGAGTTCACGTCCAGCGGTTATTTTCCGGGCATCGAGCTGCGGCCCGAGCCGCCACGGCTGCTGCTGGTCTGTCCCGCGCTCGAATTCCATCCCAGCTCGGAGACCATACTGTGCTACTTCGCCCCCAGCATTGCTGTGGAAAGAATCGGGCTGGCGGTAGAATGGCGGAAGGGGCTGAAGGTGATGTTCCGCCTCACTGGCGCCGAGCCGCCCCGTTGAAAAGAGAGTCCCCGGTCAAAATTCCATGCTCAAAGCCTTGAAGCAGGCCCGCGCGGCAATGTCGTTGCTGAACCCCGATGAAATCCTGAAGAATGCGCGCCGGCCGCTGCACATCGGACTGGTGGCCTCCACCGCGGCCGCATACGCGGAGATGGAGGACTATCTGCTGCCCGCCTCCCTTCCGCTGGAGGAACGCACCTACCTCTTGGACCAGATGCACCGCGTGGGCGACCCCAGCGTGCCGGAGTCGGTCGACCTGATCCTGTTCGAACAAGGGATACCGTCCACCAAGGGCACCTACACTTACCGGCGCGGGAATCCGGCCGCCACCACGGCGGAAATTCTGCACGGCAATGAGGACATCGCCTTGCCCCTGGCGCGGCAGTTTCCCGTCTTCCGGGCGCCGGTGGTGGAGCGGACCATCCATGCGGTGGCGCGCGAAAATGCGCTCTTCGCCTTGGCTACCGCGCTGCCTGATATTGTGCCCAGCCTCCTCGAACTGCCCTGGGCTTTCGGCGAGTTTGCCTCCGACACGGTTTTCCTCACCGGCAACCAGATCCGCATGGCGTTTCTGATCGCCGCCGCTTATGGAAAGGACGTGGGATTCGGCGACCAGAAGGGCGCCCTTCTCTCCATCGCCGCCGGAGCGTTTGGCTGGCGGGCATTGGCCCGCGAACTGGTGGGCAAGATCCCGCTGGGCGGCGGCCTGATTCCCAAAGGCGCCATCGCCTATGCCGGAACGTACGCCGTCGGCAAGAGCCTGGAGCTTTTCTATCGCGGAGACGGCTCGCTCACCAAGGCGCAGCGCCGGACCGTTTACCGCGAAGCTCTGGACCGCGGCCGCGAGGTTGCCGCGGCGGTCGCCAAAGCTCCCGTGAGCTGATTGCCGTCCAACGCAGCGTACAATAACGTGACGAGGACCGAAAGGGGATTACGCATGCGCCTTTTGCAGATTGGCATGGCACTCGCGGTAGCCACGATTGGGTTTGGGGACACCATCACGCTCAAAAACGGGCAAGTGGTGAACGGCACCTACTTAGGCGGTACGGCGCGCCAGGTGCGAGTCGACCTGGGCGACCAGGTTCAGACCTTTGACGTCGGGGAGATCGCCCGCATCGAGTTTGGTGGCCCTCCTCCGCAGGCGCCACCACGCGAGGAAGTCATGGCGCGTCCGCCTGCTCCGCCAGTGCTCGGTATCACTTTACCTGCGGGAACGAACTTCACCATCCGTATGATTGACGCGGTGGATTCGCAAACCGCCCGCACGGGGCAGACCT
The DNA here is from genome assembly GCA_003164075.1 of Bryobacterales bacterium. The sequence goes on along the minus strand of PLRZ01000506.1, from coordinate 5,720 downwards.
TTGCCGCCAGTCTGGATGCTCCGGTGACCGATCCGAACGGCGGCTCCATCATCCCGCGGGGCGCCGACGTGGTGGTCAAGCTGGTGGATTCCAAGCAGTCGGGCAAGATCTCGGGCCGCACGGAACTGGCGCTTTCCCTGATGCAGATACGGGTGAACGGCCAAATGGTGGACATCAACACCCAGACGGTGTCGGAGAAGAGCAGCAATCGCGCCGGGCGGTCGGCCGGTACCATCGGCGGAGGCGCCGTGGGCGGTGCGATATTAGGTGGAATTCTCGGCGGCGGAAAAGGCGCGGCCATCGGGGCCGGAGCCGGCGGCGCGGGCGGGGCGGCCGTGGAATTGGCCACCAGCGGTCAGCGTGTGAGGGTGCCTTCGGAAACCCGTCTGACCTTCGTTTTGGACAATCCGGTCCACATTTGACGGGACAAAAAAAGAATGCCGCGTAGGTGTAAGAACACTACGCGGCATTCAGTAACTTGTTCGTGAAAAAGGTCTTACTTGACCGGGGGCTTGGTGGCCTTTACTTTGGTCGACTTTGCTTTGGTGGACTTCCCCTGGGGGGCGGGGCTGGAAAACGCGGTGACAGCACCGAACGTCAGAGCCATGGCGAACATCAGCGGGATCAGTTTCTTCATTTTGCGGTTCTCCTTTGGATTGCGACGAACTATGTCGTCCTGGTGTTCATGGTAGCGAATAGCACATGAACAGTCCCTTAAACTCCTATTAAAATCATTTCATCTCCGGAAAATAAGGCGTTTTTCCGTTCACAGGAACTTTAGCAGCTCGCACAATCTTCCAATAGTCTTAGTTTCAACGCTTTACGGAAGTGGCCGCGCCTCTCCAGCCCTCGCCGGCCACAAAACACCTGATACCGTGATGGCGAAATGAGGAAGCCGGACATCGCAAAACAACTGGCCCGCCGGTCGCGAGTAAGCCAAGCCGAGGCTGCCGACCGCCTGGACCTTGTGCTCCACAGGATTCTCTCCGATCTGCGCCAGGGCAAGGAAGCCGCGTTGCCGGGTTTGGGAAAGTTCAAACACGGCCCCGATGGCCGCGTGGCGTTTGAACCGGAGGCTCGAAAGCGCCATGATTGAACCCTCTTCCGTGGAACAGGTGGCGCAAATCGTCATCCGGGGACTGGCCGCCGGCAAGGTGGTGGAGATCGACGGATTGGGTTCGTTTGTGCCGGATGCGGTGCACGGTTGCCGCTTCGAACCGCGCCAACTGCCGCAGGTCTTCGTGGCATATGGGAAGGAAGATGCCGCCATCGTGCGGCGTCTGTGCGACGCCCTGGAGGCGGTGGGGTTCAACCCGTGGATGGACGAGCGCAAGCTGCTTCCCGGCCAGAACTGGCCGCGCGCCATCGACTCCGCCATCGAGACTTCGGACTTTTTTCTGGCCTGTTACTCCGAGCACTCGGTCAACAAAAAGGGCGGCTTCCAGGCGGAAGTCCGTTATGCTCTGGATTGCGCGCGCCAGGTACCGCTTGAAGACATTTTCATCGTGCCGGTGCGGTTAAGCCAGTGCCGGGTGCCGCGCTCCATACAGCGTGAGTTGCAGTATGTGGACCTGTTCCCCGACTGGGTCGAGGGGCTGACACGGTTGGTGGCCATGTTGCGCCATGAACTGGCACGGCGCGCGGCGGTACGCCATTAGTCGTGGCCGCCCGGATCTTCTCTCTTCCCCTTGCGTCGAGACTCTGGACTCCCGATGTCGTGGAATTTGCGGTGAGCCCGAAGCAAGCCCGCTGCCTAAACAGGATAGAGGGCAGGCGAGCACCGCCTGCCCCACCGGGCAAGGAATGGGTCAACGCATTTTCCCAAGCCACCCGAAACTGCCGGGCGACCTCAGGGGTTCGACATCACGGCGTCGCGCAGCGTGGCGGCCAGGGCGGGCGTGGCAAGCGGCGGACAGTAGAAACTGGCTAGTGAATCGTCTTCGTCTTGCGATTCATGTAGTCCATCAGCAGATACTGGCCCAACGTATAGGGAGTGGTGAAGTAAGCCTTACCGCGGCACATCTCGGTCACTTTCCGGACGAAATTTACCAGGCCGTAATCGCTGGCCAGCATGAAAGTGTTGATCAGGATGCCCTGCTTCTTACAGCGATTCACTTCTTCCAGCGTCTTACTGATTACCAGCGGATCGAGGCCGAAGGCGTTCTTATAAATACGCCCGTCTTCGAGAGTAAGACAGCTCGGTTTGCCGTCGGTGATCATCACGATCTGGCGCATGTCTTTGCGCTCCTGACTAAGCAGCTTTTGCGCCAGAATCAGGCCGTCGCGGGTATTCGTGTAATAGGGCCCCACTTGTACGCGCGCTAACTGGCTGATGGCTAACTCTTCGGCGGAGTCGTGGAACAGCACGCAGCGCAAGCTGTCGCCGGGATACTGCGTGCGGATCAGATGCGCCAACGCCATGGCCACCTTTTTGGCGGGCGTGAAGCGGTCTTCGCCATAGAGAATCATGCTGTGGCTGCAATCGAGCATCAGCACCGTGGCGCAGGAGCTTTGATACTCGCATTGGTGGACGTGCAGGTCTTCGTACTCCATATTGAGCGGCACTTTGGCGCCCTCCCGGCGGATGGCGGAAAAAAGCGTCGCACTGATATCCAGATTCAACGTGTCGCCGAACTCGTAGGTTTTGGACGAGCCCGAAGCCTCCACGCCGGTGGCCAGGTCGCGGGTGTCATGGCGGCCGAAACTCGATTTTCCCAGCGACCCGAGCAGGTCCTTGAGAGTTTTGAACCCCAAAAAATCGAGCGACTTATCGGTGACCTCGAAGCGCGCCTTACTATCGCGGCCATCCCCGGCGCCGGGCGCCTGCTGTCCGGCCTCGTCGACCGTGATGTGGCCTTCGTCGACCAGCTTCTGCACCAGCCGGTCGAGAAGCTGGTCCATTTGCTCCGGGCTCATGTTTCGGATCCGCTCCATCATTTCCTGGAGCGCATTGTTGTCGAACAGATCGCCTTGTTCCAGTGCCCGTTGGATGGCGTTCTTGAGGTCTTCCAGAGTGTGCTCGTTCAATTCGCTGAAGGGCATGTACTGGCTGTTGAAACCGCTGCCCAACAGGAAATCGGCCAGCGCCTGCAGCAACTCTTCGGCGTCGATCCCCAGATCTTCGCCGGTGTAGCGGGAGTAGCGAACCGATTTCATGGATGACGCCCCTTGCTAGTTGTATTGCCGCCGGACGTTCGGCCTTTCGGGCTTGGCTTCTTCGCGGCCTTCGCGCTTCTTCTCTTCCGCCGCGTAGCCCCGCTCTTCGCTGCGGCTGATGCGGCGATGGGCGTGCAGCCCTTCCAGCACAAACTCAGCCGCCGCGGCGCGCACCGCGTCCGGTTCGTTGGACGTCAGACCGAACGCACGCGTCTTCTCCATCAGCCCCTGGATCCCGCCGAGTTGCCGCACCATGGCGGCCGAATCCACGCCGTCATCCAGTTTCAGCGAGCCGCCCAAATCGAACCATTGCACGATCTGCGCCATGTTGGAGCCTTCGAAGTAGTGGTTATAAACCTTGCCCACGGCCAGCCGGATCAACTCGTGCGCCACCGCATCGCCGCCCTTCAATTCGCCTTCGTATTCCAGTTCCAGCTTGCCGGTCATGGAGGGCAGAGCGGAGTAGATGTCCAGAACGCGCGGAACGGCCAGGTCTTCGCCGGTCTTCAGAGCGCGGCGCTCGGCGTTGGACATCACGTTCTCCAGCACCGAGATGGGCAGGCGCTGCGAGACGCCGGAGCGCTTGTCGACACGCTTGTCTTCGCGCGCCACAAAGGCCAGCGTCTCCACAATTTCGCGGATGTAATCGGGCACGCGCAGTTCGATGGGCGACGGCCGGTCGAGCCAGGCCTCCTGCGCGGTGATGGCGATCCCCTGCTCCAGCGCGGCGGGGTAGTGGGTGCGGATTTCGCTGCCGATGCGGTCTTTGAGCGGTGTGATGATTTTGCCGCGCGCGGTATAGTCTTCGGGGTTGGCGGTGAAGACCAGCATCAGGTCGAGCGGCAGACGCACGGGGTAACCCTTAATCTGTACGTCGCCTTCCTGCATGATGTTGAACAGGCCCACCTGGATTTTTCCAGCCAGGTCGGGCAACTCGTTGATGGCGAAAATGCCGCGGTTGGCGCGCGGCAACAGGCCGTAGTGAACGGTCAATTCGTCGGAGATGTCCTGCCCGCGGCGCGCCGCTTTGATGGGGTCGATGTCGCCGATCATGTCGGCGATGGTGACGTCGGGCGTGGCCAGTTTCTCTACGTAGCGGTGGTCGCGGGTGAGCCACGCGATGGGCGCGTCGTCGCCGAGTTCGGCCACCAGGTCGCGGCAGCGCCGGCAGATCGGCCGGTAGGGATTATCGTGGATCTCGCAGCCTTCGATGTACGGCGTGACCTCATCCAGCAGCGTGGTCAGCATGCGGATGAGCCGGGTTTTGGCCTGGCCGCGCAGCCCCAACAGAATGAAGTTGTGGCGTGAAAGTACGGCGTTGATCACCTGCGGCACCACGGTATCCTCGAATCCGAGGATGCCGGGAAAAAGCTCGTCGCCGCGTTGAATCTTGCAGATGAGATTGTTACGGAGTTCGTCCTTTACCGTTCGGCCGGCAAGCCGGTCTTCGGGGAAAGAACTTTTGCGGAGCGCGCCCAGGGTGCGGGGTAATTCCTGACTGATTTTAGACAAGCAAGCCCCCCTCTGCTGGCGATTGTACCAGAGGCGGGCGGGCCACGCCGGCGCCGGATTGAACCGGCGACCTCCGATAACCCGATTCGCACCCGCGAGTGAGTGATCAACCGGTGTTGGAGTGTCCGGTCCGGACAAGCGCTCTTTTGAGAAACGGTTGGAGACGGCACTGTAATCCAAGGAATCCCCGTCATCCGTTACAATGGCTGCTGTGGAAACTATTGAGAAAAGCAGAATGCGCGCCCTGTGGGACCGCTACAAGGAGATGTCGCGGGAGGTGAACCGGGGATTCGTCGGAGAATGGACCGTCACCATCGTTCTGCTGCTCTTCGCTACTACCAGCCTGGTGCAGGCGTTCGTGATCCCGAGCGCTTCCATGGTGGGCACGCTGCTCATCGGCGACCACGTGCTGGTGGACAAGCTGACCTACGCTCCCTCCGGCCCGGCATCGCGCCTGGCTCTGCCCTATCGCGACGTGCGGCGCGGCGACATCATCGTGTTCCGTTATCCGCTCAACATTAAAGAGGACTACGTCAAGCGCGCCATCGGCGTCCCCGGCGACCATATCAGGCTGGTGGACAAGCAATTGTGGCTCAATGGGCATCCCGTGGACGAGCCTTACGCGATTCATTCGTCGACCATGATCGATTCCTATCGCGACAATTTCCCGGCGCCTCCCAACACGCCCATGCAGGCGCCGGCCATCGATATGCTGGAGAATCACGTGGTGAATGGCGAACTGGTGGTGCCGCCGGGCTTCATATTCGCCATGGGAGACAACCGCGACGATTCCTCGGACAGCCGCTACTGGGGCCTTGTGCCGCGCGAGAACATCGTGGGGACGCCAGTGGTGATTTACTGGTCGTACGACGCGCCCACCGCGGATCTCACCAATGGAAATATCGGACTGGACCACATTGTCGACGTGGTGGCGCACTTTTTCACCAAGACGCGATGGTCGCGGACATTCCGGCTGACGCGCGGATACCCTCTGAAGTAAGAGGCGCCCGCCCCGCAGTCCCCATCCGACTTTCAGAACTCCTGATGTCGCC
>PLRZ01000509.1:5246-11693 GCA_003164075.1 Bryobacterales bacterium | reverse complement strand
GCGAAATGGAATTGGGTAGCCTCGTCTTCGAGCAACAGATCGATGAGCGGGAACTGCTTCGGAACGATATAGCGGAACGCCACGCCGTCGTTCCACACGCGCACTTCGAGTTCGATCCGCCGGCCCGTGGAACTGTTCTGCAAATAGTCGGCAATCAGGCCATTGTAAGAGCCGGTCTCATGCAGTACTTTAACGGCGCTCAGCCCCACATTCTCGCCCAGCAGCGGCTCCTGAAAATGGATGTTCAAGCCTAAATAGGATGTGTCGATCAGCGGCTCTCCGCGCCATCGCACCTGGTAAGCCAGAGTATTCAGCCCGGAGCCTTCGGGCAAGATGGCAAAGAGGCGGAACTCCAGGTGTCCGTCGGGAGAAACTACGCTCCGTTCATCCTGCGCGTGCGCCGCTCCCACCAGCAGGGGGAGCAGGCACGCCAGGAATTTCCGAGAGCCCATCTTTTACGCCCAGCTAAAGCCGGACTTCGAGAAGGGCAGCGAGCGGACCCTCTTGCCCGACGCGTTGAAAATCGCGTTGGCAACGGCCGGCAGAATCGGCGGAAGTGCGGGCTCGCCCAGACCGGTGGGCCCGTACGTGGTCTTCAAATAGTGCACTTCGATTTCCGGAGGCGCCTGCGACATCCGCATCATGCCGTGCTGGTGGAAATTGGTCTGCACCACGCGGCCCTTCTCCACGGTGATCTCCTGCGACATCAATTCGCTCAAGCCGTCAATGATGCCGCCCTGCACGATGTTATCAGCCGCGGAGGGGTTCACGATCTGGCTGCCCACGTCGGCCGCTACCCAGACCTTGTTGACCTTTACCTTGTTGGCGGCATTCACCGTCACTTCGGCCACCTCGGCGAAGTACCCCTGGTGACTGAAATGGAAAGCCACCCCCATGGCGGTGCCCTTGGGATAGGTCTTCTTGCCCCACCCGGACTTCTCCGCCACCAGTTGCATTACGCCCTTCATGCGCTCGGCATTCACTCCGGGAGGTCCGCCCGGACCGCGGCCGCCGGCCGGTGCTGCCGCCACCGGTGGCGCCGCATCCAGCAGATCCAGCCGGAACTGTACCGCATCCTTACCCGCGGCATGCGCCAGTTCGTCGATGAACGAATGGATCACAAACGCGATGGCGTTGCTGCTGGGAGCGCGCAACGCTCCGGTCCGCAGTCCCAGNNTTTTCCCCCTCGCCGTAGCTGATGAAATGGTTCTGCCAGGCGACGATCTTGCCCGAGGCATCCAGCCCCGCCTTGAGGTATTGGAAGCCGCCGGGACGGTAGTAGTCGTGCCCCATGTCGTCTTCGCGCGACCACAGCAGCTTCACCGGAACGCCGGCCTGTTTGGCGATGTAGGCCGCTTCCACCATGTAGTCGTTAGTCAGCCGCCGGCCGAAGCCGCCGCCGCCGCGGACCATGTGCAGGACCACGTCGTCGGGCTGGAGCCCCAGGGTTTGCGCCACCAGCCGCCGTCCGCCGCCGGGCTGCTGGCTGTTGGTCCAGATCTCCACCTTGCCGTCTTTGAACTGGGCCGTGGAGCCCTGCGGTTCCAGCGGCGCATGCGAAATGAAGGGGTAGGAATACGCCGCCTCCACCACTTTGGCCGCGCTTTTGAAGGCCGCATCCACGTCGCCATCGGCGCGTATGGTCCGTTGCGGAGCCTGCTTGTTCATCTCGTCGGCGCGCTCGGCGAAAGCAGTGCTGCTGCCCGCGGCGGCCGGTCCCTCGTTCCACGTGACCTTCAACGCCTGCCGCGCCTTTTGCGCCTGCCACCAGGTGTCGGCCAGAATGGCGACGCCGCTCACCAAGTCCGGATACCGCAGCGGGATGTTGGTAATCTCCGGCTGGTCCACCACGAAGGCCTGCTTGATGCCCGGCATCTTCTTGATCTCGTCCAGGTTGGCGCTGGCCACCTTGCCGCCCAGCACGGGGCACCGCTGGTACACCGCGTGCAGCATTCCGGGCAGCTTCAGGTCGATGGCGTAGACCGGTTTGCCGACGATGATGTCGTGCAGATCGGTGGCCGGCTGGCTGTGGCCGATGATCTTGTACTCCGACGGATCTTTCAACTTGAGGTCGTTCAAGTTGGTGGGGGCCGGCAGCGCCGCCACTTTGGAGGCCAGTTCGCCATATCCCAACGACTTGCCCGACGCCTTGTGCAGCACCCGTCCCGATGCCGTGGTGCATTCGGCTTCCGGCACGCTCCAGGTCTGCGCCGCGGCAGTGATGAACAAGGCACGGCCCGCCGCGCCCACCTGCCGCATGGGCATGAAGTTCACCGGCGTGGCGGTGCTGCCACCGGCGCTCTGCATGGTGTACTTGGCTTCGTTGTACTCCGCCTGTTCGACCTTGACGTTTTTCCAATCGACGTCCAGCTCTTCGGCGATCAGCATGGGCAGCATGGTCTTCACGCCCTGGCCCACCTCGGGATTCTTGGCCATGATGGTGACCGTGCCATCGGGAGCGACCTTGATAAAGTTGTGCGGATCGGGAGCAGCGGCCGGCGGACCGCCGCGGCCCTGCGCGTCGGCGTGGTGTTCCGCGAGACCGAAGCCGAGCATCACTCCGCCACCGGTCAGCAAGCTGATTTTCAGAAAAGAACGGCGTTGCAGCATCTCTTTATTCTCCGTGCGTTTCATGGTCGGCCTCCTTTACTCGCGGTTGCGTGCCGGCGGCGCTGCTGCCGGCACCTTGCTGGATCCCACGCTTGCCAATTCGGCCGCCTTGTGGACCGCGGCGCGGATTCGCAGATAGGTGCCGCAGCGGCAGAGGTTGCCGTTCATGGCGGCGTCAATGTCTTTGTCGGCGGGTTTGGGGTTCTTGGCCAGCAAAGCCGCCGCCGACATCATCTGTCCCGCCTGGCAATAGCCGCATTGCGGGACATCGAGTTCTTCCCAGGCCAGTTGCACCGGATGGGTGCCGTCGGGCGACAACCCTTCCAGCGTGGTGATGGGCTGGTCTTTCACCATGGAAAGCGTGGTGATGCAGGCGCGCACCGGCTGCCCACCCAGGTGGACCGTACACGCGCCGCACTGGCCGATGCCGCAGCCGTATTTCGTGCCGCGCAGGTCAAGGATATCTCGCAGTGCCCACAGTAGGGGCATATCGGCCGGCGCATCCACTGTACTGGTATGTCCGTTCACATTGAGTTTGAAGGCCATGATGTTCTCCGGATATGGGTATTCTATACCATGTTGGTCCCGTTTGGCTGAATTGCGGCGGTTGAGGATGCTTAACCAATCTCAGAACTCCTGAGGNNAAGCTCTGGCCATCGAAGGAAATGGACCTGATGCAGAAAACCGACTATCACAAGCTCGTGCGCTTCGTTCCCGACGAACGCTTGTCGGCTGAAATTACCGAAAAACTGGACGCGCTGGTTGAAGCGGCCAGCCTCGCCAAGCCGGTCAAGTAGAGCCCAACGTCCTGGCTTTTAGTGCCCTAACACCACGCGCCCTGGAGCCGCTTCCGGCGCCGGTATCTCCGTGGTGCTTACGCGCGCTACTACCGCTAGAGCCGCCAGATAAAACAGTCCGCCGATCACCAGCGTCTGAATCAGCCCCAGGTAGATGCCGCACACCAGCGCGCCCACCGAGCCCATGACGCTNNATCTTGAACGCCAGCGGCATCCACACCAGCGAAGAGAGCAGGCCGGACACCAGAAACGCCAACAGCGCGGCCAGCAGCGCCACGCAGCCGAGCGCCTTAATCAACCGGCCCTCATCGCTGCCCAGAAGCCTCCGGCTGGCGAAGCTTCCCAGCCCGCTCGACGTCAGCAGCGAGAAAATCACCACCGTCAGGGCGTACGTGGGGTGCCCCAGGAACAGCACGAATTTCTGAATCAGCCCCACTTCGATCAGGATGTAACCCGTGCCGATAAACAAAAAGTACAGCAGAAAGCGGATCACGCCCGGATGCCGCGGCAACCGCGTCCCCAGCACCAGCGGCGGCATCACCAGAATCAGCGCCGTGGCCACCAGGCTCACCGCCAGCAGGCCGAACAGCAGCGGCAGAGCCTTGTTGACCGCCTTATAGTCCTCGCTCTCGCGCGATGCCGTTTTGACGAAATTCCACAAGTCGCGCGGCTGCACGGTATAGAAAAAGAAGGGCCGGTTGTCGCTCACCGGGGTGATGTCGAAGGTGTAATTGCGCTGGTATTCCGCCGGATTGGGGCTGAGAAGCAGATCGTGGAACTGGTTGCGGACTTCCGACCCCGGAAGGTACACCGCCTCCATGTGGGCGGCGGCGAAAAGGCTCCTGGCGCGGTCGATTTCCGCCTCGCCCAGGGGCTTGCGCGAGACTAGAACCGTATCCTTTGCGCCGAAGCCTTGCACCGAGCCGTCACGTCCCACGATGACGTGGCGCCACGGCTGGGTCTCGCCCAGTTGATCGAGCGCCGCCATGGCCAGCGAGACCAGCCGCAGGGATTCGCGCGGCGGCTCGAAGCCCCAGCGGGTGAAACAAACCATTCCGTCGGCAGTAAGATGCGAAAGGTAATCGCGGAAGGCGTCGGTGGTATAGAGATTGTTCTCGGAGAGGGCGAACGCGCCCGCGGCGGTGGATGCCCAGGTGTCCACCAAGGTCGCCTGGATCACCTGAAACTTGTCGGTGCTGCGGCGCACAAAACTGCGGCCGTCTTCCACGTGCACATGCACATCGGGACGCAGATACAATCCGCCGCTCATGAAGGCGAACTTCTCGCGCATGACCGTAGTGGCGATGATGTCGTTGATTTCCACGGCGGTGATATCGTGGCTGCCGGAGGCCAGCGCGCGCGACACGTCCCATCCGCCGCCCGGTCCGATAATCAGCGCCTTGGCGCCGGGCCGGACCACGTACGGCAGAGCCGTGCCTTGTTCCAGGAGGTCGCGATGCTGCTGCGGCGTCAAGTGGTCGAAATCGAAATAAGCGATGCCGGTGGACGCGTCGGCGTCGATGAAAATGATGCCGCTGCCATCCGGCTGGCGGGAGACCGCGATGCGCGAAATGGAATTCCACTTGGACCAGAGCTCGTTTTGGAGCTTGTGCCCCTTGGCATAGTGGATATCGATGACCGGGTGCTTCTCGTTATAAGTAAGGAAGGAGACCAGCGCCAGCGCCAGCGCCACGCTGCCCGCCCGGCCCGTCACCGATCCGGCAAGGCTGTGCCAGATGGCCGCGGCCACGGCGAAACAAACGGCCGCTGCGATTACGGTGCACGGTCCGCCGAACTGATTGAGCAGCGGGATCAGCAGCAGACAGCCGCCGGCGGCGCCCAGCAGGTCGTAGAAATAGACCCGGTCGATGCGCTCCATGGTTTCCGAAACGGCCAGCGACACAATCGTGCCCGACACGAAAAACGGCAGCGCGGTAGTGAAATAAATCAGCGCCAGGTTCCAGTTGGTGAGCGAACCGCCCTGCGCCAGGATCACCGTGAGGGCCAGGAGCACCAGGAAGCTGTTGACCGCGCTGAGGCGTCCCAACTTAGTGTAGAGCGGCGCCTTCCAGGTGGCCACCACATAGGAAAACACGCCGCCCGCGCCCAGTCCGAACAGCGCGATGGAGATGGCCAGGAAGGCCAGGTGGTAGTAGAAGACTACGGAGAAGATACGCGTCAGCGACAGCTCCATGAGCAGCGTCGCCATGGTGGTCAGAGCTACACAAAGGTAGATCTGAGGCCATTGAGTAGAAGATGGTTTCACGGAGTAAGAGAACGTCTGCGGGCGGCCTGCCTCAGACCCATTCAAACGCGCCCTTCTTGAAAGCCCAGATGTAACCCACTACCAGGATTGCGAGGAAGACGGCTACTTCAGCCACGCCGAACCAACCCAGCGACCGGTAGCGCACGGCCCATGGAAAGAGGAACACAGTTTCCACGTCGAAGATGACAAAGAGGATGGCGACGATATAGAAGCGCACGGTATAGCGGCCGCGCGAATCGGATGCCGCTTTGATGCCGCACTCGTAGGCTTCCAGTTTGGTGACTGACGGCGCCGAGGGGCGAATCAGCTTGCCCACCATGATGCACACTACCGGGAAGGCAATGGCGAAAATCAGGAAAATGAAGATGGGGATGTACCCGCTCGGCATGGCAACAATATAACACGCGGTATCGCCGGTGGGGGTAAACCGCGAGCCGGGTACCAGGCGCTTCAGCAGTACGTACGCGGGCCTTTGAGGGAACCTCTAGTACCTTTACATTCATTGACTTACGGGCGAAGCGCCGGTATCATCGGAATAACCTCCGACAGAGTGTTCGTCGTGGCGGCCCCGGCTTCGCTCCCCGGGGCCGCGGTTGTTTTGGCGGTCGGCTGGTTAGGTTTGGGAGGGGTCGGGGGGCGTCGTGGAAACCGCCCCACAACTCATCTTCGGGGGAAAGCCCGGCTGGTGTGGCTAGCTGGTTTCTGCCGCGAAACTCTCGAGCCGCGGTCCCAAATTCAGCGCGGGCGGGCAGGCGAGCACCGCCTTCCCCACCT
>PLRZ01000509.1:2068-5190 GCA_003164075.1 Bryobacterales bacterium | reverse complement strand
CCAACTACCCGAAATCCCCGGCCGACATCAGGAGTTCTGACGTTGGATTTACAGCACCTGCCTGTGTTTCGCGCTGGACCTGCTGAACCGCGTTGCATTGTGCCCGGATCGCGCACCACTCGGAAACTGGCTGGCGTCCCTTTCCTTGCAGGAGTCAGGCCGTGCCCAGGCGATCCATGTCAAAGCTGTTCATGAGCGGTCCACGGTACGGGCTCGCCCCCAGAAATCTCACAACCCCATCCGGGAAGAAATCGAACACTTCGTTCTCCCAGTTGCCAACCGGGCTATCGGTGTCGGAGGCCTCTTCCCATTGTGTGGTGACAGCCGCCCGTACCACGCAGCCCGTGGTATTGGCCAGGGCCAGGCAGAACTTCAGGCCATCGCGGTCGGGATCCGGCCTGAAGGAAAATCTGGGGTCGTCCGCGATCGGTTGAGTGCGATTGAAATAGTCGCGCCCATATGCCTGCAATCTTTGATCCCATGGGTGAGCATCGGTAGGATTCAGAGTAGGTCCCGGAGTCGGGCCGTTGTAGTATTTTCGTGTCTTGCGAAGCCGTATCGCGCCGTGGTAGTCCTCGCGATACCCCGCAATCTGCGATTCGGGCGCCCTCAACATGGCGTCCCAATTGCCGTCCGATTTGGTCTGCGACGCCACTTTGCAGGCCAGACATTCGATCAACCCACCCTGTCTAAGCGCGACCCGCAAGGCCACGCCAAAGGACTCCACAGTTCGGATGGTAACGCCCTTCAGGCCCCCCAGCACCAGTTCCGCGGGCAGGCCGTGGCAGTGGATTTCCAGGTGCGACCGCTTGCCCAAACTCGCCGTCTTCGACGCCAGTTCTTTCAGCGCATTTTGCAACCCGCCAGCCTGAACCTTAATCAAGGCATTCTGGTCATAATCGGTTCCGATATCAATCTCGCCGCCCAAACCAGCCTTGGCCATCGAGTCACGGTCCCACAAATAATAGCTGTCCGACGCCGAATAGTACATATTGGATACTTTACTCCGAAAATCTCTCTCGCTCGAGGCGTCGGGTGCTTAAACGGTTTCGGGANNATCCCGAAACTGTTTAAGCACCCCGAGGCGTCGATTTATCCGTTTGTCGAATTTGTCCGGACGGCGGTGACGGAAGCGGCCGCCGGCAAACACTTACACGGCCGCCTCACCGCATATAGAACAGACTCAAGCGAGGCAAGCCCGACTGCTCCAGCAGATGGCGTTCCAGGTATTGTTTCTCCAGCATGGAAAGCTGCTCGGCGGTCATCTTTCCGCGATAGGGACGAAGCTGGCGATCCAGTTCGCGGCGCGATTCGAGCGCCTGCTCCTCGCTCTGCTGGGCACGCGCGGCGGCGATCGTCTTCTCTTCGAGCACCGTCAAATGCTGCTCCAGTCCTTCCAGGTCGCCGTAAAGCGTGTCGGCCTCCGCGGCGAGTTTACGGAGCGATGCCGCGATCTGCTGGTAGCCGGCGGGGAGTCCGGCGGCGTTGCCTTCGAGGTAGGCGCGCAGTTCGTCGACCGTGAAAGGCGGCGCGGACTCCTGCCGCGGACGGGCGGGCGCGCCTTCGGCCATGATCTGCGCTTCGCTCAGTACGGCCTGCGCGCAGAAGGCCAGCGAATTCACCATCTGCGTCTTCACTTTGCGGGAGCGCCACTTTTCGAAGGCCATGTCGATGCCGCGCAGCACCGCTTCCAGCGGCACGCCGGAGTTCTTCCAGCTTTCCAGTAGCGCCCAATCGAGCGAGGAGAGCAGAAAGAGGCTGGTTCCCCGCGCGCGCTGAAAATGCTCCTCGGTCTCGGTGAAATAGTTGAAGTAGTTCAGGATAGGATGCCCCTCAGGGATGGTCGAAGAAAGTCTTGCGGTCGAAGGCCTCGTTGCGGTAGATCGTTTTGGAAGGAGTGCCAAACTCCAGTTCCATCCGCTCTAACTCGTCATGGGTATGGAAACTGAAAGCAGTGTGCCGATCCCGCAACGCCTTTTGCACTTTGAATTCCGGCCAGGAGAGCTGCTCGAGCATATTGCCGCGTGGAGCTGTCTGTCTCTGCTCTTCGACCAGCTTCCAATGGGTCGCGGGGTGACGCTCTTTAGGCCCAAGCTCGACAGCGATGTCGATGTCGCCTAGCTTCTCCTTGCTCGTGAGGTAGGAACCGAAAACCGCCAACCGGGAGACGCCGTAGAGATATTGCGGGTCGGCATCCACCGCTCTGGCGCGTTCCACCAACGCCGCGATTAGCTCATCGGCTTTCGCTCGCGTGATTCCGACATTCTTCTTTCGAGCCATAGTTGCAGTAGTTCAAGCCGGGTGATTGCGCTCCCAGATCATGGCGAGGCCTTCCAGGGTGAGATGCTCGTCCACCGTCTTGAGAAAGCGCGAGCCGCTGACAATCATGGATGCCTGCCCGCCGGTGGCCACCAGCGCGGCATCGGGGCCCATTTTTTCCACCATGCGTTCGAGGATTCCGTCGATCATTCCGATCGCGCCGTAATACAGGCCGGAACGCATGCTGGACACCGTNNCGGAAATCCACCAGCGGCAGGCGCGCCGTCTTACTGAAGAGCGCTTCGATGGCGATGCCGATACCCACCGCGATGGCGCCGCCGAGGTATTCGCCGGCGGCCGAGATCACGTCGAAATTGATGGTGGTGCCGAGGTCCACAATGACGCACGGGCCGCCGTATTTATAGAAGCCGGCCACGCCGTTGACCAGGCGGTCGGCGCCCACTTCGAAGGGGTTGTCGTACTTGATGGTGATGCCCAGATCGGTGCGCGGGCCGACGAACATGGCCTCGGTGTGAAAGTAGCGGTCGGCCATGAAGGCCAGGGTGGAATCGATGGGCGGCACCACGCTCGAAATGATGATGCCGTCCACCGCGGCGATATCCAGGCCCACCGGCGAGAAGAGGTTGCGCAGCAGGATGCCCCATTCGTCGGCGGTCTGGTCGTGGACCGTGCGCAAGCGCCATTGGCAAAGCAGCTTGCGGCCGTCAAAAGCTCCGATGGTGATATTGCTGTTACCTGCGTCAAGAGCGAGCAGCACGTACGCCTCCTGCAACAATCAGGGTATCGGTTCCGTCGTCCCGGCGCACGATCAGGAAACCGTCGGGGTCGAGCCCCACGGTGGT
>PLRZ01000509.1:0-2041 GCA_003164075.1 Bryobacterales bacterium | reverse complement strand
CGCAGGGAAGTGGCCAGCGACGCTACGTCGCCGGGGAATGCGGAGTGGTTCACGTTGATGCCGATGCCGGCGATGGCGTTCCGTCCGGTGGCCTGCACCAGGATGCCGGCCACTTTCCGGTCGGCGAGCATGAGGTCGTTGGGCCACCGCAGGTCGCACACCAGGCCGGTGGCTTCGAAGATGGCGCTGTGGGTGGCGAGTCCCAGGGCCAGCGTGAGCAGCGGCGATTGCGGCAGCACCAGCGAACAATAAATGCCGTCGCCGGGCGCGGAGTACCACGAGTGGCCATGGCGGCCCTGTCCGGCGGTCTGCTCTTCGGCGATGATCACATCGCCGGCCGGGTGGCCGGCGGCGGCGAGCATGGTGGAATCGACCACGTCGTGGTAGTCGATGGTGCGGCCGGGGAAAGCGCGGCGGATGCGGTCGATATCGAGTGCGATCATGCGTGCGCCTGCGGNNCTGTATCGCGCCACATCATGCCAACTCCAGTCGAAAACTGATGTCCATAGCGCGGGCGGAGTGCGTGATCGCGCCGGCGGAGACGAAATCGGCGCCGGTCTCCGCGTAGGCCCGCACGGTGGCGAGATTGATGCCGCCGGAGAGCTCCACGCGCGCACGCCCGGCGATTTCGCGGACCCAATCGGCGGCCTCCGCGGGCGTGAGGTTATCGAGCAGCAGGTGCGCGGCGCCGGCGTCGAGGGCTTCCTCCAGTTCGGCACGGGTACGCACTTCGATCTCGATCGGCAGGCCGCTCGAACGGGCGCGCTCGATAGCGTGGCGGACGCCCCCGGCGGCGGCGATGTGGTTGTTCTTGAGGAGCACGGCGTCGAACAATCCCATGCGGTGATTGGTGACGCCGCCTGCGGCCGCGGCGGCTTTTTCGAGCGCGCGCAGGCCGGGCGTGGTTTTGCGGGTATCGAGGACGCGGCAACCGGTCCCTTCGACGGCTTCGGCAAACTGGCGCGCCAGGGTGGCCACGCCGCTCAGGCGTTGCAGGAAATTGAGCGCCACGCGTTCGCGCTCCAGCAGCACACGGGCGGGGCCGCGCACGAGGGCAATTACTTCGCCGTCGTGGCAGCGGTCGCCATCTTGCTTGTGGAGCGTGACGGAGTCGTACAATTCGGCGAGCAGTCCGAGGCCTGCGACGATGAGCGGCTCGCGCGCCAGGAACCAGCCTTGCGCCTGCTGCGATTCAGGCACGCAGGCGCGGGTGGTGACGTCGCCGGCGCCGATGTCCTCTTCCAGCGCGATGCGGACGATGGGGCTCATGACAACTTGGCGAGCTGCGCTTCGTAGTCGGCCAGCTTGGCGCGGATGCTATCGACCACTTTCTGCGGCGCCTTGCTGAGGAAGACCTCGTCGGAGAGCTGGCGTTTGGAATTGGCGATATTCTTTTCGAGCTGCTCGCGCTCCTTGGCCTCGCGCCTGGCCTTGGCCTCTTCCTGCGACTTCGGCACTTCGAGCACCAAATCGAACTCGGCCGTGGAACGGATGGCTGGCGCTTTGGGAGCGGCCTCGGCCTTGAATTCCAGCTTCACGTTGGCCAGCTTCCGGATGGCTTCGGCGTGGCGTTGGGCCACTTCGAGAGCGGCGGTGCGGCAGTAGAGCGTACCGGTGAGCTGCTGCTTGGGGTCGAGCTTGCTCTCGGTGCGCAGCGTGCGCGCCATGGTGACCACTTCCTGCAGAATGCCGATCTCGCGTTCGGCGGCGAAGTCGGTGGCCTCGCGGCGGTACTGCGGGTAGGTGGCGAGCGAGATGGAGCGTAACTCTCCCTCACGGGGTGCCCTCTGGGCCCGGCTCGGAAGGAACCGCTGCCATAACTCTTCCGTAATAAATGGCATGGCGGGATGCAGCAGGCGCAGGGTATTCTCGAAGGCGGCCAGGATGTTACGCCATCCGGCGGTGAGGCCGGAGTTGTCCTCGAAGCGGAGCTTCTTCAGCTCCACGTACCAATCGCAGAATTCGTGCCAGATGAACTGCCACAGCAGTTGCGCGGCTTCGTGATAGCGATACGTTTCGATGGCGCGGTTCACCTGCTGGG
>PLRZ01000667.1 GCA_003164075.1 Bryobacterales bacterium | reverse complement strand
CGAGCACGTCGGGGCGGTTGGTGGCTGCCACCAGAATCACGCCTTCGTTGGATTCGAAACCGTCCATTTCCACCAGCAACTGGTTCAGGGTCTGCTCGCGCTCATCGTGTCCACCGCCGAGTCCCGCGCCGCGATGTCGTCCCACGGCGTCGATTTCGTCGATGAAGACGATGCACGGGGCGTTCTTCTTGCCCTGTTCGAACAGGTCGCGGACGCGGCTGGCGCCCACGCCGACGAACATTTCCACGAAATCCGAACCGGAGATGGAGAAGAATGGCACGCTGGCCTCGCCGGCAATGGCGCGCGCCAACAACGTCTTACCGGTTCCCGGAGGACCGATCAGCAGTACGCCCTTGGGAATACGGCCGCCCAGCTTCTGGAATTTCTGCGGCTCGCGGAGGAATTCGATGATCTCCTGCAGCTCTTCTTTGGCCTCTTCCACCCCGGCCACGTCTTTGAAGGTGACCTTCTTCTGCTGCGTGGAATGCAGCCGCGCGCGGCTCTTCCCGAAACTCAGGGCTTTATTGCCGCCGCTCTGCATCTGGCGCACCATGAAAATCCAGAAAGCCGCCAGCACGATAAAGGGAGATGCCTGCAACAGGAGCGACAGCCAGGTGCCCGAGGAGGTGTCCTTGATGGTGGTTTTCACTTCCTTGTCGTTCAGCTTGGTATAGAGGTCCGGATAGTTCAGCGGGATGATTACGTGCAGACCGGTGCCGTCCGACAGCTTTCCGTGGACGTCATTACCGGCAATGGTGGCTTCCGCGACGTGTTTGTTGGCGACCTCATTCATGAACTCCGAGAATGTCAGTTCCCTTTCCTTGGGACCCTGGCCACTTCTCACAACGGCGATCAACAAGCCTGCCACGGCAATTAGAACCACCCACAACATTAAATGTTTGATGTTTGAATTCACGAAACCTCCCGGGCTCTACCTGTATAGACGCCGCTCGCGCCAGACCGATTCCAAATTCCGCTCACGGCGTTCCCGCTTCTCGAATCCGCAGCGCTATCGTGCAACCAGGGGCCGCGGCGAAACGCATTGCCGCGCCAAATTGTCTGGCCCACACGATCGCGGATCGGTCCGTCATAACCGGCCAATGACGGCGCTCCCATCGGGGAATCCGCGCTTTCTGGAAGAGAGTTTTAATCTTTTCCTCGCCGGAGCTGCCTCTGGGCTGATACTGGTCACCGGGCCTCCAGTTCCTGATTTCCAAAGAACCGGACAAGATCCGCCAGTCTACCCAACCCGTGTCACTATTATATACGGATTCCGGGGCTTCCAAAGTTTCCGCTTTTTCAATCAGTTCCAGGGAAATCGCCAGACCGGTATCAGGCACCCGCACCACGCCCGGCACGGGAGCGGCTAGACGATACCCCCCGCATGCCTCCCGGCCGGCACTGGAACGTGCGAAACGAAGCCAATCGAGGGACCGTTCGACCTCTACGCCGGGAGCCTGCGCCCGCCCATGCCCCAATGGGGATGAGGCGATCTTCAGAATGGCGGCGATGTGGCCGAAATCCACGCCCCGGAGATCGCCTTTGGCCCGTTCCAGGGCGCGCCGCACCAGCCGGCGCGCCACCGCCAGCGGCAACTGGCACAAAGAATCGGCGCGTACTATCACCGCGCCATCCCGCTCCATCAGGAATTCGCCAGCCAGTCGGCCGATCTCCTGCTCCCAGTACTCCTCTTCGGCCAGGGCCCAATCGGCGGCGCGGTGCAAAATCTCGCCGATGGCCGGATTCCATTCGCGGGCGAGCTGCGGCAGCAGGAGGTGGCGGATGCGATTGCGGGCGAATTGCAGGCTGGCGTTGGAGGAATCCTCGCGCCAGGGGATGCCGCGGCAGCGCAGGTATTGTTCCACCTGGTCGCGGCCGGCGGCCAGCAAGGGGCGCACGATGCCGTCGGTGGTGACCGGGCGGATGGCGGCCAGACCGGCGCCGCCGGAGCCGCGCAGAAAACGGAACAGCACAGTCTCCGCCTGATCGTTGCGAGTGTGGCCGGTGGCGATGCGCGCCACGTTCCCGGCGGCCAGCACTTCGCGGAAGAACGACAGGCGGGCGTGGCGGGCGGCCTGCTCCAGGTTATCCGGCGAGGCTGCCACGTCCACGGCGCGGACGGTCGCGTCGATCCCCAGGCGGGCGGCCAAGTCGCGGACGAATTGCTCGTCCTGGCGGGATTCCTCGCCGCGCAGTCCGTGATTCAAGTGGAGGACGCTCAGGCGGAGGTCCCATTGCGGCGCGAGGTCCAGCAGGACGTGCAGAAGACAGACCGAATCGGCGCCGCCCGACACGGCCACTCCAACGTGCTGGCCGGGTTCAAACATGCGGTAGCGGCGGATGGTGTCGGCGACGGCGGAGGGGAGCATTCCAGCCTTCATTGTAGGGTTAGTTCACTGGAGCTAACCACCGCCCGAAGATAAAGTCGGATGTCGACGCTGCACGCCGAGCAATCGCAAACGTTCTTGTGGCGATTACGGGATTCCGGCATAAGGGACTCGAACGGCTCTTCGCCACTGGGGCCAAGCCGGGAATTCAAGCTAAGAACTCCCGGCGCAGCCTTTTTCTTCA
>PLRZ01000653.1:4260-5239 GCA_003164075.1 Bryobacterales bacterium | reverse complement strand
GGGAGTTTCTGGAGAAGCTCGAGCGGCTGACCATCCACTGGCAAAAGTCGTTTGCCGGCCTGGTGGGAGGCCACAACAAATCGCGCCTGCCGGGCGCCGGCCAGGAATTTCTGGACCATCGCAACTTTCATTCCGGCGACGACCTGCGGGCCGTCAACTGGCACGCCTATCTTCGCCTGGAGAAGCTCTTTCTCAAAATGTTCCAGGTGGAACCGCGCGTGCCCGTGCGCATGCTGGTGGACTTGAGCGCGTCGATGACCGCGTACGGCGGCGGCAAATTCGAATATGCGCGCCGGCTCGCGGCATCGCTGTGCTACGTCGGACTGGTGCGGCTGGATTCCATTGAAGTCCACGGATTTTCCAACCGTCTGGGCCATCGGATTGCCTCCAGCGGCGGGCGGCACCGCTTCCCCGGGGTGATGGATCGGTTGGGCGCGCTGGCGCCGGAAGGTCCCACGGACTACATGGCGGTGACCCGCGAATTCATCGGCTCCTACTCGCAGCGCGGGCTGGTGGTGATCATNNCTGCAGATTTGGGCCGACGAGGACCGCACGCCACCGTGGACCGGCGAACTGGAACTGCTGGACGCCGAGACGGGCGCCGCCCTCAAGCTGGATTTCGACGACGAGGCGCGGCGGCGATACACCCATGCATTCGACGAATACGCGTCCGGTATACAGACGATGGCGCATCGCAGCGGCGGCCGCTATGCGGGAGTGGCGACGTCGCAGTCGCTGGAGAGCGTGATTTTCGGCGATTTGATCCGCATGCGGGGGATCGCGTGAAGGGCCTTGGCCCTGTGTGTGCAAAGTACGAGTCTGTCTTTGTGAAACGGTGCACTAAGGGACGTGGCGCAGGCACTCTTGCCTGCCGGGTCGAGACTCATCTCGACCCTCTTGCGCAGCGGTGTCAAGCGTCCCGGAGCGCCGAGATGAGTCTCGGCGCCGCAGACACGAGTGTCTGCGCCACGTCGGCAAT
>PLRZ01000653.1:2702-4184 GCA_003164075.1 Bryobacterales bacterium | reverse complement strand
GGCGGGGCGCGACCACGTGATCGTGCTGGATACCTCCGCCTGGATGGCCGCCCGTTCGGGCAATCGAACCCTCATGGACATCGCCCGCCAGTCCGCCCGCGACTATTTGCGCGCGGTGCCGGCGCGCGACCGCGTGATGCTGGTGCGCGCCGATGCGCTGGCCACTCCCGCCACCTCGTTCGAGCCGGACCACGCCCGAGTGGAGGCCGCGATCATGGCGTCGGCGCCGGGCTCGACAGCGCTGAATCTCGATCAGGCGCTGTCCTTCGCGCGCCATGTGCAGACGCAGGAAGGCCGCACTGCCGGCGAAATCGCCTTCATCGGCACGGCCCGCACGGCGGAGCGCGACCCCGGCACATCGCCGCCGCCGCGCAATTTGCGCGTCCTGCTGGTGCCCGACGCTATCGAGAATTGCGGACTGCGCAAAGTGGGCATGCGCCGCTCCGCCACGGAAGCCGATCTGTGGGAGATTTACGTCTCGGCGCATAATTACGGGACGCGCCCCCGCAATGTCACGCTGCTGCTGGACTACGGTCCGCCCAATGCCGGGGCGCGCTCGCCCGCCGGGTCGCAGGCGCTGCTCCTGCCGGCCGGCGGCGATGCCGAGGCCAGCTTCGAATACCGCACCGCAGCGGCCGGAATCCTGGACGTGAGGATGACGCCGCACGATGCCTTTCCGGCCGACGACCAGGCCGAACTGGAACTCCCCGCGCAGCCGCATCTCCCCGTGACGGTCTATTCGGACCAGCCCGACCTGCTGCGGCCGGTGATCTCCGCCGCTCCGCGCCTCACCGCCATTTACCGCAAGCCCTCGGAGTACCGCGCGGGCGATGCGGGCCTGGTGATTCTCGATCGCTTCATCCCCCCAGAGCGTCCCACGGCCGATTCCATCTGGATCGAGCCGCCCGCCCAGGGCTCGCCAATCCCGGTGAGGAACACCGTGGAGAACGTTCCGTTCGCGCACTGGGACGCCGGCCAGCCGGCGGCCGCCGGTCTGCGCGCCAAGGATTTCAAGCTCGAAAAAGCGTTGGTGTTTGAGACCGCGCCGGGCGATGGCGCGATCGGCGAAGTGGATGCCGGTCCGGTGGTGGTGGTAAGAGCGGGTAAGCCGAAAATCGTGGTGCTGGGGTTCCATCCCGCGCTGTCGCCCATGCGCTATGAGCTGGCGTGGCCGCTGCTGTTTGCCAACCTGCTGCGCTGGGTATCGCCGGAGATTTTTCTCCGCTCGGAAGTGGACGGGGGGAGCGTGGGAACGGTCAAGGTGCAGATGGAGGACGACGTCGCCGCCAAGGACGTGAGAGTCACGGCCGACGATGGCTCGCCGGTGCCGTTCACGTTGCGCGACCAGACGCTCGATTTTTTTGCCGGTTCGCCGGGTTCGGTGCGCGTGCTGGCGGGCGATCGCGAATACATGTACTCGCTGACGCTGCCGCAGCTTTGGGACAGCCGGTGGGATCCGCCGCCCAACACGCATCGCGGGAT
>PLRZ01000653.1:0-2646 GCA_003164075.1 Bryobacterales bacterium | reverse complement strand
CCGCTACATACCGAACCGCTACATGCCGAACCGCTGCATACCGAGCCGCGACCGTAAGGGAGCGTTAGGTTTGCGGTCGGAACGCTCCCTTACGGTCGCGACTCGGTATGTAGCATCGAGCAACGCGCAAGGCGCGACCTGTGCCACGGAGCTACCATGACCTTCGACCACCCCTGGGCGCTCCCGCTCGCTCTGCTGCCTGTCGCCTGGGCAGTATGGGAATGGCGCTTGTCGGCGCGCCGCACCGCACTGCTGCTGAAGGCGGGCACGTTTTTCTGCGTGCTGCTGGCCCTGTCGGTGCCGCGGATGACGGTCTACCAGACCAAGGTAGCGGTGGCCCTGCTGGCGGACACTTCGGCCAGCGTCACACCGCAGGATTTGAAGTACGAATCGTCGCTGGCGGACCGCGTCGAGAGCGCTCGCGGCCGGCATTGGTCGCGCGTCATCCCGTTTGCCCGCGTCACCCGCGCCGCATCGGCCGACGAGCATTCCAAAGACGGCTGGCAGTTGCGCCATACCGCCGCCGGACCGGGCCACGGGACCAACCTGGAATCGGCCATTCGCGATGGCGTGGCGGCCATGCCCGCCGGCATGGTGCCGCGGCTGGTGCTGGTCTCCGACGGCAACCAGAACCTGGGCAGCGTGGCGCGCGCCATCTGGCAGGCGCAGCAACTCGGCATCCCCATCGATACCGTGCCGCTGGCCGGCCATGCCAAGCCGGGACTGCTGCTGGAATCGGTCGGCTTCCGGGGACAGGTATTCAGCGGCGAGCATTTCCCGGTGGAAGTCACGCTCGAATCGCCGCGCGCCGTTACCGCCAACGTGGAGATGACCGCCGAGGGGAAGACCATCGGGCAAAGCAGCGTGCCGCTGGGGGCCGGCGTCAACCACTTGCGCCTGCAGGCCACCGTCAACGCCGTGGGCGCGATTGCGCTGGCGGGGAAGATTTCCGCCGGCGGCCTGGGCGAAGCGCGCTTTGAAGATGCCGTCACCCTGCGCCGTCCGCGCGTGCTGCTGGTGTCCCACGATCCGGCGGAAAGCGAGCAGCACCTGGTCCGCACCCTGGAATCGAATCAGTTCGAGGTGGTGCGCGCGCCCGGCGGCATCCCCGACAAGATCGACGATTTCCAACTCGTGGTAATGAACAACTGGGATATGGAATCCATCCCGCTGGGGCGTAAAGAGGCGCTGGAAGAGTTCGAAAAGGTCGGCGGCGGACTGCTGTGGATTGCCGGAGAGCATAACGTCTACGTGGAGAAGAAGGGCCAGCCGGAAGATGCGCTGGAGCGCGCGCTGCCGGCCAAGCTGGCGCCGCCGCGTTCGCCGGAGGGCACGGCGGTGGTCCTCATCATCGATAAATCGTCGTCCATGGAAGGCCGCAAGATCGAGCTGGCGCGGCTCGCGGCCATCGGCGTGGTGGAGAATCTGCGGCCTATCGATTCGGTGGGCGTGCTGATTTTCGATAACTCGTTTCAGTGGGCCGTGAACATCCGTAAGGCCGACGACCGCAATGCCATCAAGCGCCTCATCGCCGGCATCACGCCCGATGGCGGCACGCAGATCGCGCCGGCGCTCACCGAGGCGTTCCAGAAAATCCAGGCGCTGCCGGCGGCATACAAGCATATCGTGCTGCTCACCGACGGCATCTCCGAAGAGGGCGACAGCATGACCCTCACCAAGGAGGCGGTGGCCAACCACGTCACCATTTCGACCGTGGGCCTGGGGCAGGACGTGAATCGCGCATTTCTGGAAAAGGTGGCCGAATCGGCGTTGGGCAAGTCGTATTTTCTGAACGATCCTTCGGGGCTGGAACAAATTCTGCTGCGCGACGTGGAGGAGCATACCGGCTCCACGGCGGTGGAGAAGCCCATCGCGGCGAAGGTGCTGAAACCGTCGCAGGTTTTGGAAGGCGTGGCGATGGAAAGCGCGCCGGCGTTGAAAGGCTACGTGCGATTCCAGGCCCGTCCCACGGCCGACGACGTGGTGGAGGCCGACAAGGGCGATCCGTTGCTGGTGCTGTGGCAATATGGCTTGGGCCGCAGCGCGGTATTCACCTCCGACGCCAAGAATCGCTGGGCCGCGAATTGGGTGACGTGGCCGGGCTTCGACCGGCTGTGGAGCAACATCTTCCGCGACCTTCTGCCGCATGCGCCGGAGAGCGAGACCACGGCCGATTTCGACCGCGCCAACAACGAGCTGATGGTGGACTACCGGCTGGCGCGCGCCGTGCCGGATCCGGCCCAGGTCCCCGATATTTATGCGCTCGGCCCCAACGGATTTCAGGCGCCGCTGAACGTGGACAAGGTGGCGGCGGGCCACTATCGCGGGCGTTTGGGCATCGGGCAGAATCAGGGGCTGTTCCGCGTGCGTCCGGTGGCCGATTCGCGGGCTTTCCCGGAAGTCGGGTTCTACCGGCAGGAAGACGAGATGACGGAGTACGGCAATAACGTCGAGCTGCTGCGGCAGATCGCGGCGGCCACCGGCGGGCGGTACAATCCGTCGGCGCGGCAGGTATTCGACGCGGGCAATCGGAGCATTCGAGCGACGATGGAAGTCTGGCCGGGACTGCTGGCGCTGGCGATTCTGTTGAATCTGGCGGAACTGGTGCTACGTAAGTGGAGAGGCGTGCTGGAAGCGCTGCATTTG
>PLRZ01000210.1 GCA_003164075.1 Bryobacterales bacterium | reverse complement strand
GCGCGGCATGAGTTGCTCCGTCTGGCCATACCGCGGCGCGTCTATACCCAGAGCCACATCGATTACGTGGTGGAAGCGATCCTGGAGGTCAACGAGCGCAAGCAGGAGATTCGCGGCATGGAGATTGTGGAAGAGCCGCCCTACCTGCGCCATTTCAGCGCGCGATTCCGGCCGCTATAAAATGGGCTGTGCCGTTGAAATCTTTAGAGGAGTACGAACACCTCGCCGAACTGGCCCACGGACACTTATGCGCCGGCCAGATTCTGGGCTTGCGGATGGCGCTGTACGGCATGAAACTGCTGGGCCTGGCTGACCCCGCGGGCGCCGACCGCAAACGCCTGGTCACCTTCGTCGAGATCGACCGCTGCGCCACCGACGCCATCCCCGTGGTCACCGGTTGCCGGCTGGGCAAGCGCGCTCTCAAGTTTCGCGACTTCGGTAAAATGGCCGCTACTTTTTGCGATCTGCGGGAGGACCGCGCGGTCCGCATTCTGGCGCGCGAGAGCGCCAAAGCGCGCGCCCGCGAACTGTACCCCGAGATGGCCGGCAAGAACCAACAGCAGATGCGCGCCTATCGCCACATGACCGACGAGGAACTGTTCCGGACGGAGTGGGTGCGCGTGGCGCTGGGCCCCGAGGACCTGCCCGGCTACAAAGGGCCGCGGCCGCTGTGCGCGCAATGCGGCGAGCCCGTCAGCTTTCGGCGCGAAGTGGTCCGCGACAACCGGACCGTGTGCCGCGCATGCGCCGGCGAGCGCTACTACACGCCGCTCTAATGCTGCGCTACTACATCACCGACCGCCGCGCCGCCGGGGGAGTGGCCCCGTTGCTCGCCCACATTGCGCGCGCCCTGGCCGGCGGCGTCCACCTGATCCAGATTCGCGAAAAGGATCTCTCGGCGCGCGAATTGTGCGACCTGGTGCGCCGCGTTGTGGCGCTGGAGAACCCCGCGGGCACGCGCATCCTGGTCAACTCGCGCGTGGATATCGCACTGGCGTGCGGCGCCGGAGGGGTGCATCTGCCGTCGCGCTCCCTGCCGCCGGGTGTGTGGCGCGCGATCGTGCCGGCGGGATTCCACATCGGAGTGTCCACACACTCGCTCGCCGAGCTTCGCGCCGCCGAGGACGAAGGCGCCGATTTCGCCGTCTTCGGACCGGTCTTCTATACCGCGTCGAAAGCCCCTTACGGCGCGCCGCTGGGCATCGGCCGTTTGCGCGAAGCGGCCCACGCGGTGCGGATTCCCGTGCTGGCATTGGGCGGGGTCACCGCGGAGAACGCCTCCCAATGCCTGGCCGCGGGGGCCGCGGGCGTGGCCGGGATTTCCATGTTTCAATAGGCGCGGACAAAAGGGGTATACTGCCCACGATGCCCAACCACCGGCTTTCCGAATCCATCATGAAGGATCCCATCACCTGGCTTTACCCTCCGATCGAGCCCTACAACACGGGCCGGCTTCAGGTTTCACCGGTCCACGAGATTTACTTCGAGGAGAGCGGCAACCCCTCCGGCAAGCCGGTGATCTTCCTGCATGGCGGCCCCGGCGGCGGCTCCGATCCGAAACAGCGCCGCTTCTTCCACCCCGAGAAGTACCGCATCGTAAACTTCGACCAGCGCGGCTGCGGCAAGAGCACGCCCTACGCATCTCTCGAAGCCAACACTACCTGGGACCTGGTGGCCGACATCGAGAAGCTCCGCCAGCACCTCGGTATCGAGCGCTGGCAGGTGTTTGGCGGATCCTGGGGCTCTACCCTGGCCCTCGCGTATTCTCAAACGCATCCCGACCGCGTCACCGAAATCGTTCTCCGCGGCATCTTCCTCCTCCGCAAGCAGGAGATCGACTGGTTCTACCAGCGCGGCGCGTCGGTGCTCTATCCCGATGCATGGGAGCCGTATCTGGCACACATCCCCGAGGCCGAGCGCGGCGATCTGCTCTCCGCCTACCACCGCCGGCTTACCAGCGACGACGCGGCCGTGCGGCTGGCCGCGGCGAAGATCTGGAGTGGATGGGAGGGCGCCACTTCCAAGCTGTTACCCGACGCCGCCTTCGCCGGCCACTACGAAGAGGACGAATTTGCCCTGGCCTTCGCGCGGATTGAGGTCCACTACTTCGTCAACAAGGGTTTCCTCGAAACCGACGACCAGTTGCTACGCAACGCCTCGCGCATCCGCCACATCCCCGGAGTGATGGTGCAGGGCCGTTACGACGTGGTCTGTCCCATGGAGAGCGCGTGGGCGCTCCACCGGGAGTGGCCCGAAGCCGATCTGGTGATTACTCCCGACAGCGGCCACAGCGCTTTCGATCCGCCCAACAGCCGCGCCCTGGTGGCGGCGACGGACAGACTGGCCTTCCGGTAGATCCGGGCTGGAATCCGCGTCCCCCGGTTCCTCATCTATATATGGATGGAGTCCTGGATCGCACGCATCGCGGAACACGGATATCTCATACTGTTCGCGGTGGCGTTTTTGGAGACGTTCGGTTTGCCCATCCCGGCGGCGCTGGCCCTGCTGGTGGCCGGGGCGGCCTGCGCGCGCGGGCTCCTGAACCCATGGTGGACGGTGGGCGGATCCATTGTGTGCATCGCATCGGGAGACTCGCTGATGTTCCTGATGGGACGCCATACGGGCTGGTGGCTGCTGTCGCTGCTATGCCGGCTGTCGTTGAATCCCGAGTCGTGCATCCTGCGCTCGGCCGATGCCTTCTATCGCCGCGGCCGCACTTTGCTGGTAATCGCCAAGTTTATCCCCGGGATCAACACCATGGCGCCTCCGCTGGCCGGCAGCATGAACATGCGATACGCCCAGTTTCTGCGGCTGGACGGGGCCGGCGCCGCGCTTTACGCCGGCGGGTATTTCACGGCGGGATTTCTCTTTAGCGATGCGCTGAAGAGCCTCACTCGCGGCTACGAAACGTTCGGCCACATATTGGCGTGGATGGTCGCGGCGGCGGTGGCGGTCTACATAGGGAGCCGGATCTGGACATGGCGAAAGACGCGCGGCCTGCGCGAGGCGCCCTTCGTGGAACCTGTCGAAGCGGCGCGCGAACTGTCCGCCGGTACCGCGGTAGTTTACGACGTCCGCAGCCACGGCTACTACCAGCCGAAGGCCATGCGCATCGAAGGTTCAAGGCGTCTTGACCCGAACGCGCTCAATCAGGTGGCGCTCGAGTTTCCGCTCGACAAGCAGGTGTACGTTTATTGCACCTGCCGGCGCGAGGCCACCAGCGCGCAGGTGGCGCATACGCTGCGGCAAAAAGGCGTGCTGTGCTCGGTGATCAGAGGCGGTCTCGAAGCCTGGAGAAAGGCCGGCCTGCCGCTGGAAGCAATTCCCGCCGGGGAAATGGCGGCCCTGCCGGTATTCGATTCTTAAGCCCGCCTTCCCCGCAGTTCCGCCCCCAGGCGGGCGAGCGGTATGACGAGGGTCTTCTCGTTCAAAGGGTACGATTCGCTCCCCGGATAGACCACCAGCAGCCGGCTGAGATTCAGATCGTCGATCGCGATGTGCATCGACTTGGTCATGCCGGGCGCGTCGCCATACTTGATTTCCACGCCGACCGGCTTGCCTCCCACCGTCACCAGAACATCCAGTTCCGCACCCGATTGTGTCGCCCAGAAATAGCAGTTGCGCTCGCCGGCGGCGCGCACCACTTCTTCCACGACAAAGCCCTCCCAGGAAGCGCCTACCTTGGGATGGCCCTCCAGCGCACGGAATTGCGGTACGCCCAATAAAGCATGCAACAGACCGGTGTCGCGCAAATAAATTTTGGGCGACTTCACCTGCCGCTTTCCCAGGTTCACGTGCCACGGCTGCAACTGGCGCACCATCAGGGCGCCCGTCAGCAGATCGAGGTGCCGCTTTACCGTGGTATGGGCCTCACCCAAGGAGCGAGCGATCTCAGACCCGTTCCAAAGCTGCCCGTGGTAGTGGGCTAACATGGTCCACAGGCGCCGGAGCGTCGCGGCCGGAATCCGGACTCCGTAATCGCGGATGTCGCGTTCCAGAAACGTGAGGATAAAGTTCTCCTCCCAGGCCCGGCTCTCGGCATCGTTGCGGGCCAGAAAGGCTCGCGGAAATCCGCCCCGCCACCAAAGCTTGCGCATCGCCGGCGCGCCCACTTCCGCAAGATCGAATCCCTCCATTTCCACAAAAGCAATGCGGCCGGCCAGCGATTCCGACCCTTGGCGCAATAGTTCCGGGGATGCGCTGCCCAACACCAGGAAGCGCGCCCGGAGCGGCTTGCGATCGGCCAACACCCGCAGTACCGGAAAGAGATCGGGCTGCCGTTGCACCTCGTCGATGACCACCAGGCCGCGCAGCGGGCTCAAGGCGGTCATCGGTTCTGCCAGACGCCGCTGGCTGACGGGATCTTCCAGGTCGAAGTATTCGGCTTTGCCCGCGGCGGCGATCTGTCTTGCCGCGGCTGTCTTACCGCACTGCCGCGGGCCGTAGAGCGCCGTGACGGGATTCGACCGAATGGCTTTTCGGATTCGTTCGAAGAGTACGGTGCGCTCCACCTGCATCGTCGCGTTCCTTGTAAATTGAGCATACCATATTCATTTTACGAGGATGTTCGACGCCACCGAGATCCTTGCATATTGAGCACTAACCGCTCAAAATGCAAGGATCTATCAGACGTTGATCCGTAGAGCTTTTACGCGATCGCGGAGCTGCGCCGCCTTCTCGAACTCGAACTTGCGGGCGGCTTCGCGCATCCGCTCCTCCAACTCGCCGATGAACCGCGCGCGCTGCTCGGGAGTCAGGCTGTCGACCTCTTCGTCCGATTCCAACGGCACGGTGACATAGTCGCCTTCGGCAACGGCCACCAGGCTCATGTCGATCGGCCGCACGATGGATTGCGGCACGATGCCGTTGCGCTCGTTGTACTCCGTCTGCACCTTGCGGCGGCGCGAAGTCTCTTCCAGCGCTCTCCGCATGCTGTCGGTCATCACGTCGGCATACAGGATGGCCCGCCCTTCCACGTGCCGCGCGGCCCGGCCCATGGTCTGAATCA
>PLRZ01000271.1 GCA_003164075.1 Bryobacterales bacterium | reverse complement strand
TGGTACGCCCGAGTGGATTCGAACCACCGACCTTTTGCTCCGGAGGCAAACGCTCTATCCATCTGAGCTACGGGCGCACATGCAATGGGACTTGCACCGTTATTGTACCGCAACCCCGTGCCCATGGATTCGGGTGCGGGATGGCGGCATGGCGGGCACGACACAGTGGTTTCGCGGGCGAATTCATCTCCATTCGCCCGCCTTCACCCTGGAACTCTATCCCGGCTTCCGTATGAGTGAATGGAATGTTTGGAGCCGGAGAATACTCTTCACTGGCCACCGCGGCCGCGGGCGCCGGGCGCGCGTGGCGTACGCGCCTGAGTCAGCAGCGCATCGAACTCCGCCTTCGTCATTTTCAGTTTCTCGGGATGAGCGCTCACCCACTTTTCGAAAGCTGCGTATTTTTGTTCCGTCCAACCGCCTTCGAATTCGGCGCCGTTCTTGCCCTGGCTATTCAATTCGAAGTTAAAAGCATCTTGCAGATTGGTGAACTCGGCCTTGCCGATGGCTGCCGCTGCCATCACCGCTGGAATGAAAATAACGCCATCGTGCTTGGCCAGCACCAAGTCCCCCGGCAACACCACGGCCCGTCCGATGCGGATCGGAACGTTGATCCCCGTCAATTGCATTTGAGCCCACGCCGAGGGATCGTAGCCCCGATAAAACCCGTTGAGATTGGCGATTTCCCGGTTCTCCTCCGCGTCCCTGATTCCCGCGTCGAAGATGAAGCCCGAATGGGTGTGTGCCGCGATTCCGCTCCCCAGGTTGGAACCGATGAGCGTGCCTTCGATGATCTTTCCATACCCGTCCGCCACCATCGTGTCGCCCATCTGCAGTTCGTTGATCACCCAGCTATTGGTGCCGCTGACGCGGCCTTCCGCCTTACCCTCGGCAGCCACCGCCGCAGCCATGTCGGGCCGCCGCGGCATGAATTGGGCCGTGAGCGCCCGGCCGGCGAACGGCTTTTCGATGTGCAAAGCCTGCCAGCCGGTCTCAAACTGGCTTACATAGCCCTGGCCGCGCAGATAGTCCCAGATGTCCTCGATCGATACGTCGAGCGCGCGCTCCAGCAAATTGTCAGCCACTTTCGGGCGGCCATCCGGGAAGCGCTCGCCCTTCCACTCCGCGGTGTAAAACAGGATCTGTTCCTTGGTCTGCTTGATCTGAGCGGAAACAGTCGATGCTCCCAGGATCGTACAGCCTATCAGAATTCTGGAAATGAACTTTTTCATTGGATTGCCCTTCCGGCCTCCTGGCCACCTGTTATTGTATGTCCAACCACCGAGCCATTTCCGGAGCGGTTCTTGTAGTCTCGCGGCGAAACTCCCATCACTCCGCGGAATACCACCCCGAAATAACTCTGATCGCAAAATCCCACCTCCTGGCTGATCTCCGCGATGCTCTTGCCCGTCGTGGTAAGCAGCGCCTCGGCCTTGGCGATGCGGAAGTGATTGAGGTAGGCCACGAACGGCTGTCCGGTCACCTGTTTAAAAAAGCGCATAAAACTCGACTTGCTCATGCGTACCAGCAGCGCCGCCTGCTCCACCGCGATCGCCTCGCTGTAATTGCCGTCGATGAATTCGAACAATGGCGACAGGCGCTCCAGATCGCCCCGCTTCCGCAGGTAGGAGTCCTCGCGGCCTTGGAACGCCGCATAATGATTCACCAGCAGCACCAGGATCATCTTGAGATAGGTCTTCACCGAGAGCCGGCTGCGAGGGCTCCTGGCAGGCAGTTCGGCCGCGGCGCGCGACATCAGGTCGAAGACCTGCCGGGGAATGCCCGTACCGGCCGGGACCACGTGCGGAAAATCATCGTCCTGCACCAGAAACGGCATCAGATATTCGATGTCGCCGCCCGTGTTTTCCGTGCCGCGGATGAGATCCGGAAGGAACGCCAGCAGCGCCGCCTTTACCGGCCCGTTGCCGTAACAGCATGAGCGGTGAAGCTGGGTGCTGCCCATCACGAACAGGTCACCCCGCTTCATGGAAAGGCGGCGGCCCCGGACTTCATAGGCTACTTCGCCGGAGTGGAGATACAGAACCTCGAAGTAGTCGTGGCGGTTGAACCGCATACCGCGCTTGCGGTCGAACTTCAGGAAGCGGACGTCGATCGGAAACTCGGCGCAGAACGGCCACCGGTGGATCATCTGCGCGTTGATCTGCGGCTCGATGATCGAGTACGCATCTTCCCAGTGGCGATGGACGAACGGCTTCATGGCGGATCCGCCGCGGCGTAATTTCCCGCGCAAACATGGCGCGGACCAGTTCCAGTATAATCTGGTCCACGCCAAGTTGCTCGGTGAGCGTGGAGGCGTGGGAGGTTTTGGATCGCAAGCGGCGCCGTCTGCCGCCCTGGTCTTTGTTTAGCTGGCCCGCCAGAGATGGAGAACGGTCAACCGCGCCGGCTTGCTTCTTCCGCCCGCACCATGCTCCAGAGGATGTCGACGGAGCGCTCCTGGTTCCATTCCGGCGTGGGAACGAAATACCCGGTGTTGGGCCGCAAATGCTGCTTGCACACTTCATCGTTCAAGGTGATGCCCAGACCCGGTTTGTCCGGAACTTTGATAAATCCCTTGTTGATGATCGGTTTTTCGATGCCTTCCACCAGGTCCTGCCAGAACGGCACGTCCAGCGAGTGGTTTTCGCAGGCCAGGAAGTTCTCCGTAGCCGCGGCGCAATGCACGCTGGCCATGGCGCCCACCGGAGTGCCGGCATAGTGCATCGCCATGGGCACGCCCAACTCCATGGCTCGTTCGCCGATCTTGTGCGTTTCCAGAATTCCGCCAGAGGTGGAAATGTCGGGGTGGATCTTGCTGACGGCGTGCTTCTCGCACAAATTGATAAAGCCCTCCTTAAGGTAAATGTCTTCGCCGGTCAGAATGGGCGTGGGGCTCTCCGCGGTGATGTGCGCCAGCATATCGGTATACTGCCAGGGGATCACGTCCTCCATCCAGGAAAGGTTGAACTTCTCGTAAGCCTTCGCCAACCGGATGATGGAGTTCACGCCTATATGGCCCAGGTGATCCATGGAGAGCGGGATTTCCATGCCCACGGCCTCGCGCGCCGCCTGCACGTATTCGGACAGTTTCTCGATGCCCTTTTCGGTGACTTCCGTCGCTACGAAGGGATGCGGCAGGACCCTGCGCTCCCACTGCGTCATCTCCGAAGGCGCGGTCACCGTTCCGGGAATCCTCTGCACCAGGTCGATGCCCACGTCCATCTTCAGCCAGGTGATGCCCATCTCCTCCTTGCGCGCCTTCAGCCGTTGAGCGAAGACTTTCGGGTCGTCCGATTCGTCGGTATCGGCATAGATGCGCACGCGGTCGCGGAACTTGCCGCCCAGCATCTGGTAGATGGGCACGTTATACACTTTGCCGGAGATGTCCCAGAGGGCCTCTTCCACGGCCACCACGCCGCCTGCCTGCCGGCTGACGCCGCCGAACTGTTTGATCTTTTCGAAGAGAAAGGTAATATTCAGGGGGTTCTCATTCAACAGACGGCTCTTCAGAAATAGTGCGTAGGTGGCGCTCGACCCATCGCGGACTTCGCCCAGCCCGTAGACGCCTTGATTCGTGTCGATGCGAATGATGGTGCAGGGACTCGGTCCGGGCTTCACGATGGTAGCCACGCGGAGATCGGTGATCCGGAGCGCGGACGGGCTCGAGTTGGCGTTCACGTTCTTTTGGGGCGCCTGCTCGGCAGCGGCCTCCCGCGATAGAAGCGCACCACCGACTATCCCTGCCGAAGTCTTAAACAGATCTCGCCGGCCTATTTTGCCATTACGTTTGAACATAATTGTCCTTCCCACTCTCTCTGCCGGGTCGCCCCTCGCAGGTGTCCTTCAATCTGAATTTAGTCCCGTTGCACCCAAAAATGCAGCGGGCGAGTTGGGCAGATGGACGGGTGCTTACACGGTATCGGGAGGCACGTCTCTGAACGACCGCTCCCTCGCGNNTCCCGAAACTGTTTAAGCACCCGAGTTGGGCTCGCGTAGACGTTTTCGGGAGCCCGGGCAAAACCCGTCCCGCTACCGCGATTAAGCAAGCGGGGCAGGACCGAATGCGTGTAAGCACCCGGCGAGCCCGCCCCGCCCACTTTTCGGAACTACCAGTAAAACTTCATCGAGACCTGCATGCGGCGCGGGGAGTTCGATTGCGACCGCCAATTGCCGAAGTTGGCGTTCTGCAGCGTCGTGGCGCTGCTCAGGGGGCCGAACTGGGTGCGGTTCAGGTAGTTGAACGACTCCCACCGGAAATCCAGGTGCTTGGACTCGCTGATCCTGATGGTGCGGTTCAGCGAGGCATTTTCGTTGAAGTTCGGGAAGTAACGCAGCTTCGGGTTATACCGCGTAATCGTGCCCAGCGAAGTGGTGGGTTGCGCGCCGAAAAACGAGACGGGCTGGAAGAAGCTGTCCGCGCCGGGATCGAATTTTCCGGCGTACGTGCCGCCCCAGCCATCGTAAGTACTCACCGTGGGCCGGTTTCCTCCGTTGAAGATGGGGAAGCTGACGGTGGTTCCCAGGCCAATAGGAGTTCCGCTGGAGTACCCCTGGCTTCCGGCGAAGCGCCAGTCACCCAGGATGGCGGAAGCTACGCTGTTGCGGCCCAGGAAATGCTTGCCCTTCCCGAAGGGCAGCTCATAGACGTAGTTCAGCTTCACCACGTGCGTCTGGTCGAAGGATGCAATCGACTTCTCCAGCGCGCGGTCATATTGGTTTTCCGGCTCGCCGCTCGTCTGGCCGTCCGAGTCGGTCAGCATTTTCGAAAGCACGTAGGAGCCTTGCACCGTCAGGCCCGAGGAATATCGCTTGTTGAACTTCACCTGCATCGAATGATAGGTGGAGTGGCCGATCTTGTCGCCCTGGCCATTGACGGTATCGACGGTGGAATACTGCGGGAAAGGACGCAGGGATTGCCCCACGCTCGCCCCGGTGCCCCACAGTGCGTTGAAGCCCGGCCAAGGCGGGGTGATTCCGGCGGCGTTGGCGAGGGTTCCGCCTACCGTCGAGGCCAGCAAGGTACGGCCCGACGTCGTGAACGGGTTGAGGTTGGCCGGCAGTGTCGCCAGGTTGAGCTGGTTATACGCCAGAAGATTGGACTGGATGTCGGATGCCAGCGTCCCCAGATAGCCCACCTCCAACACCGTGTTGGGCGTCAAGCTGCGTTCGATATTGAAGGAGTAAGTGAGCTCATCGGATGGCGTCGAGGCCGATTTCCCGTTGTAATAAGGAACGTTGGAGCCGTTGCCCACCGAAGGATCGATATCGGGCACCTGGGCCCATGCCGGCGCGCCGTTTTGCATCACCCAAAGCGGGTTCAGACCCAGGCTTTGGTCGCTCACGGTGATTCGCTGCACGATTCCCAGGTTGTGCGAGGAGCTGCCTTCGTAGGTGAGTGGCCCGAAACTGCGGCTGGCCGCACCCCTTATGGTGGTTTTGTCATTCAGGGAGTAAGCGAAGCCGAGCCGCGGTCCCCAGCCGTTCCAGCCGGGGGTCAGAGTGTCGCTGCCTATCCTTCCCGGACCGGTGCCGGCGAAAATCAGCGCGCCCGGAAGGCCGCCGGCGCCGGGGTTCGGCGTGGTCGGGCTCAGATCGCTGGCGTCGTTATTGCCCACCAGCAGCGGCCGGGCCAACTCGAAGCGGAGCCCGAGATTCAGGGTAAGGCGATGGGATACGCGCCAGTCGTCCTGAAAGTACGCCTGGTGGGAACGGAACTCGGTGGCGAGGTATCGCGGGGTGTCGAGCGAATAGCCGGACACCTGTCCCAGCAGGAAGGACGCAAACGCGCTCCCGCCGCCGGAGGCTTGGCTGGTGACCAGCGGGACGCCGGTATTCAAGTCCTGGAAGGTCACGTTCCCCGAGATGTTCTGCAATCCGAAACCGTTGTAGTGGGTGTTGTTGTAATAGTAGCCCCACTTCATGGTATGGCTGCCGAGGCTCTTGGTCATGTCGTCATGGAATTCCACCACGATGTTATCGGAACCATTGGGCGCGGCCACGCCCCAATTCGTGAACTCGCTGTTGGTGAAATTGACCTGCGGAAAGTCGTCGTTGCAGTCGGGATAATTCGGTATGCAGATTTTGTTCTTCCAACCCGTCGATATGGTGGGAAGTCCCTGGGCTTGCGGCGCGCCGCTGTAAGTGTCGTACGCGCCGTGGTTCTGCTCCCAGTTGTTGCCGCCGGCATAGAAGCGGTTCATCAAAGTCGGTGTGAACGTGTAGTCGTAACTGAGGCGATACACGTCGGACCGGTTATAGCCGGGGTTGCCGGCCAGCGGCTCGGGAAGCCCCGGAGCCCCGGTGGGGCCGTACAGGTCTTGCTCCCGGGTGCGTTCGAAAAAGAACGAGAGCCTCTGTTTGGAGGTGATCGTCTGGTCGGCCTTGATGCTGTACTTGTTGTTCGGCGAAATGCTGCTGCCGGCCGAAACGTAGTTATTGCGGACGTAAGCCGAGGTGCCCGCCACCAGTCCCGGAACGTTGGGCGCGATCAACGGCTTCACGTAGTTGACGATCTCCTGCGAGATCGGGTCGATGCGCGCTTGCGGAATCTGGTTGTTCGGAAATGGG
Organism: Bryobacterales bacterium; assembly: GCA_003164075.1. The sequence continues at coordinate 5,714 of PLRZ01000271.1, read as the reverse complement.
GTCCTGACGTACGAACCGTTCACAAGCTGCGTGCTGGCCGGATCGTAGACCTGGTACATGACGCCGCTGGCGTTGACATAGTTGTGCAGGTCGCCGGAGTAGAATTCGGTCGGCGGAACGCTATAGGGAGTCACGGAAGACCCCGCGCGGTTGCGAAAACCCTCGTAGGAGAAGAAGAAGAAAGTCTTGTCCTTGCCGTGGTACAGCTTGGGGATCCATACCGGCCCTCCTACGGTAACGCCAAAATCGTTCTGCTTGTAGACCGGCTTGGTGGCGCCGTAGAAGCCTTTGGCGTCCAGATCCTGGTTGCGCAGGAACTCATAGGCGTCCCCGTGAAGCTCGTTGGTCCCGGACTTGGAAACGAAACTCATGGTGCCGCCGGATGCATGGCCGACATCGGCCTTGAAGCCGCCGGAGGTCACGCTGAATTCCGTCAGCGCGTCTATCGAAGGGGTGTTGATCTGCGTCCAGGTGACTCCGTTGGAGTCCAACTGGCCAGCGGTGGTAACGGTAGATCCGTCGAGCGTCATGCCATAGGCGCCGCCCTTCCCGCCACCCACCCGGTATTGGCCCGTGGAGCTCACTTCCGCCGTGGTGGCCGACAGATCGAAGGGGCTGCGCACCGCCCCGTTCACCACCACCGGCAGATCGTCCACCATCCGGTTGGATACCTCCGTGGCCACCCGCGCCGATTCCGCCTGCAACATCTGTGCATTGGCGAAGACCTCGACGGTCTGTTGCGCGGTACCCACTTCCAGGGCCACATTCAGCAGGACCGTAGCTCCGGCGGCCACTACTACGTTATCCGCGATGTATACTTTGAATCCGGTGTTTTCCACACGGATCCGGTAGGTTCCCACCGGCAGCGACGGCACGGTGAAATCTCCAGTGGTGGTCGAATTCGCGCGGAAGCGCGCGTTGGTGCCGGTCTGGACTGCCGACACCTGCGCCCCGGGCACAACGGCCCCACTGGCGTCTTTTATGGTGCCGGTGATGACACCGCGATCATTTTGAGCGAAAAGAGCGGCCCCCGCCAGGGCAGTGCCGAGAAGAAGCGCGCGCCAACAAGGCACACGAGTATGTTTAAACATTTCGCTACCCCCTTTTTTATGACAACACTTCCGTTACGAGCCAGCAGACTAACCTGCTACAGGATCATAGTGCGCTCCAACTGTAATCGCTTTCTCTGAGTATCGTGCCGAAAGTTCTGAGAAAACTATCATTCGTCCGAGCCGGCCAGGATGTGGCAGACTCTCAGTTCTGCCGGGTCGAAACTCCGGCTTGCCGAGGCCGCGGAGCCGGTAGTGAGCCCGGAAGCGGGGTAGACGGCGCTCGCCGGGCCTAAGGTGCTGGCGGAGATTGAGGGCAACCTCAGAACTCCTGATGTCGTGGAATTTGTAGTGAGCCCACAGGCGGGGCAGGCGNNCCGCGAAGCTCTCGCCATCGAAAGGAATGGCTCAGCCCATTCTCCCCGCCGGGCTGAAATTGCGGGGCGACATCAGGAGTTCTGCACCTGCCGATCCGCCGAAACTACCGGCGCCGCGGACCGGACCGGAGGATCCGGCGGAGGACCTGGCCGAGGGTATGCGCGCCGGACGGCTTTCGGCGGAAGAACTATTAACGCGGTACGCGACCCTGGTATACAGCCGTGTGGGCAGTTACGAAGAGACCGCGAGAAGGGCAAGCTGGACGAGGGCCTGTTGACGCGCTTGCGCGGAGGCCAAAAGCCAGCAGCCAAAAGCCAAGAGCTTATTCCTTATACGCCACCGCGTCGATTTCCACCTTCGCGCCGGGCAGCGGCAATGCGGCCACCGCGATGGTGGTTCGCGCCGGCTTGGCGGTGCCGAAGAACTCGGCATACACCTCGTTCATGGCGGCGAAATCCTTGACGTCGGTGAGGAACACCCCGCACTTCACGACGTCATTCATGGACGCCCCGCAGCCTTCCAGAATGCGCTGGATGTTGCTCAGCACCTGGCGCGTCTCGGCCTTCACATCGCCCGTGACCGCCTGGTTGGTGGCCGGATCCACCGGCACCTGGCCGGAAACGTGGATGAAACCGCCGGCGCGAACGGCCGGGGAATAAGGGCCGCGCGGGGCGGCTACGCCAGGAGGAGAAACGCGTTCGATCATGGGTCAGTGTCCTTCCGATTCCAGAAAACGTTCTACTTCAATAGCCGCCATGCACCCTGCGCCGGATGCCGTGATGGCCTGGCGGTAAGTCCGGTCCTGCACATCTCCGGCATGGAAGACTCCGGGGATATTGGTGCGCGCGCCGCCTTGGGAAATGATATAGCCGTCGGCGTCGGTTTCGATCTGACCTTTGAAAACTTTGGTATTGGGAATATGGCCGATGGCCAGGAAGAAGCCGTCCACATCCTGGTCCCAGACGTCGCCGGTCTTGGTATTGCGCAAGCGCACGCCGTTCACCAGTTTCCGGGAAACGTCATAGACCTCTTCGACAACCGTGTTGAGGAGGAACTTGATCTTGGGGTTCTCACGGGCGCGGTCCAGCATGATCTTGGACGCGCGGAACTCTTCGCGCCGGTGCACCAGGGTGACTTCGGTGCCGAAGCGCGAGAGGAAGTTGGCTTCCTCCATGGCGGAATCGCCGCCGCCGATCACCATGATCTTGCGTCCGCGATAAAAGAAGCCGTCGCACGTGGCGCAGGAGCTGACGCCGTGGCCGATCAGCTTATGTTCCGATTCGAGGCCCAGCCAGCGGGCCGAGGCGCCGGAGGCCACAATCACGGTGCGGGTTTCCAGCCATTCGCCTTCCACGTTGAGGCGGAACGGCCGGCGGGAGAGGTCGGTATCGATCACCGAGCCGGGGATGAACTCGGCGCCGAAGTGTTGCGCCTGCACCTTCATGTTCTCCACCAGGTCGGGTCCGTTGATGCCTTCGGGGAAGCCCGGGAAGTTCTCCACCAGGGTGGTGAGGGAGAGCTGGCCGCCGGCTTCGTGGCCGCCGACAACCAATGGCTTCAGATTGGCGCGTGCGGCATAGATGGCTGCGGTATTGCCGGCGCAGCCGGAACCAATAATGACAACGTCTCGCATCGGAAAGATCAGGTTAGCACGGGGCCGCGGGCTTGATGTCGTGGAATTTGCAGTGAGCCCGAAGGTGGGGCAGGCGGTGCTCGCCTGCCAGCCCGCCCTGAATTAGGCCCGCTGCTCGAATAGGATCGAGGGCAGGCGAGCACCGCCTGCTCCACCCGCGAAGCTCCCCAACCAGTTTGAAATTGCGGGGCAACATCAGGAGTTCTGAAATTGTGAACAGAGGGTTGCTGGAGACCTCGCGCGCCGCGGTCAATAGAAGAAATCCAGCAATCGCCGCCACAGGCTGCGGAACGGCGGGGGCGTTTCCACCGGCGGCAGTTCCGCGTAGGCTTCCGCCAGCACCAGAAGGCACTCGAATACCTGTGCGCGTTCGGCGCGCGAAATGGCGGAGGAGTAGCGATCCTGGGGCGTCGATTGGCCCAGGGGCGAACGCAGGATTCCCGTCCATGGGTCGCGCAGGTCGTGGCGGAAACTCAGGCCGCGGGCGCGCGGAGTCATGGCCGCCAGGCGTTTACGGGCCAAATCGTAGGCCGCCTGCTGTTCCCCCAGATCGCTGGGAGTCTTGCCCCTGGGGTCGGGCAGCCGGTAATATTTGCGATAGGCGGCCTCCCACTCATCCACGGCGCGGAAATATCCATCGACAGCCTGACGGAGGTCGGCGACGAACTCGCGATCGGACACGGGAACCGTCTGCTCCATTTCTCACCAGTTTAGCCGATACGGCGAAGGCTCCCAAGACTGTTCCAACCGGGACCGGAAGGTGGATCGCGTATGGCTTGGGGAATTCACTTCGTGGCTCCGCGAATATTGTGCGAAAACACGATCGACATGACGGGAACTAACCCGGGCCGCGACCGTCAGAAGGCGTGAAAGAAGATACATGCAGGTATGCACCCTCATTCAGAGCCGCGACCGTTAGGGAGCGATCAGGCGATAATGCTCCACCGCGAGCGGCCCTTCTGTAACTTGGAGTAAACTGCAAATTGTGAAAGCGACACGAACTTTCTGGCAGGACCGGCCGGTGCTGGTGACCGGCGCTACCGGGCTGGTGGGTGCGTGGCTCACGCGCCGCCTGCGGGAGGCCGGCGCGGACGTGGTCTGCCTGGTGCGCGACTGGGTGCCGCAGTGCGAACTGGTGCGCGCGGGCCTCATCGAACAGGTCAAAGTAGTGCGCGGCGATATCCGCGATCGCGATTGCCTGGAACGCACCATCGGCGAATACGAGACCGATACGGTCATCCACCTGGCGGCGCAGACCATCGTGGGGATCGCCAACCGCAACCCGATTTCCACCTTCGAGAGCAATATACAGGGCACCTGGAACCTGCTGGAAGCTTGCCGGCGGTCGACGGGCGTGCGGTCGGTGGTGATTGCCTCGTCGGATAAGGCTTACGGCCATCAGGACAAGCTGCCCTATGGCGAAGATACGCCGCTCGAAGGGCGCCATCCGTACGATGTCAGCAAGAGCTGCGCCGACCTGATTTCGCAGGCGTACGCGGCCAGTTTCGGACTGCCGGTGGTAGTGACGCGCTGCGGCAATTTCTATGGCGGCGGCGACCTGAATTGGAATCGCATTGTACCGGGCACCATCCGGTCGGTGCTGCGCGGCGAACGGCCGGTGATCCGCTCCGATGGCGAATACATTCGCGATTACTTCTACGTGGAAGACGGCGCCGCGGCCTATATGTTGCTCGCCGAGCAGGTACACGTCCGGCCCGAACTGACCGGTCTGGCGTTCAACTTCTCCAACGAAACGGAAGTTACCGTGATCGATCTGGTGAACCGCGTACTGGAAGCTATGGATTCCAAGCTGGAGCCGGTGGTGCTGAATCAGGCTTCCAACGAAATCCGCCGCCAGTATTTGAGCGCGGAGCGAGCGCGGCGAATGCTCGCATGGTCGCCGCTATTTACTCTGGATACCGGGATCGGCCGCACGATTTCCTGGTACCGCGACTTCCTGTGTGGCGCCCAATGACCCTGCGNNGAGATGCGCCTGCTGGTGGATTCCGCGCTGGATTTCTGGCTGACCACGGGCCGGTTCGCGGACCGCTTCGAACACGAATTCGCCCGCTGGATAGGCATCCGCGAGTGCGTGCTGGTGAACTCCGGGTCGTCGGCGAATTTGCTGGCCGTGTCGGCGCTCACGTCGCCGAAACTGGGCGAGCGGCGGCTCCAGCCGGGTGACGAAGTCATTACCGTAGCCGCGGGGTTTCCCACCACGGTGAACCCGATTTTCCAAAATGGCCTGGTCCCGGTCTTTATCGACGTCACCGTGCCCACTTACAACGTGGACGTCTCGCAACTGGACGCGGCGCTCTCACCGCGCACGCGGGCGGTGATGTTGGCGCACACTCTGGGTAATCCATTCGACCTGGAGGCAGTAAGTGCCTTCACGAAGAAGCATGGACTGTGGCTGATCGAAGATTGCTGCGACGCGGTGGGCTCCACTTACCAAGGCCGCAAGGTGGGGACGTTTGGCGATCTGGCGACCACCAGTTTTTACCCGGCGCATCACATTACCATGGGCGAAGGCGGATCGGTGCTGACCAATCAGCCGCTGCTGCGCACGCTGGTGGAATCCTTCCGCGACTGGGGCCGCGATTGCTGGTGCGCGCCCGGCAAGGATAATACCTGCGGCAAGCGGTTCGACTGGC
>PLRZ01000136.1:1982-3182 GCA_003164075.1 Bryobacterales bacterium | reverse complement strand
CCCGAAACTGTTTAAGCACCCGGCTGCGCACGGGTGCGTAACCGATCTGGGGAAGGTCCGTCACCCCTGAACGGGTGCGCGCGGCCCGGAAAGGTCGCATTGAAAGGCAATTCTGCAAGTCCCTCAGATGAGTGCAGAGGGACTCCCCGGGTTTCAACGCGGCCACTTCCAACTGCGGTTGACTCTCCTTTTGGCAGGATGCTACCCTGAACGTCTAATAAAGTTTGAGTTCCGGTTTTCCTAAATAAAATATCATGGGCGACACGCTCCGTGCGTTAGGCGAAATACTGCTGAAAGCGGTGCCGACGTTCTTGCTCGTCGTGCTTCTGCACTTTTACTTGAAGAAGATCTTCTTCCAGCCTATGGAGAAGGTGCTTCGCAAGCGCTTCGATGTCACCGAGGGCGCACGCAAATTGGCGGACCAAAGCCTCGCACGGGCCTCCGCGCGCACGGCGGAATACGAAGCGGCCATCCGCGCGGCCCGTTCGGAAGTCTATCAGGCTCAGGATAAGCTGAACAAGCAATTGCAGGAAAGCCACGCGGCGCAAATCGCCGCCGCCCGCCAGGTGGCCGAAGCCGGTGTGCGCGAAGCCAAAGCCCAACTGGCCCGCGACGTGGAAGAGGCCAAGTTGAATCTGGGCCGCGACAGCGAAACGCTGGCCAATGAAATTGCGGAATCCATCCTCCGGGGAAACGCGGCATGAGACGCGCCGGCCAATTCGCCCTCCTGTTCTGTCTGGCCGCCGGCCTCAGCTTCGCCCAAGGGAAAGAAGCCGGCGATGGCAACCTGCAAATGTGGAAGTGGGCCAACTTCCTGGTACTGGCGGGCGCCCTGGGATATCTGATGGGCAAAACGCTCCCTCCGCTGTTCGCCTCGCGCTCCCAGGCAATCACTAAGGATATGGTGGAGTCGGAAAAGATCCGCCGCGATGCCGAAACGCGCGCCGCCGACGTGGAACGCCGCCTCACCGGCATGGAAACCGAGATCGCCGCCCTGCGCACCGGGTCGCAAAAGGAAGCACAAGCGGAAACCGAGCGCCTGGCCGCCCACACGGCCGCCGAAATCGTCAAGATCCAGGCGCAATCCCAGCGCGACATTGCCGACGCCGGAAAGGCCGCCCGCACCGATTTGAAGCGCTATGCCGCCGGCCTCGCGATCCACCTGGCGGAACAGAAAATCCGTGCCCGTATGACGCCCGC
>PLRZ01000136.1:0-1964 GCA_003164075.1 Bryobacterales bacterium | reverse complement strand
GCCCTCCGTGCCGAGGATGCGGTAGCGCAATTGCGAGCCTTCGAAGCCGCCCTGCGCTCGTCTCTGGAACTGCAGAACGCCCTCACCACGCCGGCCGTGCCCGCCAGCCGCAAACGCGCGGTCATCGGCCGCATCGCCGCCATCCTGCAGCTTTCGCAGATCGCGCGCAATTTCCTGTTTGTTCTGGTGGACCATCGGCGCATCACCTTGCTCACGGAAATCATTCACAGCTTCGAACTGGTGGTGGATGAGCGCCTGGGTTTCGCGCGCGCCGAAGTGAGCGCGGCAGCCGAACTGACCGAACCGCAGCGCACCGCCGTGAATCGTCAATTGGAGCGCCTCACCGGCAAGCGCATTCGCGCCCGGTACACGGTGGATCGCGAGTTGATCGGCGGTGTGGTGGCGCGTATCGGGTCCACCGTCTACGATGGCTCGGTGCGCAACCAGTTGGACACCCTGGAACGCCGCCTGGGCGCGGAAGGTTAATCGGAAGGAATTATGGCTCAAATTCGAGCGGACGAAATTACCAAGATTCTCCGCCAGGAGATCGAGAACTACGAGCGGGCGATCGACGTCAGCGAGGTCGGCTCGGTGATCTCGGTGGGCGACGGTATTGCCAGAATCCATGGCCTGGAAAAGGTCATGGCCGGCGAACTCATCGAGTTCCCGCACGACGTGGCGGGCATCGCCATGAACCTGGAAGAAGACCAGGTGGGCGCCGTGCTGCTGGGCGATTTCGCCGAGATCAAAGAGGGTGACGAGGTCAAGCGCACCGGCCGCATCATGTCCGTCCCCGTGGGTGACGCGCTCGTCGGCCGCGTGGTGAATGCCCTGGGACAGCCCATCGACAACAAGGGCCCGATTCAGACTACGCAGTTCAATCCCGTGGAACGCCTGGCGCCCGGCGTGGTGGCCCGCCAGCCGGTGAGAGAGCCCGTGCAGACGGGCATCAAGGCCATCGACGCCATGANNNNCAGAAGCGCTCCACCGTCGCCCAGGTTGTGAAGACGCTCGAAGACCACGGCGCCATGGAGTACACCATCGTGGTTTTGGCGTCGGCCTCCGACCCGGCCCCCATGCAGTACCTGGCGCCATTTTCGGGCTGCTCCATGGGCGAGTTCTTCCGCGACAACGGCAAGCACGCCCTGTGCATCTACGACGATCTTTCCAAGCACGCCGCCGCGTACCGCGAAATCTCGCTGCTGCTGCGCCGTCCACCCGGCCGCGAAGCTTTCCCCGGCGACGTCTTCTACCTCCACAGCCGCCTGCTGGAGCGCGCNNCTCACCGCCCTGCCCTTCATCGAAACCCAGGCGGGCGACGTTTCGGCCTACATTCCCACCAACGTCATCTCCATTACCGATGGCCAGATCTTCCTGGAGTCCGATCTTTTCAACTCTAACGTGCGTCCCGCCATCAACGTGGGCATCTCCGTCAGCCGCGTGGGCGGCAACGCCCAGACCAAGGCCATGAAATCCATCGCCGGCGGCCTCCGGCTCGACCTGGCGCAATACCGCGCCCTGGCCGCTTTCGCGCAATTCGGTTCCGACCTGGACAAGGCCTCGCTCGACCAGCTCAATCGCGGCAAGCACCTGGTGGAAATCCTGAAACAGGGCCAATACCAGCCGCTGCCGCTCGAAAAGCAGATCGTGATCATCTTCGCCGGAGTCAAAGGCCATCTCGACGATCTTCCCATCGAGCAGCTCCGCAAGTTCGAAGACGAGCTGTACCGTTACATCGACAATTCCAACCGCGGCCTGTGGGATGAAATCAGCACCAAGAAGGCGCTCGACGACGCTCTCACCGCCAAGATCACGGACGTGATCAAAGAGTTCAAAACCCGCTTCGTCGAGGAGCAGAAGCGGTAGGCAAACATGCCCAGCCTCATCGATATCCGGCGGCGCATCCGTTCGGTAAAGAACACGCAGCAGATCACCAAGGCCATGAAGATGGTCTCGGCCGCCAA
>PLRZ01000302.1 GCA_003164075.1 Bryobacterales bacterium | reverse complement strand
ACGTCTGTTGCAGGGTGGCAAGTACTTGGACCGCTTTTTGGGCACTTTCTCGCGATTTGCCGGCGTCGCCGAGAGAACTTTCCGCGCCCGCGGCCACCAGCCAGCTTCGCCATTCGGCCTCCTGGTTCCCGGCCCCCGCGAACCACTGCTGCGCCGCCAGTGCGGAATCGTGCGCGCGCCGTGCCTCGCCCGTCGCCAGAAGCGCTTCGGCGTTTACCAGCCTGGTTTCGGCGATCAACCGGGCGGAGCTCGATTTCTCCGCCAATTGCGCCGCCTCGCCCAGGACGGCCAGGCCCTCGCCGCGTGCGCCGGAGGCAATTTGAGAGCGCCCCAGCATGCTCTTCGCCGCGACCGTCAGGTCGATGCCCAGGTTGGATTGGTCCAGCACTCGCCGGCTGAACTGCAGGGCGCCCGGGAAGTCCCGCTGGCTCAGCGCCATGTCGCCCCGAATCCGGTCGTCCAGCGCCGCCACGGCGCGCGAGGGGCTGGGGCCGGCATCGTCGAGCGATTGGCGTGCCTCCCGGTAACGGCCTAACTGCCAGTAAACATCGGCCGAGTCCAGCAGATCGTATTCGGAATTCAGTCGATCGCCGCTCTTGCGGGCCGCCTCGTAAGCCTGGCGGTATGCGGTCAGCGCCGCGGGCAGGCGGCCTTGATCCAGCAGGACCGCGCCGCTGCCCTGCTGCGCCAGCGCCACCAGCGCCGGATCGCCCATCTGGTTGGCCAGATGCAATTGCTCCTCGAAAGAACGAAGCGCGCTGGGGTAGTCGCCCTTCTGCCGCTGCGCGCGTGCCAGCAGAACCAGCGAATTCGCGGTTTCCTTTTGATAGCCGCCGCGCTGAAACCAGACCAGCGCCTGTTTCACGTCCTGGATCGCTTCATCCACATCGCCGTAGCGCATCGCCAGGCTCCCCAATGAAAACAGCGCGCGGGCCTCATTGCGCTCGGAGCGGTAGCGGCGAGCATATTCCAGGCTTTGCGTGTATGCTTTCCTGGCTTCGTCGGCATCCCCTTTGAGGAAATAGGCATTGCCCAGGTCGATCAGGCCGCGTGTGGTGAGGTTCTCCAGGCCGTTGGCGCGCGCCATCTCGATGGCTTTGGTGGCATCCGCTTGTGCCTGCGCGAAATCGTTGGTGCGGTATTCGGCGTAGGCCAACTGCTGCAGCGCCTGGATCTGCTGGGAGATGCTGCCAATGTGCGTCGATAGCTCCAGCGCCTGGCCCAGCAGCGTTCGCGCTTCGCCAAAGTTCCCCATTCGATTGGCCAGCACCGCCCGCTGAAACAACACTTCCACCGCCCCTTCCAGATTGCTGTGGCTGCGGTAAAGCTGCTCCGCCTGCTCAAACGCCTGGGACGCGCGGTCCGCCTGCAACTGCCGGCCATAGAGGATGGCCAGCCGCAACCAGGCGGCGGGATTTTGCGACTGCCGGCGGGTAGCTTCCCGATAAGCCTCGGTGGCCTCTTTGCTCTTCTCGTTCTTCTCATATGCGCGGCCCAGATCGAGCCAGGCGTTGGCCTTCTCCGGGGAGGATGCGTGGGCCAGCAGGTCGCGATAGACTCCGGCGGCGCCCGCGAAGTCGCCCGTCAGCGTGAGCTCGAGCGCCCGCAGGTAGGAGCGCTCGGCACGCGTCAGCCGGGGACTGGCGCCGGGCGGCGCGGCGCGCAACATCTCCTCGCGAGCCTTGTCCGTAAGGTCCAGTTCCAGATAGGCTTCCGCCAGCCGCGCATGGGCCATGCTGAATTCGCCGTCGCGCGCCACTGCCTGTTCCAACGCCTTGCTGGCCTTGTAATAGGTGCCGTCACGGAGCGCGGCGACGCCTTCCTGGTACCAGGGGAGCGCGTCGGGCGCGGCTTGGTAGGTCCGGTCGGAGAGCAGCCACCAACTGCCGGCCAGAGCCGCCAGCAGGAATGCCAGGGTGATCGCGGCCGTGGTCCGCGACCGCCGCAAGGGGCCGGTCAGGGATTGCAGCGTATGCCAAACGGTCCCGGTGCGCGCCGCGGAATAAGCGGCCGGCGCGGCCAGCACTTCCGTCTCCTGGGTTTCGGCCTGCGTCATGCCGGCGCGCGCGGCCCGCAGGTCGGCCAGCATTTCCTGCGCGGACTGGTAGCGGCTCTCGGGGTTCTTGGCGAGGGCTTTGGCCACCACGGCGTCGAGCGCGGCCGGCACCCGTGGATTGAACTGCGAAGGCGGCGGCGGGTCCACATGCAGGACGCCCGCCAGGATTTCCACCGCGTTAGCGCCCGCGAAGGCGGGCCGGCCAGCCAGGCATTCGTAGAGCACCGCTCCCACGGCAAATAAATCGCTGCGCGGAGCGAGCGGGCCTTCGCGCGCCTGTTCGGGCGACATGTAGGACGGCGTGCCGAGTACCGTGCCCGCGGCGGTTTGGGGACTGGCCACCGTGGGGCTGTCCTCGCTGGGTTGATCGATGGGTAGGGCCGGCTCCAGGAATAGTTTGGCCAGTCCGAAATCCAGCACTTTCACCTGGCCGCGCTCATTGATCACGATATTGGAGGGTTTGATGTCGCGATGGAGAATGCCGCTGCGATGCGCATCGTCGAGCGCTTCGGCCACCTCCTCCACGATGCGCACGGACTGCAAAACGGACATCCCACCCCGCTGCAGCAGGTGGGCCAGATCTTCGCCCGTGACCAGTTCCATGACGATGAAGGGTTGCCCGCCGGCGGATTCGCCATAGTCGTAGATTCTGGCGATGTGGGGGTGATTCAGCGCGGAGGCGGCGCGTGCTTCGCGCAGGAAGCGAGCCCGGTAGGGATCGTTCTCCGGCGCCGCCGTGGAAAACTTGATGGCTACCCGGCGCGCCAGATGGGTGTCTTCCGCCAGATACACAACCCCCATCCCCCCGCGGCCCAGTTTGCTGAGAATCCTGTAATGAGAGACCGTCTCCCCGATCATGGTGAAGTGATCCCTATTCTCCACCAACCGAAGGGGGAAAACAACCGTCTATCCGTCGAGCTCGATTTCCTGGTGCTGCATTCCCGCGTACGGATACACCGCCACCTTGGGATCGCCGGGATGTAACTCCTTCAACTTAGCAATCACGTCCGGCCACTTATCGCAGAAGAAAGTGCCGGTGCGATAGTTATTCTTCATGTTCCGGGTCAGATATTGGGAGTACACGATCATGTTACCCTGCGCGCCACCGTTGCTCAGTCCGCTGACGCGCCGCGAGGTCAGGTCGAACTGCGTCGCTCCCGACCGTCCCGCCAGGCGATTGTTGAGATAGTGGACCGGGTCGAGGCCCAGCGGATGCTGCGCGATCAGGACTCCGGTGCCGCCGGCGCGGCGGGAATAGTTGATCCAGAGCCCTCCGTGAAAGGCCTGGGCGGACTGCGGGTAGGCGTTGGCCACCACGATATCGGCATCTTTGTAAGTGGGTGTACAGTACGTCTTGGCCGCCACCCGGACGCCCGCGTGGTGCGCATCCACGATGTCGCCGCCCCAAATCTGCGTGGGCCGGAGCCGGTCGTTATACAGAATCTGAACGGTGTAATCGACCTTAGCCATGCGGGCCGCCTCGATCATATCCAGCCGCATGTCGTTCTTGAAAATCCTGACCGGGCCCGTCGTTCTCACCTTAGTCAGAATCTGGGTATGGTTGTACTCCACCGTGGGCAGCGCGGCCAGGCCGGGGAGAATCGCCTTGGCGCCGCCGCCATAGCCGGCATCCTGATGGACCTTGACGCCGCTGATGCAGATTTTCAGGTCGGCGCCGAGGAAGGTCTGGTTCAGCAGGATCTTATTGCCGCGGGTGGTGGTGCCCACCTCTTTTACGTTGTCGAATACGTCGTGGTTGAGCCAGGCGTACTTTTTGGCGATTTCGGGACCCAGTTTTCGGCCCACTTCCTCCTGGGTCATGGCGCGGTGCGTGCCGAAAGAGCCGATGAAGAGAATGTTCTCGTCCGCAATGCCGGCCTTCGTCAACTCGGACATGAGCCAGGGGGTGACGGCGAAGGCCGGTGTAGTGCGGGTCAGATCGTCGAAGCTGATGGCGACGGTCTTTTTCCCTTCCGCCAGTTCGCGCAGGGATTTCGAGCCGATAGGCGTGTTGCACTGTTCGGCGATCTGCTGCGTGCTGAGCGCCGGCTTGCCGTGTCCGGCCATGTCCATCACATGGAGGTCCCAGCTCTCGGGGAAATCGATGCGTTCTTCCACCCACGGCGCGCCATTCGGGCCGGCAAACTCGTGGGTGGGGATGACGACGGACTTGGCCTTGCCCTTGAGTTGCGGCACGGCTCTGGCTTGAAAGGGGCCGGCAGCCATGAGAGTGCCGGCCAGCGGAATAAATCCTCTACGGCTGAAACGAGAATCGGACACCGATACCTCC
>PLRZ01000139.1 GCA_003164075.1 Bryobacterales bacterium | reverse complement strand
CTGCCCCACTATTCTTGCAGACAGACTCCTATCAAAAAGTATGCTGCATTAACCGTAAGGGAGCGTTAGGCGGCGATTGAATAGCTTATTTCCACACAGGCCCTTAGCGACGCAGTATGTCGTCCACTTTCAATCTCGCCTGGACGCCGAACGGCAGGGGAATCTCGCCGTCCGCGTGCCACGTAACGCTGCGGCCATCCGGGGTCGTAACCTTCACCTGGAGGCGTTCCGGGTCCACCACCCAAAACTCCCGTGCGCCGTTGGCCAGACAGATCTGCACCTTATCGTAGATCTCGGCCGCGGTGTTCGATGGCGACAGTACTTCGATAACCAGTTCCGGGGCGCCTCGGATATTGTCTTCGGGATCGGCCTGCCGAAATCTCTCCGCGGACACGTACGCTACATCGGCCACCCAAAGTTCGTGCTCCGGAAGCGGGCGGTAGGCAACTTTTGTGTCGACATAACTGCCGGATTCCGCAAGCGGTGTGAGCAATTCCCGCAAATTGCGCCGAATCAGGAAGTGCTTTAGCTTGGGGCGAGTCACAGCGACGAGTTCTCCATGACGGGGTTCATGGTAGACGGGTCCGGAATCCTCGGGCAAGCGCCGAAACTGTTCGACCGTCATCGGGCGTGTAACGGACGCCATATTCGCTAGTATAGGCCTCAACTCCCTCGCCGATTCAACCAGAACCTACGAGGCCCACACAAAAGGCGCCTGTGACCAGTCAATTCCGCAGCTTGGCGATGTTCTCGCGAATCTTGTCCGCCGTCGGAAAATCGGGATGGCGCCGCAGGAAATCCTCCAGCGCATCGGCCGCCGCGCGGTTCTCTCCGCGTCGCAGATGGATCTCGGCCAGCACCAGTTGCGGATGCGAGAAATGCGCCGGATCGATCCCCCGCGCGATCTCCAGATACTTCACCGCCAGGTCGAAATTGCCGGTCGCGAAATACGCCAGGCCCAATTGCGAATTCGCCAGCGCGTCGTCGGGACGCAACAGCACCGCGTCCTGGTTGTACATCAGCGCCTCATCCAGTTTGTGCGTGTCGATCAGCACGCCGCCCAGGTTGACCAGCGGCTCGTAGGCCCGGGGATCCTGCGCCAACGCCGCACGAAAACATTTCTCGGCGCGCTCGTATTGCTGCGCCTGGTAAGCCAGGGTCCCCAGCTCATTCCAGGCATCGGCGAACTGCGGCGCGAGTGTCACCGCATGCTGCAGCCGCCTGGCAGCCGATTCCGCATCGTGTCTTTCCAGGTCTTTCACCGCTTCCCGGTATTCCCGCAGGGCTGTTTCCGGAATGGCCAGTTGCCGGGTGGAGACGGAGTTCCGGCGCACCACGTCGTCATGCACGAAATCGGATTCCTTGAATTGCAGGGTGAGACTCACCCGCCGGCGCGAGTCCGCCGTGCCGGGCCCTATTTCGGCGGTCTGCCGCGCCTCTCCACGACCGGCCATGTTCACCGCGACCGTGTACGTGCCGGCGCGCAGATTCCGAAAATGAAACCGTCCGTTGATGTCGCTCTCGGTTTTCGCCTGGAATGGGGCGGTCGCGCCGAATAACGACACCATCGCGCGTCCCTCCGGCGCCAGCCGCCCGAGCAACTCGTACAGCGGATCGCCCGCAAAAGCCGGCGCCGCCAACATCATCATCAGACAGAAGCGAAACATGCGCCGATTCGATTGTACTAGAATGCTGACGTGCTCTCTAACCGGGAATGGCGGGTCCTGGCGCTGCTGGTCGCCTCGGGTTTTATCAATTATATAGATCGCTCCAACCTCTCCCTGGGAGCGACCAACATCCAAAGGGAATTTCACCTGGACAGTCAACAATTGGGGCTCCTGTTGGGCGCCTTCTTCTGGACGTATGCCCTCTCTCAGTTCCTGGGTTTCGCCGGCTGGCTGGTGGACCGCTTTCACGTTTCGTGGATTCTGGCAGGCGGCTTTTTTCTCTGGTCGGGCGCCATGGGCGCCACCGGCCTGACGCGATCGTTCGTCATGTTGTTCGCGACGCGATTAGTTCTGGGATTGGGTGAATCGGTGGCGTACCCTTGCTATTCGCGGATTCTGGTGACCCATTTTCCCGAGAATCACCGCGGCCTCACCAATGCGTGGATCGACGCCGGCACCAAGAGCGGTCCCGCGCTGGGCACGTTAGTGGGCGCGCTGGCGATGGCCCGCTTCGGGTGGCGCGGACTGTTCGTCGGCCTGGGATTCGGCAGCCTGATGTGGCTGATTCCGTGGCTGCTTTGGATGCCCCGCGGCACGGCCTACTCCACGCCTGTGGACCAGAGCCAGGTGCCCAGCGTGTTCCGCATTTTCAGGCATCGCTCGGCCATCTTCAGCGCCTTGGGACTCTTCTGCTCCAACTATTTCTGGTATTTCCTGGTCACCTGGCTGCCGCATTACCTCGAAACGGAGCGCCATTTTTCCAAGTCGAAAATGGGAGTTTTTGCCTCGCTGGCGTATCTCTCGGTAGCCGTCTCAAGCGTTGCGTCGGGCTGGCTTTCAGACCGCTGGATCTCCCGCGGCGGCACGCCCACGCGGGTGCGCAAGACATTCACCGGTCTCGGCCTGACGCTCTCCACCATCATTCTGCCGGTGGCGTTGGTGCGCGATGAGGGCGTCGCCATGGGTCTGCTCATGCTGGCCTGCCTGTGTTACGGGATGTTCGCTTCGAACGTGTGGGCCGTCACGCAGACCCTGGCCGGTCCGCACGCCGCCGGAAAATGGACCGCCGTGCAGAACGGTGTGGGCAACTTCTCGGGCGTGGTAGGGCCGGCGGTCACCGGCTGGCTGGTGCAGCGCACCGGTCTCTACTCTCTCTCTTTCGCCGTGGCCGCGGCAGTGGCGCTCACCGGCGCTGCCGTCTTCGTCTTCGGCATCGGCCCGCTCAAGCCGATCCAGTGGGAGCAGGAAGTGAGCGTCTGACAGCAGCGGGCGCCACCTGACAGGGCCGCCAGTCTCCGGAAACTGTTCGCAAGTTCTTGATTCTTTGGTGGGGCAGGCGGTGCTCGCCTGCCCTCTTTTCTGTTTGGGCAGCCGACCGGCAGGCGAGCACCGCCTGCCCCACCTCGGGAGATCTCGCCATTCTTCCGCGCTGACCGCTCGCCGAAGATATTTGAGCCGTTTTGGCAGCAATTCCGGCGTTAGGATCAGAGGGGATTTCCATGCCAGCTCTACACTCGAGAAAATGGGGACGTTGTTCGATTGCCGCCGCTGGAGCCATCGCCGCTCTGTCATTGGCGCCCGCGGCCGTCGCCCAGGACAATTTCACGGTACAGCTCTTGACGCCACTGAGCACCGCTTCCAGTCACAAGGGGGACCCGGTAAGGGCAACCGTCGTCAGTCCCGCAGCCTTTCAGGGCGACACGGTGCAGGGCCAACTCACCGACGTCAAGGCTTCACGGGGGCAGTCGCTCCTCCAGTTCACGTTGGTGAGCTTGCTCCACAAGGGCGTCAGCGTGCCGGTCGCGTCCACGGTGACCTCGATTGCCAATTCGCAAGGCCAGCCAGGCGTGGATGAGCAAGGCCGTCCACTGGCCGCCAGCAATCCGGCTCCCGGCGAGTCGCAGGCTAAATCGCGCATCGGCAGCAGGCTGGGCGGCATGCTCGGGGGAGCCACGGGCGGCGTGGTTTCGGATGCATCGAACACTCCCGGTGCGCCTCCGGTTCCAAACATCCACGTGGCCTCCCAGGGACCGGGTGTAGACCTCGCGGTGGGCGCCACCATCGGACTGTCGGTCCATTCCACCGGCCGGCAGAGCCTGGAAAGCCTGCCTCCGAATGCTCCGGCGGCCGCCCCTCCCACGTCGACGCCGGCGGCGCCGTCAACGGCCCCCGGCGCAACTCCGGTGGCGGACGCCAGTGCCGCGCCATCGGCCCCGGCCGGCGGGCCGGCTCAGCCGGAACTGAAATCGATCAAGATCGATTTCGTGCCCGGAGAAAGAACCGTCTTCTACGATGACTTCAGCGATGCGGCGGAAGACGAGCCGCCGCCGCACTGGATGGTGCGCGGCGACCCCATCGAGTTGCGCGTGGGCGGCGGCATTCGGCAGTTGACCAACATCGGCCACTCGCACTTCACGTCCGCGCCCATTGATTTTCCAACCAGCTTTACCGTTGAGATGGACGTAAAGTATCCCACCAAAGCCGTTTCGTGGCCCTCCGCGGACTGGACCTTTCGAACCAAGGACGATCGGGGAGCGGCGGTCCTGGGAACCAGCGCCCGTCCGGCGGACCGCGTTTTCGCTTTCAGCGCCCACGATTCCAAAGATCAACTCGGCGGGAAAGAGGTGCCCAATATCGATTTCAATCAGCCGGTGCACCTGGCGCTCTGGTCGCAGAATGGGCGGTTCCGCGTTTATGTGAACGGCGAGCGGGTGCTGGATGTCAACGCAACCACGGTTCCGCCGCCCTCCGTAATCATGGTCGATTTCAATGGGGGCGTGGCCGCGGCAGAGGTCGGGATCCGGCGGGTGCGGGTAGCGGAGTCGGCGCCGGATTTCGCCACCGTGATCGGGGCCACCGGCAAATACGTCACCCATGGGATTAACTTCGATAACGACAGCGACCGGCTGAAGCCCGATTCGGCCCCGGTGATCAAGCAGATTGTGGCGGGATTGGAAAAGAACCCCAACCTGAAACTGGAGATTGACGGGTACACGGATTCGGTCGGCGACGCGGCCCACAACCTGGAGCTCTCGCAGCGCCGCGCCGAGGCAGTGCGGTCGGTACTGATCTCGCAGTTCGCCATCGATGCCGCGCGGCTCACTTCGAACGGCTTCGGCGTAGCGCAACCCATCGCCTCGAACGATACCCCCGACGGACGCGCCCAGAACCGGAGAGTGGAGTTTGTAAAGCAGTAGCGGGCGGTCCGCTCACGCAGTAGAAGATAAACGGCAGACGATGTTGCCTGAAGCTCGCCGCGGCGCTGCGGTACTTGGATATGACCGTAACCCATGGAGCCGTGGACATCGCACGCTCACATTGCGGCCCCGGCTCCGCACAGCCGGAGAGTGTTGGAACGGTTCGTGGCGGATTGCCATACCGTCAAGGGGTGGGCTGACAGGCACTTTCAGGGGCTCATCTCCGGGGTTGACTGGAACCCGGATGAGGCCCAGAACTCGCGGTGTATCGTCCCGAAGCCGTTCGCTTCGATCTACATCGACGATAAGGCGTGGCCGTTGCGCGGCGGGCCGGTAAATTGGCTCGATGTGGAGCGGGACATGGAAGAGCGCGGAGTATCTTAGGACGGGCTCAAGCGGCGTCGCTGACGTGGACTACCGCCTCTTTCCCGAGGGCGCGGAGGGCGGCTTCGATTTTACCCGCCTTGGTCTCATGTTTTGGATTAAGCATCCTGCGGACGATCAGTTCCGTCACTCCCAGGCGGCGCGCGAGTTCGGAGTTGTTTACCCCGGCTCCTTCCATTGCCGTAAACAGCGCCAGTTTTGGAGCGAGATACATCGCGACCGGAATAAGGCGCTCTCCGGCGCGCGGTTTGGACGGCCGTGGAACGGCATCCCGCCGCGCAAGCCGGCCGGCCAGGGCCTCCTGTAGACAATCGGCCGCCTGTTCGACCGCGTCCGCCATATCGCAACCGCTGGTGATAGCCTCGGGAAGATCCCGAAAGCGAACCATATGGCTTCCGCCGTCGTCCGGGGTGAATTGGGCTGGGTATGCAAACCGATCCATGAGTATGCTCCTAGTTTATGCCGAAATCCTTGGCGTCGAGTTCCAGTTGTTCGATCATGGCGCGGAGCGTTCCCGTGGGAATCTCGCGCTTGAGGTTCTGCACGGTGGTTTTGCCGGTAGCGCCCACGTAGAGCGTTCCGTGGCTGCCTTTGCCATGGGACGGAATCCAGTTGTAGGAGAGGCTCTTCGTTCTCGCCGCGTGCCGTGCTTTCCGCAGGAACTCAGAGCCTTTCATGAATCCAGCATCGTACACTTATGTACGGATGTCAACGGGGCAGGAGGAAATAAAAATCGATGACGATGTTGAAGCGTGAAGGCGTCCGGCGCGAGAAGTGAGGAATATGATTGTCGCCGGAGTGGCGATGGATTGGCTGAAGCGGTGAACTGGATCTTGGTTCGTTCGGCACAATCCCAGGAGGGCGGTCCAGGCCGAGATGGTCGGCGTTTTGCCATGTTCCGGGATAGGTTCGGCGCCTCCTGGATGATTCTCCACGAGCGGCCGTGGCCATAAGACGAGTGCTCATAATCGAGTCCGATGCTAAGTGGCCCCTTAGTTTGGGTATCATAAGGAATCATGCGCATCGCGTTCCCCATCGCCGCTTTGCCGCTCATTCTGTGCTTTTACGCCGCGGCCCAGCCGCTTGCGAGCGTTTCCGGCACCGTGGTGGACCTCTCTACGGGAGCTCCACTCGAGAACATACGTGTGCGTGTCGTGCCGGTTTCGGACACACTGCCGAGCGTGGAATACACCGCGGTCAGTGACCGGGAAGGGCGCTTTTCGATCCTCGGGATCCCGCCAGGCCGCTACGGAGCGCGGCCGCACGTACCCCCGCGCCGCTTCTTCGTGCCGATCCTTGGCGACAACGGCCGGGCGGCTTCCGATTTGTTCCTGAGGTCGGGCGACCATGTGGAGAACTTGCGCCTGCAAATCGCCAGGCCCGCGGTGATTACGGGACGCGTCGTCGGAGATGACGGAGAGCCGGTCGCCTTCGCGCGGGTTGGGGCCGAGCTAGCCGTGCAACAGAATCCCCCGATCGTAGCGCGCGGTGGCTTCGGCCAGAGCGATGAACGCGGGATGTATAGATTGGTTGGCTCGCCGGGAAAATACAAAATCCTGGTAGAACCTGCCAAAGAAGACTCCACATACGAAGGCGATCTGCGGGCCGACGGCGAGGATTTTCAGTACGGCCCGACCTATTTCCCCCACGAAACCCAGGTGGAGAAAGCGGGAATAGTGGAAGCGCTGCCAGACGGTGAGACCACGGGCGTCGAGATCCGGATGACGCACGCGCCCGCGGCTACCAACCATGTGGGCGATGGTAAGAACGCGATGGCCGAGGGCACGGTTGTAGACAGCGTGACAGGCAAGCCGCTGAGTCACGCGCGGGTCACATTCGGCTTGTTCAACATGGACGCTCCCGGACGCGCATACTATGCCACATCGCGTGCGGATGGCACATACAGGGTGACTGGACTGCCCGCGGGTCGGTACACAGCCTTCGCGTCCCGGCCAAGCTACCTGGGCGGCAGCATCATGCTCCCTTCGTTCGTACGAGAGCTGAAGGACGGTGAACACGCGACTCTCGATCTTCAATTAGCGCCGGAGGGCGTGATCAGCGGCCGGGTGGTCGCTGAGATTGACATCATTGCGGCAGGTTTTCTGGTGGAGGCCACCGGCGCTCCGCGGGAGAAGGGATTCGAAATGATGTTTGGCGGACACATGGGGATGAGCATTACTGACGACAGGGGCGAATTTCGCATTCACGGGTTGGCGGGCGACCGCTATCGTATACGCGCCTCAGTTGACCGCCGCGGCCTTCCGTCGGCTAATGTCGATGACAGCAGCGAGATCGACTATGGCCCCACCTATTATCGCGGCACTTTGGACGAAAGCGCAGCGGAGTGGGTCGAGTTGCCTGCCGGCGGCGAGGTCAACGGATTGGAGATTCGGTCTGTTCGCATACCCAATCTGCACGTAAAAGGACGACTCACGAGCGAAGGCGGCACTCCATCCCCGGCACGATTGCAATTGCTGACTCTCAACGGCCAACTCGTCACCGAAACCTGGCTGGCGGCGGATGGGACTTTCGTGTTTTGGCACATGCTGCCGGGACAGTACCAGATCCTCGGCTACCGCGGCGCCCCTTCGCACGAGCTCCGCAGCGCGCCATTAAGAATCGAAATCAAGGATAGCTCAATCGATGGGATAGAGCTTGCGATTTCCGCCGAGGTCGACGCAAGGAAGCAAAAGCTTTGAGACGCCGTTGTGATAACCTGCTCTCCGTGCGCTTCATACTCCTTCTGATCCCTGTCACGCTCCTCGCCCAGGACCGCCCCTTGGCATCCCTGCCCTATACCCCCAGCCTGGAAACCAGGTTCCTCGACCGCTCCGCCGACCCCTGCGTCGACTTCTACAAGTTTTCCTGCGGCAATTGGAACAAGCTGAACCCCATCCCGCCCGACCAGGCCCGTTGGGATGTCTACGCCAAGCTCACCGACGACAATCAACGCTACCTCTGGGGCCTCCTCGACGAAGCTGCCAGGCCCACCGCGCAACGCACTCCCCTGCAGCAGAAAATCGGCGACTACTTCTTCGCCTGCATGGATGAAGCCGCCATCGAAAAGGCCGGCGCCCAGCCGCTCGAGGCGCGCCTGGATGAAATCGCCGCCCTCAAGAGCGCCGCGGACCTTCCCGCTCTGCTGGCCCGCATGCACCTCGAATCCAGCGACGACGGCGCGCTGTTCGCGTTCGGCTCCGCCCAGGACTATGCCGACTCCAGCCGCGTCATCGCTTTCGCCTCCGCCGGCGGCCTCGGCCTGCCGGATCGCGACTACTACGTCAATCCCGACGCCAAATCGCAGGAGATCCGCGCCAAATATCTGGATCACGTCGCCGCCATGCTGCAACTGCTGGGCGATTCCCCCGACGCCGCGCGCGCCGGCGCCGCGGCCGTGATGGCCATCGAGACCGGCCTCGCCAAAGCCACGCTCACCCGCGTCGAAAAGCGCGACCCCTACAAGCAATTCCACAAATACACCCGCGCGCAACTCGCGGCGCTCACTCCCACCTTCGGCTGGACCGCCTACTGGGACGGACTCGGCCTGCCGGCGCCCGCCACCCTCAACGTCACCGAGCCCGATTTCTACAAAGAGGTGGAACACCAACTCAAGACCCGCGGCCTTCAGGAGTGGAAAACCTATCTGCGCTGGCATCTGGCGCACGCCGCGTCGCCGTACCTTTCGAAGGCCTTCGTCGAGACCAATTTCAACTTCTACAGCAAGACCCTGCGCGGCGTCGCCGAAATGCGGCCCCGCTGGAAGCGTTGCGTCAGCTTCGTGGACCGCGACCTGGGAGAAGCGCTCGGCCAAGTCTTCGTCGACAAGACATTCACGTCCGACACCAAGGCCCGCGCCCTCGCCATGACCAGGGAAATCGAAGCGGCCATGGAGGGCGAACTGGCGCAACTCACCTGGATGAGCGCCGCCACCAAAAAGCAGGCGCTGGTCAAACTGCACGGCATGGTCAACAAAATCGGCTATCCCGAAAAGTGGCGCGACTACAACTCCGTGGACATCACCCGCGGCGCATTTCTCACCGACGTCGACCGCGCCGCGGTCTTCGAATCCAAACGCCAGTTGGCCAAAATCGGCAAGCCCGTGGACCGCGCCGAGTGGCAAATGACGCCCCCCACCGTCAACGCTTATTACGACCCGCAGATGAACGACATCAACTTTCCCGCCGGCGTGCTGCAGCCGCCGCTGTTCGATCCCAAAATGGACGATGCGCCCAACTACGGCAATACCGGCGCCACCATCGGCCACGAATTGACCCACGGCTTCGACGACGAAGGCCGCCAGTTCGACGCCAAGGGCAACCTGCGCGACTGGTGGGCCAAACCGGACGCGGCCAGGTTCGTCGAGCGGGCCGCCTGCGTTTCCGATCAGTATTCGCAGTACACCGTGATCGACAACATCAAGATCAACGGCAAGCTGACGGCCGGCGAAGACATCGCCGATCTGGGCGGCACCACGCTGGCCTACATCGCCTGGAAGGCCGCCACCAAAGCGCAGGACCTCAAGGCCGCCGACGGATTCACCCCCGAGCAGCGCTTCTTCATCGGCGTAGCCCAATGGGCCTGCGGCGACGAGCGCCCCGAAAACAAGCGCCTCAACGCCGTCACCAACGAACACTCGCCCAACGAATACCGCATCAACGGCGTGGTGGCCAATATGCCGCAGTTCGGCCAGGCTTTTTCGTGCAAAACGGGCCAGCCCATGATGCGCCAGAACGCCTGCCGCATTTGGTAGGCAGTGGGCCAAGCCTTCACACTGTGCAAGGAACGAACAACCCAACCGCCCTGGAATTCTGAGAAACTGAAGTAATCAGCAATGCATCCTTCGATCAAGATGAATCCAGCGCCCAAGCGCCAGTGGAATCGGGCGGCCATTGCCGGACTGGCCGGTATCGCGTCCTTCTTGTTGCCGGCTTTGTGCCAGGCGCAGACGCCCCCGATCTATACCGTCACCACCGTCGCCGGTACGGTTCCGGCTAACCCCGGCAATGGAGCGGCTCCCACCGTGGGTTACACCGGCGACGCCGGGGCCGCTACCAGTGCCGAGCTGAATGGCCCGACCAGCGTGGCCCTGGACTCCAAGGGCAACATCTACATCGCCGATCAGACCAATAACGTGATCCGCATGGTCCTCGCCAGCAGCCGCAATATCTCGACAGTGGCAGGCATGACTACCACCGGCTATTCCGGAGACGCCGGGCCGGCCACCAGCGCCGAGATCAACTACCCCGATACCATGGCGGTGGACAGCAAAGGGAATTTCTATTTTTCGGACGTGCTCAACGGCGCCGTGCGCATGGTCACCCCGGCGGGCATTATTTCGACGGTCGCCGGATCGAGCGTTCAAGGCGTGGGGTTTTCGGGAGACGGAGCCTTGGCGACGCAGGCCAGTCTCGACCAACCCTCGGGCATCGCCATCGATTCCGCCGGCAACATCTATATCGCCGATAGCGGAAATTTCCGCATCCGCAAGGTGACCGCCTCCACCGGCGACATCAGCACCATTGCCGGCAGCGGTACCGAGGGGTTGTCCCTGGAAGGCGGCGCGGCCCTCGCGGTGCATTTGAGCAGTATCAGGCAGCTTGCCCTTGCCGCCAATGGCGATCTTTATTTTGCCGACAGTCTCAATAACCAGATTCGCAAGCTCTCGAACGGCGTGGTCTCGATCGTGGCCGGCAACGCCGAGGGCCTTTCCGGTTTCTCCGGCGATGAAGGTCTGGCCACCAACGCCCTGCTCGACTTTCCCACCGGGGTAGCCGTGGACGCCTCCGGCAACGTATACATCGGCGACACCACTAACGCCCGCATTCGCATGGTTACGCCCGACGGCATCATCCACACGATCGCAGGGATGGGCACGCTTCCCGGCTATGGGGGCGATGGCGGCCCCGCGCTCAGCGCGCAATTCAACGAACCCATTTCCCTGATTGTCGACGCTTCCGGTAATCTGTATGTGGCCGACTACGGCAACGACATTATTCGCAAGCTGACCCCCAGCGCGCCGCCGAGCGGACCTGGACCGGCGCCCGTCATCAGCGGAGTCATCAGCGCCAGCGGTTTCGGCGCCCTTTCCGGGATTGCGCCAGGTTCCTGGATCGAAATCTACGGGACCAATCTGGCGCCCACCACGCGCACATGGGCTACGACCGATTTCACCGGCAACCAGGCTCCTACGCAACTCAATCTCACCACGGTGTCAGTGGGCGGCCAGTCGGCTTTCGTCGAATATATCAGCCCCACGCAGGTGAACGCGCTGGTACCGGGCACCATCGGTCTGGGTACGCAGTCCGTCACGGTGAACACCGCCGCCGGGCCGAGCGCGGCATTCAACATCAACGCCACTCTGGAGGAGCCCGGTCTGTTTGCGCCCACAATCTTCAAGATCGTCGGGAAACAATATGTCGGTGCGCTGTTCACCGATAATACGACCTACGTTTTCCCGACCGGGTCATTTGCCGGTATCACATCCCGCGCGGCGCAGCCCGGCGAAACGATCGTGATCTACGGGACTGGCTTCGGTGCGGTCCCCGGGTATCCGCCGGGCCAGATCCCGCAGGCCGTCGCCGGTTGTCCGCAATGTCTCTCCGTGCCGCTCGCTCCCAAATTCTATTTCGGCGTAGCGCAGGCGCAAGTGCAGTATGCCGGCCTGGTGGCGGGCGCGGTTGGACTGTACCAGTTCAACGTGATCGTGCCGGCCATCGCCGCCAATAATGCCGTGCCGCTGACCTTCACGGTCAACGTGAACGGCACGGACGTCGCCGGCACGCAGACGCTCTATACTGCCGTGCAGTAAGAAGGTGTTAACAAAGAAGCTTGCCTGACTTGAGCTTGATCGTGAACTCGATGGCCACAGCTTCAGAACTCCTGATGTCGCCCCGCAATTTTTGCCTGACGGGGAAAATGGGCTGAGTCATTCCTTTCGATGGCGAGAGGTTGGCAGGTGGGGCAGGCGGTGCCGCCTGCCCGCGCTGAATTAGGCCCGCTGCTCGAATAGGATCGAGCGAAGGCGAGCACCGCCTGCCCCACCTGCGGGCTCACCGCAAATTCGACGAGTCCCGCCCCCCATTGCCCGCAAGCGGGCGATTTCCAGCTTCGTTTTGGCCAGAGGGCGGGCGCGAGTAACATCTAGCAGCCGCGCAGACCGGCGCTTAGCGCGATGATGTCCCGCGGATCGGCCGTTTCGTCCGGATACGGAGGGTACGGTTTCCGCGTGCCCCCCCCCGGAGATACGCCGCCGCGAATATGGCGGTAAGACCGCGCACTTCCTTGACGGAGATCCTCCCGCGAACGATGTGAAACCTGCGGCGGGCGGACTGAAGTCCGGAAGCCTGCCCCGCTATATATGGCGCCACGGACTGCTCCGGTGCATTCTCTGAGTGCGGCGAGGGCATGGCCGTTGGCTGCCGGGCGTGCTAACAGCCAAAAACTGCTAACTTACTCCGGAATGCGTTTCGCCAGCGCCATAGCCAACGCCACGCCGTCCTGCCCATCGGCTATATTGCCGTAGCCTGCCACAAAGCGGCCTTTGCGGAAGATGCACACCTTGCCCAAATATTGATCGGACCCCTGGAAGCCTTCGTCAGCGATCTTCGCCGCCGTATTCCCCGCGAATCGGGCGCGCAATTTCTCCATGAGATCGGTCGCGGCGGCAGCCGACACTTCCTCCACCACGAAAGCCTTGCCCACGTCATACTGCCCCACGTAGCCGCGCTTCAACAGGCGGATGCCCAGCACGCTTTCCGGCACCAGACGCAGGCTCTGCTGCTTTTCGGTGGGAAACCAGGCCAGCGCCCGCGGCGGATCGGAACTGCCTTCCAGAGTCTTCTCGAGTGCCGCGGTCCACTGGCGGAGCGTCTCGGTGTAATCGCCTTCGGGGTTGGCGGCGATCTCCACGTAATATTTGCCCTTGACGAAAAGGGCGCGGCGCGGCACGATCTGGCCGCCCATCCCCA
This sequence comes from Bryobacterales bacterium, assembly GCA_003164075.1. The sequence goes on along the minus strand of PLRZ01000139.1, from coordinate 11,784 downwards.
GCTTGATAAGAGGCTGGCCGGGGTCGTGCGTATTGGAGAACATCCCGTAGGCCGAATCGGCATCCCCAAAATCGGAGATGTCGATCACCAGCGTGGCGCCGCCTTTTTGGCAGGTCACTCCCTGCATGGTCTGGAAGCCGTAGAGCAGATAGCCTTCGGCATTGCCGTCCATGTACTCGAACAGGTTGTCCTGGCCGTAGTTGCGGGCCGCCGCCTGCGCGGTCCAACCGGGCACCAGGTTGCAGGCCGGTGCGGCAGCGCTCGCCGCCACGGAAAATGCGAGGCCCCACGCCAGCGCCACCGCACCGGCGCGCATCAGCATGCAAACAACTCCTGCGCGCGCGCCATTTCCCGCGCCACTTTGACGCCGTAGGGGCAATTCACCGTGCATCCGGCGCAATCCCCGCACTTGGCCGACACGTGCTCCGGGGCCAGTTGCAGGTACCGCTCGCGTCCCAGCGCGAACTGGCCGTAGCCGTCGGCATACGTGGCAAAACGCAGGACATCCTGCACCGGCAGCCCCTGGCGGCACTGTCCGGCACACTCGCCGCACAGGCGGCAGTAGAACGGCTTGATGTGCTCCAGGTGCATGGCCAGAATTTTGTCGTCGGCGGCGCCGAAGGGCTGCGCCATGGCCTTGAGATTGGCATCCAACTGGTCCGTGTCGGTCATGCTGGGGACGGTGGTGCCGATGTTGGGATTGCGGAGCACCCATTTCAGAGCGGATGTCAAGGCGCCCTCGCGGTGCAACTTTTCCGCGATGGCCGGAGAGGCGCCCCGGCCGCGCGTGCCGCCCGCCATTACCTTCATGCAGACGATGCCCTTGCCCGCCTGGGAGGCTTCGGCGATGACATCGTTCATGAACGGTTCCATGGTGAAGTTGTACTGCGTCAGGATGACATCAATGTTGGGATTCTTGGCCAGCCAGGGGATCAGTTGCTGTTGTCCCTGGTGCGTGCTCACGCCCGCGAACCGGATTTTGCCGGCCTTCTTGGCGATCTGCTGCGCCTCGATCAGGTCGTCGGTAACATCTTCCGGCTTGCCCTTGCCGTGCAGGTACCAGATGTCGACATGGTCCGTGCCGAGTTCCGACAGGCTCTTGTCGATCTGGTCCAGCGCTTCCTGTTTGGTGCGGCCTTCGGTCTTGGTGGACAAGGTGAGCTGGTTGCGTTTGCCTTTGAGAGCCGCTCCCACCATGCGCTCGTTGTTGCCGCCCGAGTAGCTGCGGGCAGTGTCGAAGTAAGTGATGCCCAGGTCGGCGGCCCGCTGGATTACGCTTCCATCGGAGGTGATCATGCAGCCAAACCCGAGGCTGGTGACCTTCAGCCCTGTCTTACCCAGGGTCCGGTACTGGAAAGCCGGAGCGCCGGCGTTCGGTTTGGGAGCCAGCTGGCTCGAAGGCGGGGCTGCCTGAGGAGACTGCCCGGAAGTGCGCGACGCGGAAGCGACGGCCGGCAAGACCAGCCCGGCCGCCAGAAAGTTACGGCGAGAAGATTCGCGATTCACAAGACCTACCTCACTGTTCTACAAGATGATTTCAGAGTACAGGTGCCGAAAATCTATTGTAGCGGTGGGCGGAGGAATATGCCAAGCGGAAAATCGCGTCTCTGCCTCGACCCGAGGTGAGCTCATCTCGATTCCAGGAACTCAGAGTCCGGTCTCCGAACTCCCGATGTTGTGGAGTCTTGTGGCGATCCCGGAGGTGGGGCAGGCGGTGCTCGCCTGCCTCGATCCTGTTCGGGCAGGCGCCGGGCAGCGATGAGTGGGCGAAAGCGTTGCCGTCCTTACATAGAGTCTTTGCGTGCCGCGACGATTTTCTGATGACTTTTCTTGGCACCCTGTTTAGCGGTTGTGGCGCACGGCAGCTTCGCCGCGGCGACCGCTGAAGTCAGACGCATTCGCAGGCATGGATTCCGACGCTGACCGCTGATCGCTGACCGCTTGCGGCGCAGCCGCAGCCGCACGATCGAGGCTACCAGACGCACGAGGCGGAAACTTCCGGCTGCGCCGGCGCGTTTCCGATTACCCGCACATGCAGGACCACCTGGAGATTTTTGTTTTCCCAGCCGGCCGGCAGATCGCGCACCAGCAGCGCAAGCTGGACCGGGTCGCTCACCACGCGCCCCGCTGCTTCCGTGCCGAACTGTTTCACTCCCGCCACAACCACCACGAAACCTCCGGTGGAAGCGTTTTTCAGGCGGCAGATCAGCACATAATCGTCGCTGGCGGAGTCGTCGCTGGTCGCTGGAACGGACCACTGCCGCTGCGCCGCACCATGCGCCGGCTTGTCGGCGGTGTCTACCAGGACGGCGCTGTAACCCTCCTGGAAAGTGAACTGGAACCGCCAGCCCTGCTGGAATTCCATCGTCCAATGGTTGGTGATCGCCCCGATCAGCAGGACCGGCGTTTGCCGCAAGTCGGCAAAGGAAATGTTGTCGGCGAAACGCAGGCGCATGCCTTTCGACCGCCGGCCCAACATGGCGGCGATCTGATTGGCCGCCACCATATCGCCAAACGCGACATACTGATCCGGCACGGGAACCATATCGGACCCGTCCAGCTCCTTGGGTGGCACCTGCAGGGGCCGTTGCATGGGTATTTTCGTGGGCGGGAGAAGGGCCTCGTTGAGTTTCAGCGCCCGCAGGGAAGGGTGATACACCAAGGGGTGCGCCACGCCCACCAGCAGCGGTTCATTCGATTCGAAAACCGGCTTCCAGAATTTCGCCAGAACGTCCGGCCTGTGGGCGATTCCGGTCAATTGCACCGCCCCCGCAGCCAGAATCAGCAGCAACGCAGCGCTGCCGGTTATGATCGCGGTACGCCGCCGTTTGGGCGGCGCCGGAACTACCGGCGCCGCAACCGGCGGCGCAGGCTCCTTTTCGATGGGGGCGGCGGCGTAGTGGAATTCCGGGGCGTAGGCGCCGGCGGGAAGGTCAATCTTGACTCGCGAAGCCACGCCTTCCGGGGATACGTAGAACTGGGCCAGCCGCTTGCGAACCTCGCGCGCGCCCACCCGCACGATGGTGTCCTCGCCCAGTTCCGACTGCGGCTGCCGTCCGAAGACGTCGATGGCCACAGTCCGTTCCTTGAGCGCTCCCGCTTCTCCTGCCAGCGACTTTTCGCAAACGTACTCCAGGAATTGCTGGCACCGTTTGCTGCCGTGAAAAGATGGACTCGCCAGGATGGTACGAAGTTGACTTTGTACCTCTTCAGGCTTCGGTAAATCACGGTCCTGCGTGGGACCCGGGGAACGAGAGTTCGTCTCTCCCCTTATGGTTATACCCCCCAACTCGGCCACCTCAATTGCATTGTCGTCTTTCGCATCACTGAACGCAACACGACGAAAGTATTGTATCGCACGAGAATCCGCCCGTGAAGACACCGTGACACACGGTGTATCCCGTTGAGTAAAAACTTCTGTTGGGCGGGCACCTCAAGCGAGCCCCTGTTCCTGGGGGAAACGGGCTGGGTGGGTCTTTCCGCATGGGAGGGCTTTCCATGAAAAGAGGGCGGCCTTTCCCCATATGATATCGTAACAGTCATCAAAATCTGTGACACGGGGGAGAGGTTTTTGTTTTTTCGTGCCGCCGGGCAAAGGCGTTATTTGTTTCTGCGGAGCGGTGGCTCGGTCCGATTCCCCGGGAGTTCCGGGATGCCGGTGATATCAGGAGCTCAGAGTCTCTTCTCGACCCGCTTCGAGAGCGGCAGTGGGTGTCGGGGAGCGCCGAGATGAGTCTCCGGACTCCTGATCTCATGGAATTAGGCTGAACCGGGGGTGGGGCCAGGCTTCAGCCTTCCCCAGAGGGGACCCCGGACTTCAGTCCGCCCGCNNTGAAGTCTGCCCCACCTTCGAAACGCTCGCCAGCGAGTGGCGGCCCGAAGTGGCTCACCTTATTTCCCCGGGCCAGCCGGAATTGCGGGCGACATCAGGAGTCCAGAGTCTCCGGCCCGCTGAGCCATTCCTTTCGATGGCGAGAGCTTCGCAGGTGGGGCAGGCGGTGCCGCCTGCCCGCCCGCGCTGTCGAATATCGAGGGCAGGCGGCACCGCCTGCCCCACCTGCGGCTCACTGCAAATTCCACGACATCAGGAGTTCTGACCTTCTGTCATGACCAGCGGGTACGGGGTTCCTGACCATTTTCAGAAACGCCCCGCTTGCTGGCGCGCGCGGCTCCGTAAACACTTACAGACGCTGAAGCGTCATTCCGAGCCGCTAGCCAAAATCCCGAAACTGTCTAAGCACCCGGCCGCGCCCTGTGGGAAGATAGGTTTTCATGCGTAGAGCAATTCTGCTTGCGATCACGCTGGCGTTGTCCTCGTTGACCGCTGCCGACCCGCCGCAGGCCGAGATTTCGAACGGCTCGGTTCATGCCAAGCTTTATCTGCCGGATGCCGCCAACGGCTACTACCGGGCCACTCGTTTCGATTGGTCGGGCGTAGTCGCCAGCCTGGAGTTTCAGGGCCACAACTATTTTGGCGTCTGGTTCCCGCGATACGATCCTAAGCTCCACGACGCCATCACCGGCCCGGTGGAAGAATACCGCACCGGCGATAGCGCGCTGGGGTATGCCGACGCCAAAGTCGGCGAAAGCTTCGTGCGCATCGGGGTGGGTCTGCTCCGCAAGCCCGAAGAGCCGCGCTTCCAGCAGTTCAAGACTTACGACATTGTCGATAACGGCAAGTGGACGGTGAAGGCCGCCGCCGATTCGGTGGAATTCACCCAGGAACTCGCCGATCCGGTTTCCGGTTACGCCTACTTATACAAGAAGACCGTACGCCTGGCCAAGGACGCGCCGCGCCTGGTCATCGAACATAGCCTGAAGAATACCGGCAAGAAGACCATCGAGACCAATGTCTACAATCATGGCTTCTTCATGATCGACAACCAGCCTTCCGGGCCGGATTTTTCCGTCAGGTTCCCGTTCGAGGTGAAGGCCGCCGCCGATTTGCACGGCTTGGCGGAGGTGCGCGGCAAGGAACTGCATTATCTGCGGGAACTGAATCCCGGCGGTCAGAGCGTCCACAGCGAACTGACCGGCTTCGGCAACTCCGCCCGCGATTTCGATTTTCGCGTGGAGAACCGCAAGACCGGCGCGGGTGTCCACGTTTCCGGCGACCGTCCGTTGTGGAAGATCGACTTCTGGTCGATTCGCACCACCGTCTGCCCGGAAGCTTATATCGACATGAAGATCGAGCCCGGGCAGGAATCGCACTGGCTCCTCACTTACGATTTCTACGTGATGCCGCCGGCTAAGTAGCCGCGCGGCCCTGTTGGAGGAACTCGCATGAAACGAACGTTGTCGATCGCCGGTTGCGCGGCCGGAATCGCCGTGTGCTGGTTGATGGCCCAACCCGCGGGCGATCCCTTGTTACAGGGTTTGCGGGAGGTGGAAGTGGCATCGGTGGCCGACGCCATGGAGCAACTCTACGGCCAGCAGGCCTTCATGTCGCATGAAATGCGGCCGCTTTCTCCCGCCAAATTCGCCGGCCCCGCGGTGACCGTGCTGATGAAGAAAGAGGAGCACAAAGAAGGCTCGGCGGCGTCGCAAGGGATGCTGGACGCCATCGATAACGCGCCTGCCGGTTCGGTATACGTGATGGTGCTGGAAAACGGCGGCGACTACGCCGGTATCGGCGGCCTGATGGCCACGGCCATGAAGTATCGCGGCTTCGCCGGCGCGGTGATCGACGGCGGTGTGCGCGACACTCCGCAGATCCGCAAGCTGCAGTTCCCGGTATTCAGCCGCGGCGTGGTGCCATCCACCACCATCAACCACTATCGTTTCGCGGGCGTCAACGTTCCCGTCACTTGCGCCGGCGTCAAGGTGAACGGCGGCGATATCGTTGTCGCCGATGAAGACGGCGTCGCGGTGGTGCCCAAGGCGCATGCCTCCGACGTGCTGAAGAAGGCGCAGGACCTGGACAATACCGAGCACACGATGATTCCCTTCATCGAGAAGTTCCGGTCGATTAAAGAGGCTGTGGCGAAGTTCGGAAGGATCTAGCGGGAGTTTACTGCGAGCCGCTTCGATGGAGAGCTAACCAACGCATTTTGAAAGGCTTACACGAGGCGGCGTGTATTACCCACCTATTGAATCCGGTGGGGGATGCTCGCCATGCCCTCGATTTTATGCCCGGACCGGTGGTTGCGTTCTTGGCTGTCTTAGCGTCTTGGCGAGAGACTAATGAAAGCCGCCATGACGGAGAATGCCATCGCCAAAGAAATCGTGGACGCCGCCTTTCGCGTCCACACGACCCTCGGACCAGGTTTACTGGAATCGGTTTACCACGCTGTGCTCGCCTATGAACTTGCTCAGCGTGGACTCCGGACAGTCAGCCAGCAGGCCATTCCGGTGGTTTATGGGACGATTCGGATCGGGTGATCGTCGAGATCAAGTCCGTTGAGGTTCTCGCGCCGGTTCATAAAAAGCAGCTTCTGACCTATCTGCGGTTGGCCGACAAGCGGCTTGGCCTGTTGATCAACTTCAACGCGGCCTTGATTAAGGACGGTATCACTCGCATCGTCAATGGACTGGAAGAAGAATCTCTCGCAAAGGCGCAGGGACGCCAAGAAAACGTGTGAAGCTACGGGTTTGGGCGTCTCGTCGGTTTGAAGTCGAAGACCTCGCTAGTTTCCGTCTTCAGCCTGCGGACTGAAGAGGAACTTGCAGAATTCGGTGGTGAACCCGCTCCCTCACGGTCGCGGCTCGGTAAGTGCTTGCCTTTCAACGTGACTTTCCGAGCCGCGCGCGCAAGCAAGCGGTTTCTTCGAATTCTGCAAGTTCCTCTGAAGTCCGCCCCTGACTGAAGAGGGACTGCCAGAATTCGGTGGCGAACCCGCACGGTCGCGGCGCGCTAAGTGCGTGCCTTTCAACGCGACTTTTTTACAAGTTCTTCAGAAGCCCAATGCCCCACAAGGCGTCGCTATCAAGCCGTCTTTTCCGCCTGCCATGGCCCGCAAATTACCCCAGTCAATCCAACACCTTGCCTGAGTTCCAGCTTTTCAGAGATAAAAACCTGTAGATTTTTCCGACATAAAGGTCTTATAATGAGCTTTAAGAAAGTGAATCCCATACTGGTAAGGAGGGGAGAGTTGACAAGCTCATCCGCCAATATTCGTCCGAAGGTCACCATCGACGGCAACGAAGCAGCAGCCTACGTAGCTCATCAGACCAACGAAGTTATTGCCATTTATCCCATTACGCCATCTTCCAACATGGGGGAGTGGGCGGACCAGTGGTCCGCCGAGCAGAAGACCAACATCTGGGGCACCGTGCCGACGGTGATCGAGATGCAGAGCGAGGGCGGCGCTGCCGGCGCGCTCCACGGGGCCTTGCAGGCCGGGTCTCTGGGCACCACATTTACCGCGTCGCAGGGCCTCCTGCTGATGATCCCCAACATGTTCAAAATCGCCGGGGAGCTGACCTCCACGGTGATCCACGTGGCGGCGCGCGCCCTGGCAACCCACGCGCTCTCCATCTTCGGCGATCACAGCGACGTCATGGCCGTCCGCGCCACCGGATTCGGCATGCTGTGCGCCAACTCGGTGCAGGAAGTCATGGACATGGCGCTCATCGCCCAGGCCGCCGCACTGGAATCGCGTATACCCTTCATTCATTTCTTCGACGGCTTCCGCACCTCGCATGAAGTCGCCAAAGTGGAACAACTGACCCCCGCCGATCTGCGCGAGATGATCGACGAAGACCTGGTGCGCGCCCATCGCCTCCGCGGCCTCAATCCCGACCGGCCGGTGATGCGCGGTACGGCGCAGAATCCCGACGTCTATTTCCAGGCTCGGGAAGCCTGCAATCCGTATTACCTGGCGGCTCCCACCATCGTGCAGAACGCCATGGATAAGTTCGCCAAAATCGTCGGCCGCCAGTACCATCTGTTCGACTATGTAGGCGCGCCGGATGCCGAGCGCATCATCATTATGATGGGCTCGGGCGCGGAAGTGGCCCAGGAAACCGTGGACGCCCTTAGGGCCGCGGGCGAAAAGATCGGCCTGCTGAAAGTGCACCTGTTCCGGCCATTCCCCGTGGAGACGTTCGTCGAGGCGATTCCCGCCTCCGTGAAATCCATCGCGGTCCTCGACCGCACCAAGGAACCGGGCGCCACCGGCGAGCCGCTCTACTGCGACGTGGTCACGGCGCTATCCGAAATGGGCGTCGCCANNTGGCCTCCAAGGAATTCACGCCCGCCATGGTGAAGGGCGTGTTCGACGAACTGCTGAAGAAGTCGCCCAAGAATCACTTCACGGTCGGCATCAATGACGACGTCACCCACACCAGCCTGGATTACGACCCCGAGTTTTCCACCGAAGTCCCCGGCACGGTCCGCGCGCTGTTCTACGGCCTCGGCGCCGATGGCACGGTGGGCGCCAACAAGAACTCCATCAAGATCATCGGCGAGGAAACCGGCAACTTCGCGCAGGGCTACTTCGTGTACGATTCCAAGAAGTCCGGCGCCATGACCACCTCGCACCTGCGTTTCGGACCCAAGCCGCTGCACTCCAGCTACCTCATCACCAAGGCCAGTTTCGTGGCCTGCCACCAGTTCTCCTTCCTGGAACGCTTCGATGTGCTGAAGCCTGCCGAACCGGGCGCTACGTTCCTGCTGAATAGCACCTTCGGACCGGACGAAGTCTGGGACCACCTGCCGCGCCAGGTGCAACGCCAGATCATCGAGAAGAAGCTGAAGTTCTACGTCATCGACGGCTACGATGTGGCCAAGCAGACCGGCATGGGNNGCCATCAGCGGCGTGTTGCCGCGCGCGGAAGCCATCGAAGCCATCAAACACTCCATCGAGAAGACCTACGGCAAGCGCGGCGAGAGCGTGGTGAAGAAGAACTTCGCCGCCGTGGACGCGTCGCTGGAACATCTCCATGAAGTGACGGTTCCCGGAAAGATCACCGCCCTGTTCGATATCCGTCCGGCGGTGCCCGCGGCCGCTCCGGACTTCGTGCAGAGAGTCACAGCCCGGATTATCGCCGGCGAGGGCGACGACCTGCCGGTGAGCGCCATGCCCATCGACGGCACCTTCCCCACCGCCACCGCGCAGTGGGAAAAGCGCAACATCGCGCTCGAAATCCCCGAATGGGACGAGGCTTTGTGCATTCAGTGCGGCAAGTGCGTGCTGGTCTGCCCGCACAGCGTGATCCGCGCCAAGGTCTACGACGATAGCTACCTGGGCGGGAAGCCCGCCACTTTCAAGTCCGTCCCGGCGCGCTGGAAGGACATGAAGGACCGCAAGTACACCTTGCAGGTGGCGCCTGAAGACTGCACCGGCTGCACCCTGTGCGTGCAGGTCTGCCCGGCCAAGAGCAAGAGCGAAGTGAAGCACCGCGCCATCAACATGGTGGCTCAACCGCCGTTGCGCGAGGCGGAAGCGGCCAATTGGGACTTCTTCCTCAAGATCCCCGACACCGACCGCAAGATCCTCTCCCTGGGCCAGGTGAAGGACGTGCAGTTGCTCCAGCCGCTGTTCGAATTCTCCGGCGCCTGCTCCGGCTGCGGCGAAACTCCGTACATCAAGTTGATGACGCAGCTTTTCGGCGACCGGATGATGATCGCCAATGCCACCGGCTGCTCCTCCATTTACGGCGGCAATCTACCCACCACGCCCTACTGCCAGAACGAAGACGGCCACGGACCGGTCTGGTCGAATTCCCTGTTCGAAGACAACGCCGAATTCGGCTTGGGCATGCGCCTGGCTGCCGACAAGCAGAACGAATACGCGCGTGAGATGGTCTGGAAGCTCGGTTCCGCCATCGGCGAGAACCTGGCGCATGCCATCCTGGATGCCGATCAGAAGACCGAAGCCGGCATCTTCGCGCAACGCCAGCGCATCAAAGATCTCAAGGCGAAGCTGAAGGAACTGGGTACGCCCGAAGCCGCTGCCCTGCTGGATGTGGCCGACGCCCTGATGAAGAAGAGCGTTTGGATCCTGGGCGGCGACGGTTGGGCCTACGATATCGGCTACGGCGGGTTGGACCACGTACTGGCATCCGGCCGCAACGTCAACGTCCTGGTGCTCGATACGGAGGTTTACTCCAATACCGGCGGACAGGCGTCCAAAGCCACGCCGCGCGGCGCCGTTGCCAAGTTCGCGGCCGGCGGCAAGCAGGTCGGCAAGAAGGATCTGGCCATGATGGCCGTGAGCTACGGCAGCGTTTACGTGGCGCGCGTGGCCATGGGGTCGAGCGATATGCACACGCTCAAGGCCTTCCAGGAAGCCGAAGCCTTCCACGGTCCCTCGCTGATCATCGCCTACAGCCACTGCATCGCCCACGGCTACGACCTGGCATTCGGAATGGAGCAGCAGAAGGCCGCTGTGAATTCGGGATACTGGCCGTTGTTCCGCTTCAATCCCGACCTGGTGGCGCAGAACAAGAATCCCTTCCAGTTGGATTCGCGCGCTCCCTCCATCACCCTCAAAGAGTACATCTATAACGAAACCCGCTACACCATGCTGGTGAAGAGCAATCCCGAAGAGGCCAAGAAGCTGCTCGTACTGGCCCAGGAAGACGTAAATACCCACTGGAAACTCTACGACTACATGGCTCACGAGCCATTCAACGCCGAGGTGAAGAAATGATCGATCTCAGCAAGACCATTGACCTGTCCACAACCTATCTCGGGTTGAAACTCAGGAATCCGCTGGTTGCCTCGTCCTCGCCGATGTGCGGGGACGTAGGCAACGTCCGCCGGATGGAAGATTCCGGCGCGGCCGCGATCGTGCTGCAATCGTTATTCGAGGAGCAGATCGAGAGCGAGAGCGACGAACTCGACCGTGACATCGACCGGGCCTCCGAAGTCGGCGCCGAATCGGTGAGTCACTTCCCGGAACTGGGCCACCGCGTCATGGGCCCGGAGACCTACCTCTCGCACATCGTGAAGTGCAAACAGGCGGTGAAGATTCCGGTGATTGCCAGTCTGAACGGGACCTCTCCGGGCGGCTGGCTCAGTTACGCCAAGCAGATGGAGCAGGCCGGCGCGGACGCGCTGGAACTGAACATCTACCACATCCCCGTCAGTGCCGACGTCACCGGCGAGCAGGTGGAGCAGCAGTACATCGAACTGGTGAAGGCCGTCAAAGCGGCGGTACATATTCCCGTGGCGGTGAAGCTCGGACCGTATTTCAGCTCCATGGCGAACATGGCCAGGAAGCTGGACGCGACCGGCGTCGACGGCCTGGTGCTCTTCAACCGCTTCTATCAACCGGACTACGATCTGGAAGCGCTGGAAGTGGTGCCCAATCTGATCCTCAGCAACTCGCACGAGCTGCTGCTGCGCCTGCATTGGGTCGCGGTGCTATACGGTAGCGTGAAGGCCGATATGGCGCTGACCGGCGGGGTGCACTGTGCCACCGACGTAGTGAAGTCCATGATGGCCGGGGCGAAGGTGGCCATGATGACTTCCGCTTTGTTGAAGCGCGGCATCAGCTACCTGGACACTATCGCCACCGAACTGCTGGTGTGGATGGGCGAGCACGAGTACGATTCCATCAAGCAGATGCAAGGCAGCATGAGCCGCAACGCCGTTCCGCAGCCCCAGGCATTCGAGCGGGCCAACTACCTGAAAGTCCTCAGTTCCTACGCCATGCGGTAAGCTTCACGGGGCGGGGCCGGCCGGCTCCGCCCCACCGCCCTCGCGCACTATCAAGCAAGTGCCATTGTTTCAAGAGCATGAAAAAATCTCAAAAATATTTTCAAAAAGCCCCAAAAAGTTGTAGACAAACAGACCTTAAATTGATACTATCAAATCAACACAGACAGCATCCCTGG
>PLRZ01000464.1 GCA_003164075.1 Bryobacterales bacterium | reverse complement strand
GTAAGCTGTCGCCCGATGCGAAGGCCCCGCACGTGTCGAAGACGGAAGCCCCGGAAGCGCCGCATAAGAAGAGCAAGCGGCATAAGAAGTAGCGGGCGGGCGGTCCATCTAACTCTTGTTGGCCCTACCCGCTTCGCGGAACAGGTGGTCCCAATCGTCTGGCGGACTCCCGTCGCGCAGTCGCTTGTTGAAGATCGCGTAAGGATCTGTCCGTGAGCCGGCTTTGCGAAGCGTCGATTCGTCATTTACCCATGAGTAGACGATCGCCTTGTGGACACTGCTGAATCGATAGAAAAGCCGAAAGCGTCCCAGGAACTTCGCCCTCCGCCAATGGCGGTGGGCCGGGCCCAAGGTATTCCCAAGCTGAAACTCGACGGCGTTCGGATCGCGCGGAATCTCGTCCAGAATCAGGTCCAGTATCCGTTTGAGCAGTTTGGCTTTAGGGTGGCCGGCGTAACTCTTCGGGCGCTGTCTCCTCAATTCCTGCACCGCCTCGCTGAGCCGTTCGAAGGCGTCTCCAAACGCCGGGTGAACGTAGAGCCGCCATCCATTTCGCTCGGCGAATGGTTCGGAGGGCATCGAGTCAGATGGTCACGTTTCGGGGAAGGGTGTCGTCATCCGACACCTTGACATGTTCGGTCAAACGAACCGCGCGCGCCACGGACGCCTTCGACAAGCGGGAGCCCCGGCCCGGGCTCGTCTTCAGGTCCTTTTCCAGGAAACCGAGGAAGGCTCCCACCACCGGATCCTCTTCCGGAACAGGCGCCGCCTCTTCATCGATAACGGAGATGAGGGCATGGCCGGGGGAGATAACCTGGGCGCGCACTTTTGCCTTCTGCCGGAATTCGGGATGCAGGCGAAAGAGCGCCTTGTCGAGGCGAATCGCCTCGGACTTTCCGGTTGTCGTGATGGAGCCTGAGAATGTGGGCATTGCCGTCAATACGTATTATGATACGTTCCTCGGAGACAATGCAACTTGCGGGCGTGCGTAACCGATCTGGGGAAGGTCCGTCACCGGTGAACTAATTGCAAACACGCGGGCACTCGTTACAGAGCCGGGCCCAGAGGGCACCTCGTTAGGGAGCGTATTCCGCGTCTGGGCCACGAAATGCCAGATCGGTTAGGCACCCACTTGCGAACTTGCGGCAGCATCCTGCTTCTCTTTCGATCAATTCCCGGTGTTCGACTTCGAGGAGTTGTAGTTGATGAACATCTGCTGCCCGGCCGCGATCTCCTTCACCAGATCCAGTTGCTGTGTCGTGCAGGGAGTTCCATCGTTCTGCTCGCACTTCAAAACCCCGTCGGACGAGACCAGAGTCAGATTCTTGAACAGCGCCAAGACCTCGTGCTGCCTCTTGCCGGCGAAGACCGCGTCGGCCAGAGCCTGTACCTGCTTGGATGTGCAAGCCCTGCCATCCGCGCCCTTGCATTTGATAACCGGAGGGCCAGACGCCGCTTGCGGCTTGGCTGTTTCCGCGCTCTTCCTGGGCGGCGTTTGCGCCATCGTTGCCAGTGCCACAACCAGCGACAGCAGAGTCGCCGCGACCATCGGTTTCATTCGGCCCACCTTCCTTACGGTGTTCCAGTATAGCTCAGGCGCCCATTGGATTCACCGCGACCGACACCACACTCCTTGCACGTTCTGCCACTTTGCAAATTATCTGGCGTAAAACTTTGCACGGAATTTGGCGTACGAGCGCCTTCGCCGGCGGAGTGTCCGTGCCAAGCGGGAGCAGCCATTGCGCAGATCTGTCGCCATGCCCGAACGTAACGCAATACATTTTCGCAACGCTCCAACCCCAGCAAAGCGAGAGGCTGCCGGTTTGTTGCACAAACGAACCTCTCCGCAACGCCACGACGCCGGGCATCGCGAGGCTCTTTCCGAGTGGGCGACGATCCGGGCGGGGCCGATTCGACAAGCGCGTTTCCAGCTTGGGCGCGACAAGGTGAATTCCCGCGAGTGGTTACCCGAACGCGGCTAGTGCCCACTCCACTTGACGCTGAACAGTCTGATTTTCGGATGGCCCGACAAGCGCTTGCCGGGCACAATTGCGCTCAGAGCGCGTCTGACGCACAGTTCCTTTGTTGAAGAACGTCTTCCGCGCAAGTGGCAGGACGATTCTACCCGCCTGTTCAGCCTGAAGCCGAGGAGAGGAGGAATGAGGAAGCCGCGACAAATCACAGAGACACGTTGAAGCCCGTCTGGTTATCCATCTCCCCCGCCTCAGTTGCCGAGCTTAGTCCGGATTCGATGCGGGTCGCGTAGACACGAGTTGGCTGATATCATGGTGGAGGGGACGGATGGACCGAGACAAGCTGATGTCGGAATTCAGGCAGAGGCTTACCGCCCGCTCAGATGACTACTTTTTCAGCGTCTTCAACATGCCAAAGCAGAACGTCGTTGACCCCGACGCTGTCTGGAATCTGGCGGATCTCCGCGAACGTACAGGAGCGCGACAATTTGAAGGCTCTTCGAGCGACATTGAACTTATCCATGCCGAAATTTGGGCCAGGTCTCTCGCGTTAAGCACCGGTCTTCAAAATCTGATCGCACAGATTCTCCGTGAGGGAGGGGTCCCCTCAGATGATTCAAGAGTCAGGGACTATCTCGCAGCTCTGAACCTCATCAGCCTGCAATACGGCGTTCTAGTCTTGATCGACGGATCCTCCGATCTGTCATGGCTTCTTGTTCACGACGAGGGTCTGAAGATGCAGGTGGTCATCGGTGGCGCGATGCCTCGCCAACAATCAGCTTTTCTCTACGACGTCGCGTTGTCATTTGCCGGAGAGGACCGGGAGTACGTCAGAGCAGTCGCAGATTCCCTGAGACTAATGGAGAAACGGGTATTCTTCGATGAATTTGAGAAGGCTAGGCTCTGGGGCAAGGATCTTTATCAGCACCTCAATGACGTTTACAAGACAAAGAGCCAGGTCTGCGTTGTTTTTGCATCGAAACACTACGCAAAGAAACGCTGGACTTCTCACGAACTCCGCAGTGCGCAGGCCAGGGCGTTTAACGAGAGCGCGGAATACCTACTGCCGGTACGCCTCGATGACACGCCGGTACCGGGGCTGAACGAGACGGTCGGATATGTTGACGGCAGGGAAATGAACCCTGCAGAACTTGCGGCACTTCTGGTTCGGAAACTGGATCGTGGATGACGACCTGACAGCGTCCTCCGGCGGACGGCGCTTGACGCGGTCGCTGAATGTTCCGACGATGCCATTCCGGAAGTTCTTGAGGGCCCAAATGTGAGCAAGAAAGCACCACCGCGCCGATACGCCTCGATTCGAAATGGCCAAGCGTTTATAGCAGATTGGGAGCTCCTGGTGGAGTAGAGCCGCAACCACGTTTTGCGATGTGCGAGGACACCAGATCTTTGCCTTGGTGCTCGGCCGAGCGCTGAAAGACTACCAGTCATGATCGTCGCGTCATCGAAGTTCTGATCCGGACGCTACAGAGGCGGCGGCGTCGACAGATGACATCGAATTGGTCGAGTCTTCCGTGTTTTGAATTATGAAGCCCTGCTCATGAATCCCCATTCGCACTACCAGAGGACTCAGATGCGTTGTGGGAAGCTCCGCCCGGATCACGCGCCACTCGGAAAGAGCGCTGCCTTCCTACGGGCGGTACGCCAAATAGCGTGCAAACTTCTGCGCCAGAGAATCTGCAAAGTGACCAATGTCCCTCCCTGGAAGGAGCCCCAATAGTATAGATTATAAATTAGCCATGAACGTGAATTGGAAAGGCGTCTTCCCCGCCATCACCACGCAGTTTCACATCGACCAGTCCCTCAACCTGGAGGGAACTGCCCGCCACCTCGAAGCCATGATCGCCGCCGGCATCCACGGCGTAGTCTTCCTCGGGAGTGTGGGAGAGAATACCGCCCTCGAATATCACGAGAAGCTCACCATCCTGCGCGAAATGAAGCAGGCGGTCGCCGGACGCATCCCCATGCTCACCGGCGTGGCGGAATACACTACCGCGCTGGCCTGCCGCTTCGCCCGCGATGCCGAAAAAATCGGGCTCGACGGCCTGATGGTGCTGCCCGCCATGGTCTATAAATCCGACGAGCGTGAGACCCTGACGCATTACCGCACCGTGGCGCGCGCCACCGCCATGCCCATCATGGTGTACAACAACCCGGTATCGTATAGCGTCGATATTTCACCCCAAGCCTTCGCGCGGCTGGCCGACGAGCCCACCCTGGTGGCCATCAAGGAATCGTCCGAGGATGTCCGCCGCCTCACCGACCTGCGCAACATCGTGGGCAATCGCTACGTGCTCTTCGGCGGCGTGGACGACCTGGTTCTGGAGAGCATCCTGCTGGGCGCCGAAGGCTGGATCTCGGGATTGGTGAATGCCTTCCCCAACGAAAATCGGGCGCTCTGGGACCTGGCGGCTTCGGGCCAATGGCAAGCCGCGCGCGAGCTATACCGCTGGTACACGCCCCTGCTGCACCTCGATACCAAAGTGAAACTGGTGCAGTACATCAAGCTGGCCATGCAAGAGACCGGCCTGGGTTCGGAAATGGTGCGCGCGCCGCGCCTGCCGCTCGAAGGCGCCGAGCGCGAAGAGATTCTGGCCATCGTCCGGCGCGCCATCGCGACGCGGCC
>PLRZ01000074.1 GCA_003164075.1 Bryobacterales bacterium | reverse complement strand
CGGACCGCCGAGGCAGCCCTCTCAACCGCAGCTTCATCCTAGCACGAAACCAAATGACCGAATGTTGCTTTGAGTGCTCCAGACGCTCTGAGACAATGTGGTCTCGGGCTCCGTGGGCCGACAAAGCGCCGTACGACTTATGCCATGCCGCTCAGAAATAGGTAGCGATTTCGGTGGTCATGGGGCTGCCTCTTATGACTGATAATAGATTTTATCAGACATAAGCAAGCGGCCAGAGAATTTTACTGGCCTGAGCAGCTCAGGCCAAGCGCGGCGCTAATCTCGATCTGCACGTCTGCCACATTCAGCACGCCATCACCATTCAAATCGCTTACAGACTGGGCCGCTCCAAGCGCCTGATTTACGACGAGCTGCACATCTGCCACGGTGGCGCTGCCGGTGTATTCGAGGTCGCAGCGGCTGAACGTGGTAATGATACTCCCGGAGTAGATCACCGCGGCGAACGTGATGGCGACATTCGATGGGTTTGCGAACTGCACGTTGACCGTGACCGACTGGCCGGCACCGAGGCTGAGGACGCCGGGGACGCTGATGTACGGCGTCCCAGAAAGGTTGCCTGACGCGTTCACCAAAGTCACGCTAGCTGGCAGTCCGGTGAACAGGATTTGCAATGGGCCACTGATCGGGCCTCCGCTATTATTGGTGACGGTCACGGTCCCATCGAACGTGAGGTTCACTGGGCTGTAGGTAGGGCCGGAGGCCGTCGTGACAACCTGACTCGGTGACACGGCTGACGGCAACTGGATGCCATTGATGTTTGTGACCGTTATGCCGCCGGTTCCGCTGCCGGGATCAGGCGGATACGAACTGGCTGTCAGCACTTTAAGAACCCCTCCCGACGAGGCTCCGTTGAAGTCCGACTTCCACGTCCACTGGAAGAGAGCGGCGCTTGGCCTACCAGGAGAACTGCACAAAGACGGCGGAGAGTTGGCCCCACAGATACCTACCAACTGCGTGGTGAGGCCTATGAAAGGAGAGTTCCCCGTGCACTGGCTCATTCCGAACACCTTGCCACCCGGAAAACAGGGATCAAGGGGGCTGTCGTAGAAGTTAAGTACAGTGCCCCCAGGAGGGTCAAATATGTTGCCTCCCGTGATTTCCAAGCCGCATGAACCGTCTTTGTTGTAACCAGCACACCCAAGCTCAACTTGTGCCGGGTTATAAACAAACGGGTAAGCACCAATGAAAGCGATGTTTGGGTCAGCGTAGAGGTATCCGCCCTGCGGAGGATCGTTGATCGGCGCGTGGGGCGGAATCATTATAGACGTGCCGTCCGCCTCAACAAGAGGACTCGCGCCTGTCTGCGTAATCTGCTGTACCCAGTCGAACCCCGTAAAGCCACAAGCACCAGCTTGGGCGGTCAACCCGGAAGGGGCTGATCCGGGAGTGAAGGACGCTTGCATCGGCGGTTGGAGCAACGACCACGTCAAGGTTACGTTCGCCTGCACAAACAGGGTAAGTGGCTGCGTTCCCGAATTGCCAGCAGAGTCGGTGACCTGAACCGTGAAGCTATAAGAGCACACGGGGGCCGCCGGGGTCCCCGTCGAACTCAGGACACCCGCAGAACTGAGCGTAAAGCCTGCGGGTAGCGGCGCCCCCGATTGAACACACGACGACCCGGATTGGACACACCAAGTGTAGCCCCTACCGCTGCCCGTGGCGGTGAGGGTCGTGCTGGGGTAAGGCTGGCCGCTGGTGGCGTTCGGAAGGCTGGTCGTCGTAATCTCAAGGCTTGGCGTCAAAAGGTAAGTGCTGTAATCGCTTCCGATGGCGGAGATTTGGCCATGGTCGTTGATTCCAAAAGCACTAACCAAGTAAACCCCGGTAGGAAGGGTCACGAGACCGTTGAGGTCTCTCATGGTCCGACCGCTGTAAAGGAACGCGTGATCACCATACCATGGCCCGCTGCAAGCCCCGACAACTTGCCCGCCGTTGTTGATGCCGTATGCGACGCTCGAGGAGCTTGGATCGCCGGTGCACGTACCCAGATCAATCATGGCCCCGCCGCTGTACAGAAACGCGTGGGCACTACTCTGAAGATTCGAGTACCCTACAACTTGCCCTTGGTTGTTAATGCTATAAGCAACACTGTATGAATAGGACGTAGTGCTATAGAGCGAACCCAAGTCGAACATGGCCCCGCCCGTGTATAGAAAGGCGTGGTTAAGGGTAGTTCCATTACCGGACTGTCCCACGACCTGCCCCCCGTCGTTGATGCCATAGGCGGCGACCTTTGGCCCATCGTAAGGTGCCGGAAGCGTGCCTAACGTAATCATCGTCCCGCCACCGTACAAGAACGCTTGGGTCACGTACTGAGTCCGACAACCGGAACACCCAACGACTTGCCCCGTATTGTTGATGCCATAGGCGATGCTGTCGGAATAGCTTGGTGGGTCGCTGCCCAAGTCGATCATGTTCCCGGCGCTGTACAGAAATGCGCGTAGATTCGGGTAACCATTCCCTGGGTTGCAATACCCTGCAACCTGCCCATTGTTGTTGATGCTATTGGCGGCGCACCAGACAGTGCCGGGGAGCTGGCCCAAACTGATCGTGTTCCCGCCGCTATACAACAGGGATCCGCCACCAACCTCGCCGCCCATGTTGGGGCCAGCGACCCAACCAGCGGCGCTGAGTAGCCTGTTATTTACGGGGTCCAGGCCCACGTTGGTCGCTGTGTAGGTCTGAGCCCAGTCGCTCGCTGCAACGCTCATCAGCAGCCCCGCCAACAGCCCGATGGTGCGGAGAATTCGGCTTCGACAAGGCCGATGGGTCACAATTCCAAACGGGGGCGGAACAATTGACCTGGGGGTGGTTGACGTCGTCATCTGCTAACCTCCTCTTTCTCATGGCAGCGTTTTGAGTTGCCCGCGCGGTTTCTGGCACAGGGAATCTACGGTCTGAAACTATTAAGTATCCGCTAGAGGCGGCTTGGATGGCAACGGCCACAGTGCCTAAAACAGATATCGGGGACCTAAACAGTTAATAGGGGCGTGCCCCCGGGCGTGCCCCCCTCCAGCATGAGGTGATCCCAACACCCGTTTGATGTGACCCGGAGCAGCGGTTAGAGAGCACCGGCAGTCCTCTGCCGCCAGCAGGGAAGACCGCTCTCCATTTCCGATAATCCGGCGTTATGGCAAATTTGCCGAATCGCCGCTCCCTTCCTGCCGAAGCGGCAAAAACACCTCTGCGCCTGGCGCAAGCCGTAGTGCCCGGCCGAGGTTTCGCGAGAGACCGCGCTCAACCCCGCCGACGCCCCTCATCCGCACTCACCCGCCCCGTCAGCATCTTCCGCACCGCGGCGAAAATCCGCTCTACCGCGGGACGGCGATAGGCCCACCGTTCGTCAGCCTCGGGCGGATTTACCACCATCGTCGCATTCGCCTCAAATAGCAGAAGATCTCCGCCGGCGCTCAGGCCGAAATCGATGCCCGCATAATCCAAACCGAGCGTGGCTTGAATCTGCGCCAGCGCCCCGGTGGCGCGCGGACCGAGCACGCCCGGCATATTCTCCAGGAACTCGGCGTCTTCGGCGCGATGGTCCGCCCGTTCGGCCATCTCGGCGGTGAAATAGTGGATCTTCCACTGGCTGGAAATGGCCACGTGCAGCGGGTAAATCTGCCCGTC
>PLRZ01000668.1 GCA_003164075.1 Bryobacterales bacterium | reverse complement strand
GCTTGCCGTCGATGCGGATGTTGGCGCCCATGCGCGCCAGCTCCTGCGCGGGCATGAAGCGGTTCTCGAAGATGGTCTCCACCACGATGGCGATGCCTTCGGCCTGCGTCATCAGCGCCATGTACTGCGCCTGCAGGTCGGTGGCGAATCCGGGATATTCCTCGGTGGTCATGTCCACGGAGCGCAGCCGCCCGGACGCGCGCACGCGCAAGCTGGCGGCGTCCGGCTGTGTCACGTCCGCCCGCGCCTGTTGCAGCTTGGACACGAGAGCCTCCAGATGCTCCGGGGCGCAGCCGGTCACCGTAACATCGCCGCCGGTGATGGCGCCGGCGATCAGGAATGTGCCGGCTTCGATGCGGTCGGGGATGATGGTGTGCTCCGCGCCGTGCAGCCGCTCGACGCCCTGAATGCGAATTAAGGACGTGCCCGCGCCTTCGATCTGCGCGCCCATCTGAATCAGCAGGCCGGCCAGGTCGGACACTTCCGGCTCGCGGGCGGCGTTGCGGAGCACGGTTTCACCTTTGGCGAGCACGGCCGCCATCATCAGGTCTTCGGTGCCGGTGACGGTGATCCGGTCGAAATGGACGGCGGCGCCGCGCAGACCGTCGGGCGCCACGGCTTCGATGTAGCCGTGCGTTTGATTGATGCGCGCGCCCAGTTGTTCCAGTCCGAAAATGTGCAGATTGATGGGCCGCGCGCCAATGGCGCAGCCGCCCGGCAGCGATACGCGCGCCCGGCCGCAGCGGGCCACCAGCGGTCCCAATACCAGGCTCGACGCACGCATGGTCTTCACCAGCTCGTAGGGCGCCTCGGGGCTCGAAATCTGCGGCGTCGCGAGGCGCACCGTGTCGCCATCGATATCCACCTGCGCGCCGATATCCACCAGCAGGCGCTGCATGGTGCGGATGTCGCGCACGCGCGGAATCCGGTGCAGCGTTACCGCTTCTTCGGTGAGCAGCGCCGCGGCCAACGCCGGCAGCGCCGAATTCTTCGATCCATTAGTGGGGATCTCCCCGTTGAGGGCCGTTCCGCCCGTGACTACGAACTTATCCATAAGTCAGCTTTCAGCTATCGGCTTTCAGCTTTCAGCTACCGCCTTCGACACCCTTCCACCCGCCGCGGCCAGACGCCGTTCGGCTTCCTCGCGCCCGATACCCGCTTTGGCCATCACAATGGCCGTGCGCACGCACGATCCCGACTGCGCCAGCAACTCGCCCGCCTGCTCATACGATACCCCTGCCGCCTGCGCGATGATGCGCCGCGCGCGGTCCACCAGCTTGCGATTCTTGGGCTGCACATTCACCATCAGGTTGCCGTAAACGAAGCCCAATCGCACGCACGCCCCGGTAGAGAGCATGTTCAATACCAGTTTCTGCGCCGTGCCGGCCTTCATCCTGGTGGATCCGGCGACCACTTCCGGCCCCACCAGCGGCGTGATGGCGATGTCCACGGCGCGCGCCAGTTCGGAATCGGGCGTGCAACTGATTCCCACCGTCACCGCGCCCATCCGGCGAGCCTCCGCCGCGGCGCCGAGCACGTAGGGCGTCCGTCCGCTGGCGGCGATCCCCACCAGCACGTCGCCGGCGGTGAAGCCGCGAGCCAGCAGGTCGCGGACCCCGATGGCCGGGTCGTCTTCGGTGGTTTCGGTGGCGCTGCTGAGCGCGGCGTCTCCTCCGGCGATGATGCCTTGCACCATTGTCGGGGGCGCGCTGAAGGTGGGCGGAATTTCGGAGGCGTCCAGCACGCCCAGACGTCCACTGGTGCCGGCGCCGATGTAGAACAAGCGTCCGCCGCGTTCGAATGCCGCTACGATGGCGTCCACGGCGCGCGCGATGGCGGGAATTTCGCGCTCCACAGCGAGGGCCACTCTGCGATCCTCGGCGTTGATGATGCGCAGCGCTTCTTCCGTGGGAAGCGCATCGAGGGATGCGGACACGGGATTGGGTTGTTCGGTGAGGAGGTTTTCGAGCACGTGTTCTATTGTCAGGCTAACACCCTGTAGGGGGTTCAGCCGTTTTGGATTTGAGGGGGTACGCGACAGGCGCGGCAGTTCGCCAGCGGTGTCACGGCGCCGTTCGTCGCTGCGGCTCGGTGTCGGACGTTCGGCAGGGCACAGGCGTCTGCGCGGGTAGGTGGGGCAGGCGGTGCTCGCNNCGCGAGGGAGCGGTCGTTCAGAGACGTGCCTCCCGAAACCGTTTAAGCACCCCACCCGGCAGCTATCGCCTTCCCCGCCCGCCACCACGTTATATTCAAAAGAGTGCGCTATCTTCTCACCGGCCGCCAGCCTGAAACCAGAGCCATCCTTCTGGTGGAGAGCGGTTCGCGCGGCATTGTAGAACGCATGCTGCCCCCGCTGCGGAAATCCTGGGGCGCCGGTGTGCCCATCCATCTGGTGAGCTGCTTCGCCACCCTTCCCCAAGGCTTCCCGCCGGAGACGCGGCTCTATCGCGTGGCCGATTATCGCGGAGCCGAAGGGCGCGGCAAGCTCTATCGCGAGCTGGCGGCGAACCGATATTCCCACGTGGGTATCGTCTGCTCGGCCGAGCCGCTCATGACCAAGTGGAAATGGATGCTGGCGGCGCGCCTCCCGGCCAAGGTGTTTGTCATCAATGAAAACGCCGATTATTTCTGGCTCGACCGCGTCCACTTCTCGAACATCCGGGCCTTTGTGCTGTTGCGCACCGGTCTGGCCGGAAGCGGCGCGGTGCGCATTCTGGCGCGCCTGGTTTCCTTTCCGTTTACCTTTCTGTACCTGTTACTCTATGCAACAACGGTTCATGCCCGACGAGCTCTACGCAAAGGTTGAAACATGAAATGCATTCAAGTAAAAGTCCCCGGCGGCCCTGAGAATATGGAATTGGTGGACGCGCCGGCGCCCACCCCGGGCCCCAAACAGGCCCTGGTGAAGATCGCCGCGAGCGGCGTGAATTTCATCGACGTTTATTTCCGCACCGGCCTATACAAAGCCGATCTGCCGATCACGCTGGGCAGCGAGGCCGCGGGCACGGTGGAAGCGGTCGGTCCCGATGTGACCGAAGTGGCGCCCGGCGACCGCGTGGCTTATGCCATGGCGCGCGGCTCCTATGCGGAGTACGCCGTGGCGCCCGCGTGGCAGTTGGTCAAGATCCCCGGCCATGTGGAGTTCACGCTCGCGGCTGCAGCCATGCTGCAGGGCATGACGGCCCACTACCTGACTCACTCCACCTACCCGCTGAAGAGCGGCGACACGTGCCTGGTGCACGCGGCGGCCGGCGGGACCGGCGGGCTGATCGTGCAGATGGCCAAGATGCTGGGCGCGCGCGTGTTGGGCACGGTCTCTACCGCGGAGAAGGCGCAAATTGCGCGCGCCCACGGCGCCGATGAAATCATCCTTTATACCCAGGCGGACTTTGAGGCCGAAGCGCGGCGGCTCACCGGTGGCCGCGGCGTCGATGTAGTCTACGATTCAGTAGGCCGCACCACGTTCGACAAGAGCCTCGGTTCCTTGCGGCCGCGCGGAACGCTGGCGCTGTTCGGCCAATCGAGCGGTCCCGTGCCGCCTTTCGACCCCACCATTCTCAACGCTAAGGGATCGCTTTACCTCACCCGTCCCAGCCTGGGCCACTACGTGGCGACACGCGACGAACTGCTGTGGCGCGCCGGCGACGTGCTCCAGTGGATCGACGCCGGTAAGCTCAAGGTGCGCATCGACAGCACCTACCCGTTGGCCGATGCCGCCGCGGCGCACCGCGCCCTCGAAGGCCGCCACACCACCGGCAAACTGCTGCTCAGCGTGGCGTAGAGCCGCATGACTCTGCAGGCCAAGCTGACGCTGGGCACGGTGCTGTTGGCCACCGTGATTGTGGCGGCCATCTCGGCGGTCTACCTGGGAAACATCATGGACCTGCAGTTCGAGTCCGCGCTGCGGCAGGCCGACCGTGCCGGCGGCATCGTGGTCGGCGATGTCAGGGAAGTTCTCAACAGCCATCCGGAATTGGAACCTCGGGAAGCTCTGACCGGCAGCCGGTTGCCGGAACAGCTCCAAACGGAATTCACCTCGTTCGATGAGATCTACGAAGTGGCCGTGGTGGACGAACACGACGAAATCCTGACCGACAGTATCGCCGAGCGCCGCGGGGAAAATGGCCCTCACTGGGGGCCGTTCAAACCGCTGGTCCGCCAGGCGGGCTGGTACCGGAAGCTGCAGGTGCTCACCTCACCGAACGCCAGCTATTACCAGGTGGAACGGCAAATGGGACCGCCGCCAATCTTCGTGCGCGTGGTGGTGGCCCCGGCGTTTATCCGCGAATCCATGAAACCGGCCCTGGACCGGAGTTCGCGCATCGCCTTGCTCAGCGTGGTGGGCGCCATCTGCCTCACGTTCTGCTTCTCCGCGTTTGCATTTCGCCCGTTGGGCCGCCTGCGCCGTCAACTCGATCTGCTGGCCAGCGGAGAATATGAGCCCGTGCCGATCGACCGCAAACCCTCCAAAGACGAGGTTTCCATCATGGCCTCCAAAGTGAGCCTGCTGGGAGAACGGTTGCGGGGAGCGCAGTACGAAGTGTCCGACCTGCGCGGCAATATCGACCGCCTGCTGCAGGATCTCGAAGATGCCGTACTGATTTTCAACCGCGAGAACCGCTTGGTCTTCGCCTCGGGATCGGTAAGCCGCTTTCTGGGCAGGGAACGCGAGGGCCTCTCCGGCGAATCGATCGCCGATATTTTCCCGCCCTCCACGAATCTGGGATTCCTGATCGCGCAGGCCTCCGATACCGGTCTGCGGATCCGCCACCGTCCGATTCCGCTGGAGTCGGTGGCGGAAGGCGCGAAACCGGGCGCCGCCGTGCTCCTCTCGGTGGACGTATTGCAGGCCCAATCGGGCAGCCGTACGGGACTGCTGGTGCGCCTGCGCGACCCGGAGGCGCAGCGGCAGATCGGCCGCCAATTACAGACTGCCGACCGGCTGGCGGCCATCAGCCGCATTTCCGGCGGCGTGGCGCACGAAGTGAAAAACCCGCTCAATGCGATCCTGCTGCACGTGGAGGTGGCGCGCACCCGCCTGGCCCGGGGCGAGGCCGACGTCACGCCGCAAATGGAAGTGATCTCGCGCGAAATCCTGCGGCTGGACCGCGTGGTGAAAACGTTTCTCGATTTCACGCGGCCGGTGGAGCTGAACTACTGCGTGGTTCCGCTGCGTGAAGTGGTCGGCGAGATCGTGGACCTGGCCCGCCCCCAGGCCGAGGCGGAAAACATCCGCATGGTAGTGGAGCACGGTCCCGACGGCGTGGAGGTGCGGGTGGACCGGGACATGTTCAAACAGGCCGTGCTCAACGTGGTGGTGAACGCCATCGAGTCCATGAAGGGCGGAGGCGAATTGCGCCTGGAATGCGCCAGCGCCTCCGACACCGTGGAACTTCGCGTCTCCGACACCGGCGCCGGAATTCCGCCGGAATTGCGCGAGAAGATCTTCCGCTTGTACTTCACCACCAAGCAGGGCGGCAGCGGCATCGGGCTGGCGATGACGTTCCGGATCGTACAATTACACGATGGTACAATCGACTTCAGCAGCGAACCCGGAAAAGGCGCCACCTTTGTGATCCGCCTGCCGATTGCCGTGTGAGCGAGACCCCCAGAATGAGACGTGCGAAAGTGGCTCTCGTTGCCGCCCTTGCCATTCCGCTGGCCGGCTGCGTGTGGAGCGGCAAGCCCAAAACCGTGGCCACTGTTCCCGCGCCGCCCATGCCGGCCGCACCGGCGCCGCCTCGGGAGCCTCTCTCGATTCCTCAAACGCACGTGATTCTTCCCGCGCCGCAGCCGGTGAATCCCGAAGCGCTGGTCACGGCGCCACCGGCGGAACCAGCTCCGCCGGTACAGGTGAGACCGGCAGCGCCGCCGCCCTCGAGGCCCGCCCACGCCCAGACTCAGCCGCCCAAGCCTGTGGACCCGCCCCCGCCCGAGCCTTCACGCCCTCCCATTCAGGAGATTCTGCCGGCCGACGAAGAGAAGCAGTTTCAGGTTCACGCGGAGCAGCGCCAGGCGGCCGCGCGGGCTTTGCTGGCGGTGGCGGCGAAAGGGCGCGGCCATCTGACCGCCAAGGAAAAGAAGGCGATGGCGGACATCGACCAGTTTCTGAAGCAATCCGAGCAGGCCGAAGCGAGCAAGGACATGCGCTCGGCGGACCAGCTTGCGGATCGCGCGTACATTCTCGCCAAGGAGCTGCAGAGTGGAAAATAACGAGTTCGAGCAGCGGAGGCAGACCGTCGCCTCCGGGCTTGCGGAGCACAAACTGGACGGACTGCTGGTTTCCTGGGGGCCGAACCTGCGCTACCTTTCCGGCTTCACGGGAAGCAACGCACTGCTGCTGCTGACGGCGGGAAAAGCGATCCTTTTCACCGACCCGCGCTATACCATTCAGGCGGGACAGGAATCCACCTGCCAGGTGCGGATCGCCAAAGGGCCGCTGGCAGTCGACATGGTTGCGGCCATCGCCAGGTTGGGCTTGAAGCACGTGGGCTACGAACCCGCGCTGATGAGTTGCGACGCGTACCAATCGCTCGAAGCCAAGCTGCCGGCGGGGGCCAGGCTGGTGGCTGTGAGGGGCTGGATCGAGGAGTTGCGGATGGTGAAATCTCCCACTGAGAGGGAGCGCATCCGGCGGTCGGTAGAGACCAACTCCAAGGCTTTCGAGCAAGCCGTGGCGCGCGTGCGTCCGGGCATGAAGGAGCAGGATCTGGCGGCCGACCTGGAATATCGGATGCGCCGTCTGGGCGCCGAGAAGCCGTCGTTCGAGACTATCGTAGCGGGCGGCGTTCGTTCGGCGCTGCCGCATGCGCAACCCACCGCGGCGCGCTTCCGGACGGGCGAACTGATTGTGGTGGACATGGGAGCGCTTCAGGAAGGCTACTGCAGCGACATGACGCGGATGTTGTTCCTCGGCGCCCCGACCGCGAAAGTCAAGCGAACCTACAAGGCGGTACTGGAGGCTCAACTGGCGGGCATCGACGCGGTCCGCGCCGGCGCCCGCACGGCGGCGGTGGACGCTGCCGCACGCAAGGTGCTCCGGAGCTACGGGCTGGACAAGGCTTTCATCCACTCAACGGGCCACGGGCTGGGCCTGGAAATCCACGAGCCGCCGCGTCTCGGAAAGCGCGACAAGGGCCGGTTGAAGGCAGGCATGGCCATCACCATCGAGCCGGGAGTGTATTTGGAAGGGTTTGGCGGCATCCGCATCGAAGATACCGTATTGGTGACGGAGAAGGGCTGCGAGATCCTGACGCCGACTAATAAAGAGTTACGCGTGCTTTAGAGCACCTATTGTGAGCCCGGCCACCCGGATCGGTCAAGTTCCCAGTGATTCCAGTGATTCAGGGTGCTTAAACAGTTTCGGGAT
>PLRZ01000168.1:4011-5447 GCA_003164075.1 Bryobacterales bacterium | reverse complement strand
GGTGAGCGCGTCGCCGTGGCATTTTCCGCAGGCGATGCCGCGGTGGCTGGAGGAGCTCCACGTATCGAAGAGCGGCTGCATCTCGTGGCAACTGGTGCAGCGCGTTCCGTTCCCCACCTCGAAGTAGAGGCTTGCGCCGGGCACCATCAGGAGGGAGGCCACCAGCACCAGGCCGGCAGTGAGTAAGATTTTTTTCATGAGCGCGCCTTCGACGTTTTCCAGGTTTTCACCAACGCTTCGGATGCGCGGTATGCATTGGCCAGAATGGTGAGGGCGGGGTTGAAGCCGCCATTGGTGGGGTGCACGCTGGCGTCGATCACGTAGACGTTATCTACGTCGTGAATCCGGCAGTCCCTGTCGACCACCGAGGTCTTCGGATCGTTGCCCATACGGCACGTTCCGGCCTGGTGCTGCCCGCCGCTGAGCGATTTCGGCGGAGTCCGTTTCCACGTCTGCGCGGCTCCGGCTTCCTTGAGCCACGCCTCGGCTTTCTCCGCGATGAACCGCCCGATTTCGATGGTATGCGGGTGACGCCCTCCGGAGAGACGGGCCACGGGAATTCCCCAGTAGTCCTTGACTTTGGGGTCAAGCCGAATGCGCGCGTCGAACAGCGGCATCTCCTGCACCGGACCCATCAACACGATGGTCCGCCGGTAAGCGCTGCGGACGAAATCCTTGTGCTCCTTACCCCACTGCGGCACCCAGGCTGGAACCTGGGCCATGAACTGGTAGGGCAGCCGGATGAACTCGTTGGCCAGCATGGCGCCGCCCGCCAGTCCCGGGTTGCCGTGATTGTAATCACTGATGGCGATGGATGCGCCCGGCCCAAGGTCGTCATACGTATCGAAGTCGAACAGGCCGGTGGCGCCGGCGTAGGAGTGAGACTGAAGGTTGCGGCCCACCCAGTCGTTGCGGTTGCCCAGGCCGGCGGGAAACAGCCGGTGCGTGGTGTTCAGCAACAGGCGCGCCGATTCGATGGCGCCGCCGCACACGATCACCAGATCGGCGGGCTGTTGCTGAAGCCGGTCGCGCCCGTCGAAATAGGCCACGCCGGTGGCCCGGGCGCGGTTGTCGAGGAGAATCTCCCTGGTCATGCAACCGGTGCGGAGCTCGCAATTTCCGGTAGCCAGGGCAGTGGGGATGACGGTATTGTGCGTGCCCGTGCGCGCGCTGAGCTCACAGGCGAAGCCCACGCACCAGCGGCAGCGCATACAGGCGCGGCGCCCGTTGTAGGGCACGGTATTGCGCAGCATGGGGATGTCGAACGGATGCAGCCCCAGGCGTTTGGCCGCCGGCTGGAGCACCTGGTGCTCCCGGTTCGGCGCCAGCGGCGGCATCGGCAGGGGCTTGCGGCGCGGCGCTTTGAACGGGTTGTTCGAATCGTCGCCGGAAACTCCCATCTCCCACTCGACTTTCTCGTAGTAGGGCTCCAGGTC
>PLRZ01000168.1:192-3981 GCA_003164075.1 Bryobacterales bacterium | reverse complement strand
CCGCGGTCATCCACCAGCACGCGCGGGTCGCGTTCTTCGCCGGGTCCGAACCTGGCGCCGAGCACCTGGGTTCGCTGATTGTAGAGGTCGTCTTTGCGGCAGTCCGCCGCCGAGTACCAGTGGCCGCGCTCCAGCAGCACCACGCTCAGTCCGGCGGTAGCGAGTTCCTTGGCCACTACGCCGCCGCCCGCCCCGGCGCCCACGATGACTGCGTCCACATGCTTGAGCGCCATGGCTATCCTTTGTAATGCTCGCGGCCGCGCACCGGGGGAAACGGCAGGCCGAGCATCTTCCAACTCACCCGGTTGCGGTTGCCACCGTGGCGCGGATCGCCGTAGAAACCCTGGCGCGCATGGGCCACGATGAGATCGAAAAACGCCGGAGAATTCTCTTCGACGGTGTTCAGTACCTCGATCTGTTGCTCTGAGGTGAGTGCGACAAACGGCCGGGCGAACTTCTGGCGGCTGGCGGTGTCCACCGCTTCGATACCTTGTTGGTACACGCGCCGATGTTTCTTGAAGCGCTTGCTCAGTTGGATGTCGATGTAGTTGACCGCTCCGGCTTCTCTGGCGCCGGGATCCTGGTCGGCGGGGATGAGCCGCTCGCAGATGGCGTCCACGGTGTGTGCCTGGTCCGGGGTGAAAAAGCGCCACGTTCCGCCGGCCGGACCGGTGGTGCAGGAGAGGGTGACGCCGGCCGCCGCGGAGAGTCCCGCTTGCAGAAAGACGCGCCGGCCCAGTGGCGCCGCTGGTGTAGAGTGCCGGCCCCCCCGTCGTGCATCAGGGGCTTTAATGCCCATTGCCATAATTTAGAGCCCCTTTAACTTAAACTCTAGCAAAATGCATCTTTCCATGCCGTGGCGCTTCAGACCGGACGCGAAGATGCAACGCCGGGAGATGCCGCGCGGGATCCACCACGACGACGATTGACTTGCGCTGGCTGGAGCATTGCGATGCATCCACCAAACTAAAATCGGAGGGTAATGACAACGTACTGCTTCCCGTTTTTTCCATCTAAGCGATGGGGGCCGAATGCGCGCCGGCGTCGATTTTCTCCGTCCATAGCTCTTTACGGGGTTTGGAATCGAAGGTCCGGAACCGAGACGGCGCGATCCAGTGCCTCTACGAAAAAGTACTCTCCCCACATGACCGATTCGTTCACGCCCAGTCCCTTGTGAAGATGGTACACGCCGCCCTTCAGGATCCCTTCCCATGCGGGGTCGCCTTCGGCCAAGTGGCGCTCGCACAGCTGGTCAGAATCCGCCGCGCCATCTCGCTGTAGGCCCCTCCTTTCGATGCGCCGGCGCTAAGCGGCGCGAGTTGCAGCAGGCCGGACGCCGCGATCGCCGCGGCCGACGTGTCCAGCAGGCCGCGACTCTCCACGGGAGCGTCGAAATCCCAGGGCACGAGGCCATCCGCCGGCGCGTGGGCCAGGTAGAAATCGGCGCAGGCTTCCGCGGCGCCGAGGAACCGCGCATCGCGCGTATAGCCGTAGGCCGTACCGAAGCCGTACAGCGCCCAGGCCAATCCGCGCGACCAGCACGAATCGCCGCGGAATCCCTGGTGAGTGGTCTGGCGGAGGAACTCGCCGGTCTCCTGGTCGAACAGGCCCTCGTGGGCGGTGGACCCATCGCCGCGGACCAGCACCCGCCGGGTGGCGAGGCAGTGCCGCATGGCCACGTCGAACAGCTTCGCGTCGCCGGTTTCCCGCGCCGCATAGAAGACGATGCCGACGTTCATCATGATGTCGATGAACAACGAATCTTCGGCCACGAAAGAGCGCAGGTATGCGCCTTTTTCGCGGAACCGCAGCGCCATCGTCCGCCCCGCCTGAATCAGTACGGCGTTCAATGCCGGGTCCGGCGCGAGGCGGTGCCAGCGGCCGTAAGTGGACATGAAAAGGAACCCCAGGTCGTGGACTTCGCGGTCGAACTGGCGAGGCTCGAGGCGCTTGGTGTAGCGCTCGGCCGGCTCGCGCCACGTTTCGTCGCCACGCGCGCACAACGTCCACATGATTCCAGGCAGAAAGCCATCGCACCAGTGCGTCCACGCCGGCAACCCGTGGCGCCAGCGTCCGTGGTGGGTGTACATCGGGTAGAAATCGGGATCGCGCTCGATCATGGCGCGCACCTGGTTCGCGGCGAATTCCAGGGCGCGCAGATAAAGGCGATTCACTTCGGTCCCCGGGCGCTCTCGCGCGCCGCCTTCATGATCTGGCCGTACCCGTCCTTATCGAACGGCGGACAACCGGTGGGAAACTGTCCCAGCGGATGATTTTTCTGCCTCATCAGGTAGCTGCAGTACGACAGGGTTTTGCAGACGTGCCGTTCGGAGAGTTCGCCAGTCTCGAGCACGTCACGCGCAAAATCGGGGTCGGCCAGCGCGTTCCGTCCCATGCCGAAAAATCGCGCCGCGCCGGCCTGCAAATTGTANNACGACTTCTGCAGCTCGGCGACCACGCGGAAATGGCGGTCGACTCCCAATAGCGGATGCTCCGGCTGCTCATAGTTGCCCTCGTCGGGTTTTTCGAACGGCCGGCCGATGTGCGGATTGAAGTAGGGCACGCCCAGCGACACGCTCAGCAGTTCCACGCCNNGTAGGGGACCGTGTGCTCCATAGGCACGCCCACACCGGTAGCGGCGTCGCGGACGTAGGGCAGGCCTTCGTAGCATCCCAACCGCATGGCGAGGAGCAGGCGGCTGCCGAACTCCGCGCGAATTTTGCCGATGATATTTCGCAGGAAGCGCGCGCGGTTCTCGAGCGGTCCGCCGTAGCGCCCTTCCCTGGTTCTGGCTCCCAGCAGTTCGAAGGCAAGGTAGCCGTGCGTGGCCTTCACGTCGACCGCGGTGAAGCCCGCTTCGAGCGCCAGCCTGGCGGCATCGACGAACCGGTCTTCCAGGCGTTCCAGTTCGTCGTCGGAGATTGGCGGCTGGTCCGCCGGCGTGGCGGTCTTGCGGTCCACCAGCGGGTTGTGAACGGCGATGATCCTGTGCGGCCAGGAGAATCGTCCGGAGTGCGTCAATTGCACGGGAATCAGTAGATCGTTGTCGGAGCCCCAGGTTTCGCGATGGGTCCGCCGCAGCATTTCGAGCAGCGCCGCGAGGCCGGCGGTGGTTCGCGGATGGATCCACAACTGGCGCGGGTTGGCGCGTCCTTCGCGGCACACCGCGGTAGCTTCAAACCAGATCAGCTTGGCGCCGCCGCGCGCGAAACGCTCATACCGCCGCCAGGTGAGATCGGACGGACGGCCGTCGGCATCGCCGTCGCACCCTTCCATGGGGTGAATGGCGATGGCGTTTCCGGCGGTTGCGTGGCCCACAGGGACCTTCCGTGCCAGCGCTTCGCGGATGGCCCGGGGATCGTCCAGAAACGCTACGTGGCTGGCGCCAACCTGCATCGCGGCGTGCCGGATCTCGGCCACGGAATTGAAATGGAAGTGCCGCATGTCCCAGCAAGCACTGTAGAACGATGCGCGGGCATGGCGCAAGTGAGGGAGGGAATATTCACCACGGAGACACAGAGGCACAGAGAAAAACTAAAAGGATCTTTAGGTAAGATTGCGGTCGCGGCGTTGTCCTGGGGGTTTTGAGGTCACAGAGGGGACAGAGAGCACAGAGAAAAGCGAAGAACGGTAGCGGGATTTTCGTGCGGCGCTACTGAAACCGGCCCAAGTGAGGGGAAGAATATTCACCACGGAGACACAGAGACACGGAGAAAAACTAAAAAGATGCTTAGGTAAGATTGCAGTCGCGGCGTTGTCCTGGGGGTTTTGAGGTCACAGAGGGGACAG
>PLRZ01000168.1:0-161 GCA_003164075.1 Bryobacterales bacterium | reverse complement strand
AAAGCCAAGAACGGTAGCGGGATTTTCGTGCGGCGCTACTGAAACCGGCGCAAGTGAGGGGAAGAATATTCACCACGGAGACACAGAGGCACAGAGAAAAACTAAAAAGATCTTTAGGTAAGATTGCGATCGCGAAGTTGCCCTGGTGGTTTTGAGGTCAC
>PLRZ01000381.1:5984-7228 GCA_003164075.1 Bryobacterales bacterium | reverse complement strand
GATTGGCTGCCCCACTATTCTTGCAAACAGACTCCTATCGACAAAAGTATGCGGCATTGCCCTTGCGGCCGAGGTTCGGAACGCCGAAAACATACGACGCCCGCCACCGCGTCTTCATCACCTTTGGTGGCCCGCAAGTGCCTTGAATCAACCGCTCCCTGGCGGGGTGCCCTCGGGGCCCGGCTCAGTAACAAGTTCCGTGGAATCATCGCGGCGTTTTCCGAGCCGCGCGCGCAAGCAAGCGGTCCTTGCCACAGCGGCATGGTGGAAGCCAATGTCCACTGTAAGGGCGAGAGTGATATGCTAATCACCAAGGAGAAATCTCAGAGTGGTTATTCGTAACATTTGTATCGGTTTGACGCTGTGCCTTGGCATGGCCCTGATGGCTTCCGCGGCGGAAATGCCCAAGGAAGGCCAGCAGGCCCCGGCGGTCGCGCTGCCCTCGCAGGATGGCGGGATGGTGGACCTCAAGAGTTTCAAAGGTAAGTGGGTGGTGCTGTATTTCTACCCCAAAGATATGACGCAGGGCTGCACCATCGAAGCTCATAACTTCCAGCAGGACCTGCCTAAGTACGACAAGCTGAATGCCGCCATCGTGGGTGTCAGCGTGGATAACGCCGACAGCCACAAGCAGTTCTGTACGAAGGAGAGTCTGACATTCAAATTGCTCGCAGATACCGATAAGAAGGTAGTGGACGAGTACGGATCCCTATCGCCCAATGGCGTGGCGTCGCGCAATACGTTTCTGATCGACCCCACCGGCAAGATCGTGCAGGTTTGGACCAAGGTCAGCCCCATGAAGCACAGCGAAGAAGTGCTGGCGGCGCTGGCGGAAAAAGCGAAGTAAGTCAGTCCTGGCGCAGAGCCAACATGGGGTCGACCTTTGCGGCGCGAGTCGGCAGCGTGGCGTTGGCCAAGTCCCGGAAAAATTGATCGAGCGAGAACGGCGCGCGCGGAATCTCGGGTGGAGGCAACTGCAAAGGCTTGCCGCCGCGAGGGCCGCGGTCGCGCAGATTGAGCGCTTCGATATCGGCGGGCGGGACTTCGTCGAACAGAATCTCGGCATCGGGCGAGGTGAGATTGCGGCGGTAGGCCTAGGCGGAAAACGCCAGCAGAACGGACAACAGCACGGTGTACGCCGAGGTGTTGCGGAGCGCCCAATATTCCAGCTCGATAGCCTGCGTGGTGATGAACAGGAAGCCGATGGCGTAGAGTCCCAGCTTGACGTGCATGTTGGCTTTCCC
>PLRZ01000381.1:3463-5920 GCA_003164075.1 Bryobacterales bacterium | reverse complement strand
CGGCGGTGAGGCGGAATATCC
This sequence comes from Bryobacterales bacterium, assembly GCA_003164075.1. The sequence continues at coordinate 5,899 of PLRZ01000381.1, read as the reverse complement.
AGTTGGCGCGCAGGGCAATCGGCTGCGAGAAGACCGCGCGCGCGCCCATCACTGCAAAGAAGAGCAGCACCAGGCTGCCCACCAGCAGCGGGGGATTCGGCTGGTCCCACCGGGGCTTGTTCCAGATCCGTTCGTAGGAACGCGAGCCGTAGAGCAGATCGCGTGCGTATGCCAACGCCACCGCCAGTCCGATGCCGCCATACGCCGCCAGCAGCAGGCGATGGTGGCGGCTGCGCGCAATCGTGCGGGCGGTGAAAAGCAGGATGGCGCGTTCCACGGTTCGCGGAATCAGCTTCGCGGCCAGCCAGCCCACCAGCCGCATGGCGGGGCGGGACCGGTCGGAGGGGGCGATGTCGGGCTGTTCCACGATGCGGCGATTGTAGCGGTGGAAAGCCAGCGGAAAGGCGACCATCGCCAGTGGGCAGACAATGCACAACGCGCGCAGGGCGGTGGCGGCAAGGGGGTCGAAGCCGCCCACGCCGCTGAGCTTCTGAAACAGTCCCAGAAACCAGAACGAAGGCAGCCACGTGAGGCCGGCGGTATACGGAGGCTTGAGGAAATAGACGCCCAGGATCGCGAAAAATGCCGCCATTTGCAAAACACCGGAGAGCTTCAGGAACAGGCGATAAGGGAGCAGGTTGGCCGCGATCGCCTGTATCGAAAGCAGCGCGCAGCAGACTAACAAGCCGGCGGCGAACATGGTGGTCCAATACGCGCCGAAACCGCGCAGCACCGCCAGCGTGCCGCTGCCCGGAGGGGCAATGGCGAACGGGTAGGCCAAGCCGGTAAAGGCGTTGAGGGCCGCGATGGCCACTCCCAGGGCGGTGCCGAGCGCCGCCAGTTTCGTCAGGAAGACGGTCCGCTGGCGCACCGGCAGCAGGCCGAGTATCAGGCAATCGCGGCGGTCGGGCAGGACGTTGTTCCAGGCGAGCACGGTGAACAGCCCGGCGATAGCCATGGTGGTGGCAATCAGCAGATCCTGGTCCACCCAACCCAGGCGGCTGAGCTTTTCCCACGGCAAGGTGGAGAGACCGTAGCGCGGCACGAAATACATGGTGAACGTGAAGCTGAAGGCCGCCAGCATGGCGGCGAACTGCCCCAGCAGGCGCTGCGCGACGCCGCGCGACGCGAGCAATTCCAGGTCCAGTATGCGGAACAGGAAATCGCGATAGAGGATGCGGAACTGGCGGTGCTGGTCGGGCATGGCTACCACTCCATGAGTTGGACTAGTTGCTGCGTGATGGCGGGGGTGTCCTGTTCGACTGCCAATTGCGAAAAGATCTCTTCCAGCGTGGGCAGCGACATGAGGGCGCGCAGTTGTTGGATGGAATCGTTGGCCACGATGCGGCCCTTGTGCAGGATCACCACGCGGGAGCAGACGCGCTCCACAGTTTCCAGATCGTGGGAGCTGAACAGCACCACTTTGCCGCGCGCCGCCAGCTCTCGGATGAGGTCGCGGAGCACCAGCGCGGAATTGACGTCGAGGCCGGAAAAGGGCTCGTCGAGCAGCACCAGTTCGGGGTTGTGGAGCAGCGCGGCGATCAGCAGCACTTTCTGGCGCATGCCCTTGGAGTACGACGAAATGGGCACGTAACGGTCCTGATAGAGCGAGAGCAGGCGCAGGAAGCCCGCGATTTTTTCGCCGAGTTGGCGCTCCGGCAGGCCGCGCAGGTGGCCCACCATTTCCAGGTATTCGGCGCCGGTGAGGTGCGGGTAGAGGTGCGGCTCCTCGGGGACGTAGCAGACCGTCTGGCGATAGGCGATGGGGTCGCGGTCCACCGGCTGGCCGCGAAACAGGATCTCGCCGTCGCTGGGCGCGATGAGGCCGGTGATCATTTTCAGCGTAGTGGACTTGCCGGAGCCGTTGAGCCCGAGGTAGCCGGTGACCTCGCCGGCGTGCGCCACGAAGCTGACGTTGTGCACCGCGGCGATGCCCGAGTAGCGTTTGGTGACCGCGCGCAGTTCCAGCATCAGCGCAGCCTGTGTCCCGCGTGGCCGCGCCGCGCGGAGAAGGTTTTCATCCAGAAAGTGAGACCGATCACCATTACCATCAGGCCGCCGGTCACAAAGACGGCCAGATACATTACGATGCCGATGGTGAGCGGTTGATGCGCGATGGAGCCGTGGTTGGCGAATTCGGCAATACTGCCGACGGATGGAGCGGACGCCGGATCGACAAGGTTGCGGCGCCCGAAGAGCATGGCGCCGAACCCTCCGAGGACCACTTCAAACAGCGCCAGTGACAGCGCCAGAGCGATCTTCCACCAGCCGGAGCGCAGCAGCCACTGGCGGNNATCCAGAGCATTTCCCCGGCGAACTGGCGGCGGAACATGGGCGGATGGAGCCACAGCAGACAGCGATAGCAGGTGCGCATCACGTGGCCCTCCGGGGAGCGTGCAGGCAGGCCTTGGCCTCGCGGACCACGGTTTCCAGGCG
>PLRZ01000381.1:411-3456 GCA_003164075.1 Bryobacterales bacterium | reverse complement strand
CTCTGCGTCATGAGCTTTTGGAGGTTGTCGTAGAGTGTGCCGGGGCCGGGTTTATATTGGCCCTCGGATTGGCGGGCGACCTCCTGCATGATCCCGTAGCCGTGCCGGTCTTCGCCGGCCAGGGAGAGCAGGATATGGAGCGCCGCCGGGGATAAAGGGAGGAACGGACTGTAATCCTCGATCATTCGCTTTCCGTTATATCGGAATCCGAGTGATGTGTCAAGGGGGAAGTTGCGCTCCCTGATCCCGGCAAGACAATAGAGCACCACAGAGGGACTGGCGGAATTCGCGTATGGGCGAATGAAAACTCTGAGGCCACCGGTGAATTCTCCGCAGCTCCGCACGTTTCCGCGAGCCTCAAGGAATTGCGTCACAATGGAAGTCGATCATGTTAACCAGACGTGCGTTGCTACTCTCCCTGGGCGCGGCGGCTCTGCCGGCGCCCGCCAAAGTCGGCCAGGTGGAAATCGGGGTCTGCGGTTCAGTGGACGATTTCGCTAAAGCGGAACAGTACGGGTTCGACTATTTCGAGCCGGCTGTGGCCGCCGTGGCCGCGCTCAGCGACCAGGCGTTTGCCGGCTTCCAAGAGCGCGTCTCGAAATCGCGCCTGCGCTGCGAGTGTTTCAATAGCTTTATCCGGTCGCTGATGGTGGTGGGTCCGGCTGTGGACCGCGACGCCCTCACGGCCTACATGAGTTCCGCGCTCGACCGGTGCAAGGCGCTCGGCGCCACCATCGTGGTGTGGGGCAGCGCTGGTTCGCGCAATGTGCCGGAGGGGTTTTCGCGCGACCGGGCATGGCAGCAGATCGTGTCGTTTCTCCATCTGGCCGGGCCGATTGCCCAAAAGCGAGACATCGTGGTGGCCATCGAGCCGCTGCGCAAGCAGGAGAGCAACATTATCAATACCGGCGCCGAAGCGCTGCGCCTGGTGCGCGAAGTGGACCATCCCAACGTCAAGATGATCATCGATTATTACCACCTGCAGCAGGAGCACGAAGACCCGCAAATCCTGGAAACAGCGCGCGACGCTATTGTACACCTGCATTTCGCCAACCCCGCCGGCCGCGTCTGGCCGAAGGATCCCGCGGAGGATCCGGGGTACGCCCCATTCTTCCAACTGGTCAAGAAGACCGGCTTTCGCGGCGGACTTTCCATCGAAGGGAAGGGCACGTTCGAAGCGGACGCCGCCGCCAGCCTGGCCTTCTTCCGCAAGGAATTGGCCTGACCCGGCGCCTATTTCGGGGACAGGCTACATAACCTCGAAACTCCGTCCGGTTTCCCGATTTGTATTTCGAGGTTATGTAGCCTGTCCCCGAAATAGCTTATATCGCCAAACAGACCGACGTCAGGACAGCGTTGATCACAATTTGAACATCGACAACGTTGACCACCCCGTCCCCGCTCAAATCGACCGCCGTCTGAGATCCCAGCGCTTCGTTGATTATGGCCTGCACATCAGCCACGGTGATGATCCCGTTCTGGGTGACGTCGCATGGACTGAAGGCGGCGCCGAAATTGGCCACGACATTCTTGGGCCCGTTCATCAGGAGATTTTGCGGATTTGTGCTGCCCGTGAGGTCCCCCGAAAAGTTCTTCAGTATATAGGACGACGTCGCCGTGGCCTTTACGCTTGTCGTGGCGCCCGCATCGATAAATCCGCCCGCGCTGATACTTCCCTCGTTCGATGGGTTGGCAGACGTAGTCAGCAGGTATTGTGTCGCGAAGGTCGCCGTATAAGTGATCCCGGTGGTGGGAGCCACTACACCGATCGACGCCGTGGTATCCCCCGTCGACCAGGACGTCAGCGTAGTCTTAGTGCCGCCATTGGTCTGCGACGCCACTACCGACAGAGTGTGGTTCGACCCCGGCACCCAACTGACAACCGCGGGTGTCGACGTGGGTGTGCCATCGATTGTCACCGTCAGACCGGAAGGGGAAGTAGCGATGGTGTTCACCGAGGTCGCCGTGGCGCTGGGCGCAGTGAACAGGATTGCGCTGCTATTCGCCAGGACCGCGGCGTCGTAGCTCCACTGAATCTGCCGGCCATTGGCATTCCCTCCTGAATCGCGGATGCCGATTGTCGCCTGAGCGCCGTTGGACGCGGGGCCCACGGTTTGATATTGGAACAGCACGTTATTGCTGCCCTCGTAGAGCACCGCTTCGAAAGTCACCGGACTGAGCGAGCCCGCGGCAAATGCGTTGTACCATTCCATGATGAACTGCCGGCTGCCCGCCGCCCCCAATGTCTGGTAGTAGACCGCGCCCGCGCCCGCTGTCTGGAACGAAAGATCCATCCAGAAAGGTGCGATCGCCGGCAGGTCCCCCGGTACGGCACTGCTGGTCAGATCGGTATTGGCGAAGTCGGTCGGCGCACTGCAGGCAGGCGCGCTGGTCACGAAATAGGCTATGCCATTAGCGCTCACGCATATCAGGTTATAACTCTGGCCGTAGAACTGAAAGGTAAACGGTAGAGTGAGAACAGCCGTGCCGTCGTCGGTCCCGGTGAGCACGCTGGGACTCCCACCGCCCCCGGCGGGATCCACGAAACTGTACACCGTGCTGTCGGTGGCGGTGTAATTGCCCGCGTCCGGGCCCTTGTTAGTAGCCCATAACAAGGTTGCCATCGCCAGAGCTGCCGCCAGCAGTTGCCGCCATCCCGCCAGGTTTCTCATCGGTTTTCGCATACTAGGTCTCCGCTTCATTTCGTCGCCTCGCCTCACCATGATGTCTGCTTGATAGTGAACAACTGCCCGCCAAATGAGATAACCATTCGCCGGACGCCGCCCACCGTCGAGTTGTAACTCACCACTGTGAAAGGCAAAGTGTAGGTGCTGCCAACCGGACCCGCAAGAGTTCCCAGGATCACAATGCTGGGTTGATCCACCGCAGGCGTGACCGGACAACTCAGCGCCGTAGCTGAGCCGAAAAGCGATCCTGTTCCGCCTGCCTGGCCCAGCGCCAGACCGTAGGCGTTCAGGCTGAAAGCGCAGGCGGCGGCGGACTGCGTCACGGTGTAAGTCTGTCCGGCGAACTGGATGGTGCCGG
>PLRZ01000381.1:0-369 GCA_003164075.1 Bryobacterales bacterium | reverse complement strand
GCTCGTTCCACTCAATATGTAGTTACAGGGCCCCGCCGCCTCATTTACAGTGAAGGGCTGTCCCGCGATAGTCAATGTACCCGACCGTGCGCTCGCCGTGCCATTCGCCGCCGCAGTGAACACCACGTTCGACGTTCCTCCGCTGCCGCTTGACGAGATTGTCAGCCACGCCGCCGAAGCATCCGCCAGAGACTGCCAACCACAGACCCCCGGGGCAGTCACGGTCACGCCCCCCGTGCCGCCGCCGAAGGGGATCGAGGCATTCGACGATCCCAGCACATCATTGCAAATAGTGCCGCCCTGGGTAACGGCGACCGATTGGCCCGCCACTGTCAGGTTGGTGCTCCTCGAAACCGTGGATGACGCGTT
>PLRZ01000450.1:2106-2572 GCA_003164075.1 Bryobacterales bacterium | reverse complement strand
CGATGGACCAGAAACCGCAGCACCGTCTGCCGTTCCTCGTTGAGGAAATCGATGCGCAACTCCTGGCGCAGATTCTTCAGCGAAGTGGAGGGCGCGCCCTTGTCCAGGACCTGCGCGGCGTTGGCCCAATTCTCGAAGTCGGTGTCATGCGTGATGCCTCGTTCGAGCGTGATGGCATCGTACTTGGTCCGGCCGAGACCTTTGAGGATGATGGCGTTGCCGCCTTCTTTGTATTCGATCGGATCCGAAGATCGCTTGAGGCCGGTCACTTTGCTGACCCCGGCGACCGGGCTCGTGCTGGCTCCGATGTAAACCAGGAATGCGTACGACTTGTATGGATCGAAGCGGCTGGTGTTCACGCTGAATGGCTTACCCATGAAACCTCCTATGAAGTCTGCGTCTGGCCGGCGAGTTGGGCAATCTGGATCACCACGAATTCCGCCGGCTTCAAAGGCGCGAAGGCCAC
>PLRZ01000450.1:0-2081 GCA_003164075.1 Bryobacterales bacterium | reverse complement strand
CGCACGGGGACGTAGCGCCACTGTTGCTGGGCCGGATTCTGCGTCACCAGCGTGCGGGCGCCAAACACCACCGTGCCGATTCCCGGCAGGTCCCGCAGGCAATCCACACCCAGAGCGTTCAGCGTGCCTTGCCGCGCGTCCGTCATGCGGCCCGTATCCACCACCCCGGTGGTATTGAGAATTGTGGTCTGCAGCCCGGCCGGGGCCTTCCATACGCCGCGGGCGGTGTCCGTGGCGGAGAAAATTCCGGCCACCGAGCCGCTGGGCGGCAGGTACAGGGTATTGCCGGTCAGCGGGTCGGTGGACTGGAGGTANNTACGCCCCGTATCCGTCCGCGGAATCCGCCACCGGGGGATCCATGATGACGAATGCCAGCTTGCGTTCGCAGAAGGCCAGCGCTTCGCTCCAGATATTGTTGTCGGCCACGCCGGGGATCAGCAGCAGGTTGAAAACGGTCACCTTGTCGAGCGAGCTGTCCTGCTGGAAGACGGGAGCAAAGTCCACTTCGCTGAAGGCCGTCCAACTGGGCGAAGGTTGCGTGCCCGCCGGGTATCCCATGGCTGCCTGTCCGATGGCCACGAATCCGGACGCCGCGCTCGCCGCCACCGTCACCAGTTGGGAGATGCCGTTGAGGCGGTTTCCGATGAAATTGGTGTCGTTGGGATTCAGGTTGACCTTGCGGAACGTCTCTCCGCGTGAACCGTAGCTGATCAGGATGTCCGCCGTGTCGTTGGCAAGAAACGTCGTCTTGATGTTATTGATGGTCACCGTCATGGGGACTTGGTCGATCGGCTCCAGGGCCGTGAAGGTGACCGGCCCAAGCTGCACCGACGGCGCATTGACTACTCCCTGGAAAACGCCGTGGGAATCGTAGTAATTGGGCTGGAGCGCGACCACATAGGCGTCCGATCCGCCGTTCAGAAAGAACTGGTTGACGGCATAGGCCACGTGCGACTGGATCACGCCGCTGGTGTAGAGTCCGCCGAATTGCCGTTCATAGTCGGTAAAGCTGAAGATCTCTACCGCCTTGCCCCAGTTGGCGGAATTGGTCTTGAATGGATGCGTGTACCCTACGAAGACCGTAATCGAGGTCGGCACTCCGGTAATGGTGTGCGCGTTACTCTGCAACTCGACGATATAGATTCCTGGGTAGGTAGGCGTAATCGGCATTATGCAATTCTCCAATCGGTCAAAGCACGAAACGGTCAGATCCCCGTGAAAAGAGTGGCGGACGCGCTTGCGCCGGGAGCGCCGCCGCTGAGCGTGGTTGCGGCGGCGGCCGGCAGGGAGTATGCCCCGCTGCCGGGCAGCGCCACGCTGATTTCATAACTGAGCTGGCTTTGTACCACCGACGCGAGGGTGAGCAGAGTTGCGGTGGCGTTTTTGGTCCATGTGGCGTGCAGCGAGAAGGTTTCCACGGTCGGCGAAGGGCTGGCGCTGTCCGGCGTCACCGTAACATGGGTCAGCCCTCCGTCGGCGCCGCTCTTCTTCGCTAGCAGGGTGAACACCTTTGGCGGTGAGCCGGTTCCCAGCACATCCATGTGCAGCGGAGAACCTGTCAGCACGCCCGACGTGGAGTGCGGCACGCCGAAGGGGTCCACCGACCCGTGCTTCACCTGCACCAAGCCTGGCGAAGAGCCCGTGACCGCGCTGCTTCCCAGCGTCTGTTCCATGGTGGCGGCGGTGAGCCCGGTGTACAGATCGTTCTCGGTCACCGTTACAGTGAACGTGGTCTGGGTAGGATCGGTAGCCGGCACGATGTTGGAGATAGTGACCGTAATGTTGTTCCCTCCGGCGCCCGGATCGGCGGCATTGGCGATCATCGCCGGGAAAGTGGACGGCGCCGCCGCGGGCGAGAGCAAGCCCTCGGCCTGCATATAGGCCAGCAGGGCGGCTCCCGGCTGTGCTGTCACCGCCGCCTGCCAATCGGCTGTAACTTGCAGTTTGGAGTTGCTGTCGAAGGAGAACGCAGAAATCGGAATCGACACCTGCCTGTCATTGGAGTCTGTAAACTCGAACGGTCCATTTCCCATAGCGGGTGTGTTTGCCATCGGATTATCCTCTCTTTACTCTCCCGGTCC
>PLRZ01000681.1:10738-15792 GCA_003164075.1 Bryobacterales bacterium | reverse complement strand
GCAGGAGTGCCTGCGCCACGAAGACAGGCTCATCCCAAATTCCACGACGTCAGGAGTTCTGAAATTGCGGGGCGACATCCGGAGTTCTGAGGTTATTTCCACACAGGCCCTTAGCGTCGCCGCCGAGGAACCGGATTCAGCCACCGAGGGGAACGCGCCCGCCCACAATCGGATGTACTTCATGCAGATTCACGCAAATCATCCGCGATGCCCATTTGTGATGGGCGAAATGGGGTATTAAGGATTGGCGATCAGATCTTGGCCACCACGTTCTCCGGAACGGAGAATTTCTTGATCAGGTAGTCGACCCACTTCTCGGTCAGGTCCTGGGCAACATCGGCGAGTTTCTTTTCCCAGGCGGAGAAGGCCGTATCCTTGAAATCGTACGCCTTCGATGCGGCCCAACTCACCCAGGACTGGGGCGCTCCTTTCTTGGCGAAGGCTTTCGCGGCGCCGAGATTGAGTTTGTACTTCAGAAGCTGTTTCTCTATCGGCTTGAGCGTGGTCTGGAGTTGCACCAGACCCTTCAGAAGCTCGTCCAGTTTTTCTTCCGCCTCTTTTTGCACCTGGCTGGCGATGCCTTTGCTGGGAACCATGCCGATCGCCTGGGTGATCTTGGCGGAGAGGCTTTTGGCGGTGATTTCCATGCCCAGAACTTTGGTCTCGTAGAGATGGACCAGATCGTCCAGCGCCTTCACGTCGCCCTCCGTGAATGACTTCTTGGCCGCCAGGGACTTCAGGGCAGCGCGGAGCCGGACATTGACGGCTTTTTCGCTGGCGAAATAGTCCTGCACCTTGCCGATCAGCTCCTGAAGGTCCTTGAGCGCGTCCACGAATCCCTTGATGCCATCGATGATTTTCAAAGGACCTTCCGCGCCGTAAATGTCAGCCACGGCTTTGCTGCCCTGGAACAGCGTCCAGCCGACGGAGATCACCCATTTGAGAGCGCTGGCCGCCGTTCCGGGAGATGCGGCGATTTTTTGGGCTTTTGCCACCTGCTTGCGCTGAAAGGCATCCAAGAGCGCGTCAGCGGCCTTCTTGAAATCGTTCAGGAAGTTCTGTATGGTTTGATTGCCGCTGTCGATGAGCTGCACGTCCTTCTTTTGGGCGCGCTGGTTAATCCCCAGGCGGAAAATCTCCGCGTTGCGGGATTTGATGAAATTGTTGACTTTGGTTTGCGTCTTGACGAATTCGCCGTGTACGGCGTCGCGCATCAATTGCAGGGTCAGGGGATCGTCGTCCCCGGTGACAGTGAATGTCACCATCGCCTGCGAGACGGGAAAGTATTTCAGGTTGAGGTTGTCCTTGAGGACAAACGCGAAGTCGAACTTGTTCGCCATGACATCGGATTGTACCAGCCGGAGAGTCTCCCAATGCCGCGAACCAGCTCTGTGACCTTTCCGAGCCGCGCGCGCAAGCAAGCGGTTTCTCGGCCATCCGGCAGAGTCAGCGCCGCCGATTCAGCCGCAGAAGAATATTCAGAATCGCCACGAACACATTAAAAAGACCGGCGAACAACATCAGCGCGCCGGGAATCGGGCTATCGGCGAGAGGATTGTTGAGCACCTCGCTGGTGGCGTACACCAGGATGCACACGCCCAGAATGCCGATTCCCGCGGCAATCAGCATCCCCAGCAGACCGATGTTGAGAAACGCGTTCAGCACCATGGCGGCGATGACGCTCACCGAGATCCCCAGCATCAATCCACGCGGCGCCGAAAACGTCCGGCCCGATGCCATCACGAACGCCGTGACGGCGCCAAAAACCACCAGCGTCATCAGCATCGCAATCTCAGTCGTTCCCGGCGAATAGCGGCTCGCCAGCCGGAGGATGGGAGCCAGCACGATTCCCGAAATGAAGCCGTCAGCCAGCAGCGCGGTGACGCCCAGTACCGGATTATGGCGGGCAGCCATGGCGATGCGCGGGATGACATTGAGCAGCACCATCGCCAGAATCCAGCCGAGCCAGCCCGTGAACAGGTCGGCCAGCGTGTCCGATTGGGCGCCCAGGTATCCGCCGCAGAACCCCCCGGCCACGGCGAGCCCCAGCAGCATGTATGTTTTCCGGATGGTGTCGGCGCGGGTCGCGCTCAGCGGAGTACTTCCGAACAACTTGTCAATTGCGGTCATGCACGAAGCATACCATTACCCGTTCTTTCACTGCCCTGCCGCCAGGAAGGGAACCGCGCGGCACGGTGCCATGGCTTCCTATAACGTCTTGTAGAGTGTTGTCTATTGCCCAAAGGTTGACAAAGGGGTATTAGCCGGAGTTAGCCGGAGGCGGATCTCCAGTTCGCCGCTGTAGGTCCGTATCGGGGGACACACTCGGTAATCTTTTCCGCCGGTGTGAGCACTTCGCATTAGCCGATAAGCATTGACTTCCTGTGCGCCGGGTGATTTATTTAAGACTGAGTCATCCCGTCTATGATTCGTGGTTTGATCTTCCTGGGACTGTGGGCCGCGTCGCCCACTCCAGGCCAGGTCGGGTCTGCGGCCCTGTATACCGAATTCGAGAAGAGGCCGGCGCCAGCCGTAGTACAGGCCATCCGGGAGGAGACCGATTCCCTGATGGCGTCCAATGGGCTGCGCTTTCAGTGGAAATCGCTACCCGCGGCCGATCAAAGCGTGTGGATGGAACTTGCGGTGGTCAAGTTCTCCGGGCGATGCGAAGTTCTCCCGTTTGCCACCAATTCCCTCGTTGACCGGCGTCTCGGCTGGACGCACATCAGCGACGGAGTAGTCCTGCCATTCGCCGAAGTGGACTGCGACGCCATCGGGGCCTACGTGCGGAAAGACCTGTTGGGCTTACCCGCACAATCCCGCGAGAAAGCATTTGGCCGCGCGGTCGGCCGGGTGACGGCGCACGAGCTGTTACATGTCTTCGCAAAGACGGCGACGCACAGCTCCCACGGGGTGGACCACCCCACGCTCTCAGTAGCCGATTTGTTGGCCGATCGCATGGAATTCGATGAACTCGAGCCGGCCGTCCATATGGTGCGCATGAACCCGCAGTCGGTGTTCCGGACAGCCCGTGGGTCGGCGGAGGCAGGACAAGACAGCTATGTTCACGCCGGCTGCGCCAGTTGCCATGGCGAGCATGGCGAGGGCACGCCGCACGGGCCCGTGTTGCGCGTCTCCGGCCGCTTCTTGAACTCGGTGATACTGGCGGCCAAGCTCACCAAGAGTCAGGATAAGATGTGCCAACGGGCACGAACCCTGAAAGTCGCGTCGCCATCGGTGGCCGAAGACGAGATCCCCGATCTGGCGCTTTTTCTCAATGAAGTGTTAGATCAGTAGGACTCAGTACGCCTTGGCGATCGCCACCCGGCGGTCCACCGTGTCGCCGGTGAGGATGCACTTTCCCGCGCCGTCGAACTCATCCACCAGAGGAATATTGCGCACCGTTGCCTTGAACTCCTTGAGGCGCGCATCGCAAGCGGGGTCGTCTTTCAAATGGGCCATCACAAACTTGCCGCCGCCCTTTTCCGCCGTCACGCCGCCCAGGATCGATTCCACCTCTGCCATGGAATTGGCCATCACGGTGTTATCGCGGAGCCGCTGTTTCGCGGCGTTATAAAGGTCCTTCTGCATTTGCGCCAGGGTCGCGGGCAGACGCGCCGCGATGTCCGTCTGCGGCACTACCTCCTTGACGCCGGTGTCGCGCCGTTTGAGCACGATATTACCGGAGGCCAGGTCGCGCGGCCCCAATTCCAGCACTACCGGAACGCCGCGCCGTTCCCAATGGAAGAACTTGGCGCCCGGCGACGGCCCTTCCCGATCGTCCACGCGGGCGCCGACCTCCTTGGCGATGCGGTGCGCCGCTTCCAGCACCTTGGCCTTCTCCTCTTCCTTGCGATAGATGGGCACCAGCACGGCTTTCACCGGCGCCAGACGGGGCGGCAGCACCAGGCCCTTGTCGTCGGAATGGCTCATGATGAGGCCGCCGATCAGCCGGGTGCTCACGCCCCAACTGGTCTGCCAGACGTAATCGAGCTGGCCTTCTTTGGTCTGGTACTGCACGTTGAAAGCCTTGCCGAAATTCTGGCCCAGGTCGTGGCTGGTGCCGGCCTGCAGCGCCAGGCCGTTCTGCATCATGGCCTCCATGGAGTAGCTGCGCAGTGCTCCGGCGAACTTTTCGGCGCGCGATTTTACCCCCTTGATCACCGGCATGGCCATGACGTCTTCGGCCACCTCGGCGTAAATATCGAGAATGCGCAGCACCTCTTCCACGGCCTCTTCGTGCGAAGCGTGGGCGGTGTGACCTTCCTGCCAGAGAAACTCGCTGGTGCGCAGGAACAGGCGCGTGCGCAGTTCCCAGCGGACCACGTTGGCCCATTGGTTGAGCAGCATGGGCAGGTCGCGATAGCTCTGGATCCATTTGGAGAAGAAATGGCCGATGATGGTTTCCGAGGTGGGCCGGATGACATACGGCTCCTCGAGTTTCTTGCCGCCGGCGATAGTGACCACCGCCAGTTCGGGCGAGAAGCCTTCCACGTGCTCGGCCTCCTTATGCAGGAAGCTCTCGGGGATGAGCAGCGGGAAGTAGCAGTTCTGGTGGTTGGTAGCTTTGAAGCGGTCGTCAAGCTCGCGCTGCATCAATTCCCAGACGGCGTAGCCATTGGGTTTGATGACCATGCAGCCCTTGACGATTTCGGCGGGTTCCGCCATATCGCCCTGCATGACGACGTCCTGATACCAGGCAGCGAAATCCTGCTTGCGTGGAGTGATGGGAGATTCGGCCATAAATGTGGTGTAAATTTCAGGTTACGACAATAATCCGCCGACTATTCCGCCGGCTTCCGTTTCGCCTTTGAGGTAATCTGCCTGGCCTGCTCCAGGGCGTTCTCGAAATCCAGATCTACGGGCTGGGGCTTGATGTCCTCGATTGCCCGGAACTTGTCGAACTCGGATTGCGCCTTGGCCAGCGCGGCATCGTGGGAGACGGTCCCGGCGTGTGTCAGGAGATCGCGATCGCTCAGCTTTAGAAAACTGTCGAGTTTGGCGATCCATTCGCTCATCGTCATGGGCTTGCGGCTGCGCGCCTGAAGTTCGGC
>PLRZ01000681.1:0-10720 GCA_003164075.1 Bryobacterales bacterium | reverse complement strand
TGCATCGGCGCGCCGGGCGATCACCTCGGCGGCGGTATGACCGTGCGCCGCCCAGTGCATCTTGTTTTGGACCACGGCGAAGAACTTCTGCGAGGCCTCCGCGCCCGGATCGTAATCCACGCTGGTTGCGTAGATATCGAGCACCTTCCGCCAGAACACCCGCTCCGAGGAACGGATATCGCGGATGCGGGCGAGGAGTTCGTCGAAGTAGTTGCCGCCGCCGGCCTGCTTCAGGCGTTCGTCGTCCATGGCGAAGCCTTTGACTAAGTACTGCTCCAATTGGGCGGTGGCCCACTGGCGGAACTGTGTACCGCGCGGCGACTTTACGCGGTAGCCGACAGCCAGGATCGCCTCCAGCCGGTAGAATTCGATCTCCCGCGTTACAGACCGGCCACCCTCGGTTTGAACTGTTGCAAGTTTTGCAACAGTTCGAGCCTGGGCAAGTTCGCCGCACTCGTAAATGTTCTTGATGTGTTTCGAAATGACCGACTTGTCGCGCTGAAAGAGGTCCGCGATCTGATTGAGCGTCAGCCAGACGGATTCCCGGATCAGCCTGACATCGATGCGGGTTCGCCCATCCGCNNGCGCGGGAAGGCGGATCTCGCCGCTCACGTCGCGACTCCTTGGACACGCTCGTCCAGCAAGCCTTCGGCCTCCTTCCGCACGGCGAAGATGTCCGCGCGGATCTCGCCCAGGGTGTGCAGCGGCTTCGGCTGGTTGAAGTGGCGGGTAAACGAAATCCCGTAGCCGATCTTGGTCCCGTCCGCATTGATCCACGCACTGCGGATGTGGAGCAGGACTTCACGCTGGTAGAACGCCTCGATCCCGCGCGGCTCCAGCAGGGGAACGTGTTCGGTGTCGCGCAGTTCGGAATCCGTGTCGTATTCCACTACGGCACGCCTGGCGGCGAAACCCTGCTTGGGTGGAGCGATGGGAGATTCGGCCATATTGTGGTTGTAAGTTCCAGATTACGACAGTTGGGCGGCGCGGCTTCGGCGGCGGGCCGGGACGCGCGGTGGCCGGGGTTTGAAGACTAGTGGGGCAGATTCTCCAGGTCCGCCAGATCTTTCGCCCGTCCGCTGGCCGCCTTGTTTACCCGCAGACGGGCGAGACTGATCACGGGAACCACCATTTCCTCAATCGGAACCATCTCTTTTTCGGCGTAGCACGATTCGAACTCAACTCCCGATATGGAGGTGAGAATCTCAATCCGAATCGGTGGCACCCCCATGCGAACCACGTTATTCCGGGCAAGAAACAGGTCGGAGGTCAGCCCTGCCGCGGCGAACCCAAACTCGCGAAGTGCACGCTCAATTCTGGCGGCGTTTTCCAGGCTCACGTTGACCCAAATATCGAGATCGTTGGTGGCCCTGATGTAGCCATAAATACCGACCGCGTACCCGCCAATCAGAAGGTATTCAACGTGGTTCGAGTTGAGCGACTTCAAGAACTCTTTGAAGTCCCTCGCCAGCGCTGGTGTAGCCATAGAAGGTCCTTCGCAAAAGTTCGAGCGCCCGCAGCCGCTCCTCGACTGGCCGGGACAGCCAGTACCCGACCGCATCGTCCGGATCGGTCAGGCGCACGACGGAGAATTGCGTGCGATCCAACCGGAACTCGTCGATCCCATCCTCAGGCGGCATGCCCATGGTTTCAGTTTACCGCCCGAGTCAAGGGCGTTTTGCTGGGGCACCCCGCCACGTCAAGTGCTTACCTTCCGGGATTACCGCGCTTCTGCTGTAGACGAGCGGGCCGGGTGGCTATTTTCCGAACGGCCGGCTATGCGCCGTGAACTGGCGTAAACGCCGTCTGAGGTAAGTTTTCAGAGAGCCCTCTTTCGGCTACAATAGCCGCGCAAGGCTAAATGGCGTAACCTTTAAGTAACAGTTCGTGCCGGACCTCCCGAATCCGCCGGCTCCAATCAGTTCTTCGGGTAGCCCTGCCATAAGTACTCCAGAGCTTCGGGCAAGGTTTGCTGTTTCACGGCACGGTCGGTGTGGCCGGCGTTGCGCGCAAATACGAATTGATAATGGTAGCCCTTGGCGGCCAACACTTTGGCCATATTCTCATTGGCAACCACCCAGTCATGCATGTTATCGCGCATGGCATTCGGGTTGAAAAGGTCCCGGTCGCCGACTTCCATCCAGATGCGCAGGGGCTTGGCCGGGCTGTTGGGTATGAGGTGCTCATGGAACTCCCAGGCGCCGTGGGGAGTCTCGGGGTTCGACGGCCACTGTTGGTTCACATAAGTGCCCGAGTAAGTGAGAACGCGATGGTAGAGCTCCGGGTGATACCAGGCCATGATCAAGGCGCACGAACCGCCGGAACTGCCGCCCATGGTCGCGCGACCCTCGGGGTCTTTGGTCAGCTTCACATTGTACTGCTTCTCGACCATTGGCAACACTTCCTTCTCGACGAACTCCGCGTACAGGCCCGACATGGTGTCGTACTCCAGACCACGCTGGCTTCCCTGAGCGTCGCCGCTGCCGTTGCCCAGAGAGATGGCAATCATTACGGGCACGCGGTGCTGGGCGATCAGATTGTCCAAGGCCGTGAACAGAGCGCGGTCCGGTCCATCCGCCCCAACGATGAACGGTGCGGCGGCGCCGGGGACGTATTGCTTGGGGACATACACCGCCACGCGGCGAGTGTAGGAAGCGGGGTGGCTGGTGGTGACCACTAACTTTGCGGGGTCGGCGGGGTCGGCCACGCCGAAGGTGCCCTGCTCCCGGGCGATGCCGGGGTAAATCTTGCTGTCGGCCGATGGCATGGTGAATTCGTAGACCGTTCCCTGCGGCACACCATCCTGCGCGGCCATCTCCGCCGCGGGATTGTGTGTGGGGCCGAGGATGAAGTTTCCGTCGGCGTTGGCGGGAGCATTGGCGCCGTCAGGTAAGTCTTTCGCCATGACATATCCGGGAGTGTGCGGATCGCGCGTGGGCGGCGTCGGGCGGGCTTGCGGTGTGGGCGCGGGCGCGGCCGGAGCTTGGGCCAATGCGGGACCCGCGGCAGTCACCAGAGCGATCAGGAAGAGAGTGCTGAGACGGAACATGAAGGGATCTTATCACAAGCCTCAAAGCCGGGACCGGTTTATGCCCGCCCGGCAAACTCCCGGTTCTCGGTCGACACCCGTACCTTTTCGCCTTCCTTGATAAAGAGGGGAACGCGGATCTCCAGGCCGGTTTCGAGGGTGGCCGGCTTGGTCACGCTTCCGCTTGACGAATCGCCCCGCACACCCGGTTCGGTGGAGGCAACTGCCAGTTCGACGAAGGCTGGCAACTCTAAGCCGATGGGATTTCCGTTGTACTTGAGTAACTCCAGCAGCGCGCCCTCGGTCAGGAATTCCAGCGCGTTGCCGATCACCTCCTCGGCAAGGGTGAGGGTCTCGAATGTTTCCTGGTCCAGGAAATGAGAACCCTCGCCGTCGCTATACAAATAGGAGGCCGGGACCATCTGGAGGTCCGGTTCTTTGAATTTGTCGCTGGCTTTGAAGGTCCTCTCAAAGACCGCGTTGGTGAGAAGGTTGCGGATCTTCAGCCGAACCAGGGTCTGGCCGCCGCGCGCGGTGGGCGTGTTCACCTCCGCTTCCAGACAGGAGAACGGAGTGTTGTCCAGCTCAAACAAAGTCCTTTTCTTCACGTTAATCGCGTCGATTAGTACGGCCATATTCTCCTCAACGGCAGATTGGATCTAAACGCCCAGATGCTTCGCCAGAAACGGCAGTCCACGCTTGCCCCAGAAGCTGTGCGGTCCGTCGAAAGTCTCGTGCTCCACCGCGGCGCTGGCGTCGAATACGGCGTAGACTTTCTGCACGCGCCGGAAGCTCTCGCGGCTGGCGGCGATGGGGAAGATGTCGTCGCGCTCCCCGGATTCGGCGAACAACGGACGCGGCGCGACGAGCCCGGCCACGTCGTACTGCTCGGCCCAGTTGAGAATTCCGGGCACGTAGTTGTCGATGCAGTGCGACACGCTCATGATGCACTCGCGGAAGGTGTTCAGGTAGCCGCTCACCATGGCGGCGCGGATCCGCTGGTCGAGCGCCGCGGAGAATAGCGTACACGTGCCGCCGCCGGAAATCCCCATGCAGCCCACGCGGGCGGCGTCGAGTTCCGGGCGCGTCGCGATCCAGTCGATGGTGCGCATCACGTCGTAGACGCGCCAGCCGATCATGGTCTGGCCCAGCAGCAGCGCGGCTCCGGCGGCGGGCTGGCAGGCGGCGGCGCCCAGTCCTTTGCTCTTGGTCACCGGGTCGCGCCGGCATCCGAACGCCATGGGCTCGATGGCCACCGCCGCCATGCCGTTCTCCACCGCCTGGATGGCGAAATCGTGCTGGTAGCCGGCCTTGTCGGTGCGGTCCTGGCCTTTTTCGTCGATGCCTACGATATCGTCCACGCCGCGCCCGTGTCCCGGTACGCAGACCACCGCGGGGTGCGGCGCGGTTCCGGATTTGGGCGTCAGCAGGTAGCCGAGAACATAGAGCCCCGGCTGGCTCTGGATGACGAATTTCTCGCGCCGGTAACCGGGGAAGTCGCGGACTTCGAGCGTCTGCGCGGCCAGAGGCGCGGGGCTGGCGGGAAAGCCGCCCAGCAGTTCGGTCAGCTTGGCGCGCAATTTCTTCTGCCACTGTTCGGCCTGCCGGCGCGTGGGCGCGTCGAAGGTCATACGCAGGGGCGCCGCGTCGTGCAGTTTCTTGGTGTAGAGCACNNGCCGCGGCCCGCGCCTGGCGTTTGGGGAGCAGCGCCGCGGTACCCACGGCGAGCCGTCCCAGATCGCGTCGAGTCATGTTTCGATCATAGTCGATGAACGGGTAGAGCGGCCAGCCCCGCGGGTGCGTAACCGATCTGGGGATGGTCCGTCACCGGTGAACGCTCCCTGACGGGGTGCCCTCTGGGCCCGGCTCTGTACCTAATTGCATACACGCGGGCACTCGTTACAGAGCCGCGACCGTTAGGGAGCGTATTCCGCGCCTGAGCCACGAAATCCCCAGATCGGTTAGGCACCCCAGCCCCGCCCCTGGTCCGCGCCATCCTTTATAATGGGTCTTTCCGATCCGAAAGATATCCTCAATTCCTTAGGAGCAATCATGTCTGCGAAGCGTATCGGCATTCTCACGGGCGGCGGCGATGTGCCGGGACTGAATTCCGTGATCAAAACGGTAGTTTACCGTGGAAGCGAAATCGGTTGTGAAGTCGTCGGCATCCGGCGCGGCTGGGAAGGTCTCACCCACGTCAACCTGGAAGACCCGGCCAGCCGCACACGTTACGTGCTGCCGCTGAACCGCGAGAATACCCGGACCATCGACCGCACCGGCGGCACGTACCTGCACAGTTCCCGCACCAACCCCTCCAAGATGAAGAAATTGCCGCCGGTGCTCGAGGGCCAGAATTTCCCCGCCAAGGAATCCACCAAAAAAGGCGTCACTTCGACGGTCTTCGACGTGACCAAGGCCGTGCTCAAGAATATCGAGACGCTCAACCTGGATTATTTGATCGCCATCGGCGGCGACGATACTCTGAGTTATGCCGCGGAACTCGATCGCCAGGGTTTCCACGTTATCGCGGTGCCCAAAACCATGGACAACGACGTGCGGAATACCGAGTATTGCATCGGATTTTCCACCGCCATCACGCGCGCCATGGACGCCATCGAGCGCCAGCGCACCACCGTGGGATCGCACGAACGCATCGGTATTTTCCGCGTGTTCGGCCGCGACGCGGGCTATACCGCGCTGTACACCGCCTACGTCACCTCGGTGCGCTGCTGCATTCCGGAATATAAAGTGGATTTGCAGAAGCTGATCGGCATGCTGGTGGAAGACAAGCACCACAACCCCAGCAATTATGCGCTGGTGATTCTGTCCGAGGGCGCGGAATGGGAAGGCTACGCCGTGAAGGAATATGGCGACCCGGACGCCTTCGGCCATCGCAAGAAAATGAGCGTGGCCGAAGATCTGAGTAACGAGTTGAAGACCGCCACCGGGGAAGAGACCATCGTCAGCGACCTGACTTACGATCTGCGCTCGGGCAGCGCCGATTTCGTGGACCGCATGGTAGCTTCCACCTTCGCGGGCATGGCCATGGACGCCATCGAAGCCGGCAAGCACGGGCTGATGTGCGCCATCAGTAACGGATGCTTCGCCATGGTGCCGATTCCCGACCCCAAACTGGGTCCGCGCCGCGTGGAAATAGCCACCATGTACAACATCGAGCGGTATCGTCCGTACTACGACCGCAAGGTGGGCCTGCCGATTTTCCTCACGCGGGCATAGGGTTGAACTGGCAGCGGCTGTTTTCGCAATTGGAGCGCGCGCAGCTCACCCCCGAACTGCGCGCGCGCATTCAATCTTCCTTCGACCGGGCGGCGGCCGATGAGGAGCATTTCCCGTCGACCATCGATCCGCGCATTTACCACGTGAAGCTGATTCGCGAGCAC
This sequence comes from Bryobacterales bacterium, assembly GCA_003164075.1. The sequence goes on along the minus strand of PLRZ01000681.1, from coordinate 4,291 downwards.
CTCGGCCCGCTGGCGGGTAAGCGGGTGCTCGACGTAGGCTGCGGCAAGGGGCGGTTCGCCCGCGTGTTCCGCCAGCAGGAGCCCGAAGCCGAGCTCTGGGGGCTGGACATCTCCGAGGCCATGCTGAGCTTTGTTCCGGAGGGCATCCACACGCGCGCCGGATCTATGACCGAGCTGCCGTTTGCGGACGATTTCTTCGATGGGGCATATGCCACGGAGTCATTGGAGCACGCCGTCGAAATCGAGAAAGCGGTGGGAGAGATCTGCCGCGTAGTGAAACCGGGCGGGCGCATCGCGATTATCGACAAGAATGCCGGGCAGTGGGGCAGACTGGCGACGCCGGAGTGGGAAAAATGGTTCACGCGCAGAGAGCTTGAGCGGCTGTTGCGACGGCATTGCAGGGAAGTATCGAGCCATCCGATTTCGTATTGGGAAGATGTGAAGCCCGACGGATTGTTTCTGGCGTGGTTGGCGGTGAAGTAAGTCACGCCAGTTGACTTACTTGTGCCACCCCGTCCGTATCGCGTACCTTACGTTCATGGACCAAGTTCGCGGCCTACCCTGGAAACGCACCGTTCTGGCCCTCCTGCTATTCGGCACTGCTTTCGGCTACCTGGAGGCTGCCGTTGTCAGCTACCTGCGCGTGCTGCACGAGCCCGCCCGTCTGCGGTTCCACCCGGGCCGGCCACCCGGCGACCTGTTCCCGCTCCTGACGTTGGAGCAACTGCGCGCATCGGGACCCGTGCAGACGCAAACGCTGCCCATCGAGATTGGGCGAGAGGCGGCCACCATCGTCATGCTAGCGGCCATCGCACTGGCTGTTGCGGGCAATACCGGGCAGTGGGCCGCGGCGTTCGTCATCGCGTTCGGTGCGTGGGATGTCACGTTCTACCTGTTTCTGAAGTTGGTGCTGGACTGGCCCGCGTCCCTGTTTACGTGGGATATTCTGTTCCTGATTCCCGTTCCGTGGGCCGGGCCCGTGGTGGCGCCGGTGCTGGTCTCGGTCGCGATGATCGTGGCCGGGGTCTGGCAGCTTCGGAGTGAAGCGCGCGGTGAGCCGGTTCGCATCGGCGCGGCACATTGGGCAGGGATACTCACGGGAGCCGCCATCATCGTCTTCGCCTTCGCCATGGACTACAAAAACGTCATGGCTGGCGGGTTGCCACAGCCCTTCAATTGGACCGTCTTCGCATTGGGACTGCTGACCGGTGTGGGCAGCTACGCCCATGCGGCGGTGCGGCAACATTCTTGGGCATCGCCGTGCTTCGATGTCGGCGAAGGAGTGGAGACTCATGGAAAAGACGATGCTTAGTGCGTCTCCGCGCGCCCACACGCGGCGGATTGACTCACGGCCGAGGCTGTTCGGGTCCAGGATCTTCGCGCTCGCAGCGTTCCTGCTGACCCCGGCCGGCGCGGCGAGTTACGATTTCGTGACGTTTACGGGGCCCGGTGGTGCGGACATCTATCCTAACGCCATCAACAACAGCGGGCAGGTGGTGGGAACGTTTACGGACAGCGCGGGCGCGTCTCACGGTTTCCTGCGCAGCGCGGACGGCACGAGCCTCACAGTCATCGACGTGCCCGGAGCCACGTCGACCGCGCCGGTGAGCATCAACAACGGCGGTTGGGTGGCAGGCTCTTTCGTGACGGCGGGCACGGTAGCCGGTAGCGTTTACTCTCCGGGCACTCGCGGTTTCCGCCTGTCTCCCAACGGGAGCTTGACCATCATCGACGCCCCCGGCGCCAATTCGACGGTGGTTCGCCAAATCAACAGCAACGGTCTGATGGTGGGCGAATACCTCGATAGCGTGGGCACCCATGGATTCGTGCTGGCGGCCGATGGCAAGACGTTCACTACTTTCGACACCGGTTTCGGAGATACCGAGCCTTTCGGCATCAACGATAACGGCGACGTGGTGGGAGGAATCTACGTCGAGGACGGCAATGACCGGCACGGGTGGTTGCGCAGCGCTGCCGGCGTCTTCACGTTCTTTCCGGTGGGAAACAGCACCGCGGCCACGGCCATCAACAACGCCGGGCAAATCGTGGGCTATTACTATAACAGCTTTCCCGAAACCTGCGCGTTCCTGCGTAGCGCCGACGGCTCGACATACACCGAGCTTGTGGCGCCGGGAGCTACGATTTCGCCAGGCTGTTCGTCAGTCGCGGGGATTAACAATAGTGGTGAGATCGTCGGAGCGTTCGGCGGTACTTACGACGTGCGGTATGCGGACGGCACTTACGATTCGATCGTAGTTCCGGGCACCTCCTCGGCAGTAACCGCCATCAACGATGCCGGCCAAATGGTGGGGTCGTTCAGGGTGCAGTTGAGCGATGGGAAACTGCATACCTACGGATTCATTCCGGTGCCGGCCGTGCCGGTGACCGGGCCGCTGATCCGCACGTACAACGGCGTGATCGGCGCGTCGGCATTCGGCGCCGGGGTGGCGGTGGCGCCGGGATCGTGGATCGAGATTTACGGCGAACAGTTGGCGACCAGCACGCGGCCATGGCAAAGCTCGGATTTCGTGAGCGGCCAGGCGCCGGTATCGCTGGATGGCGTGAGCGTCGCGGTCAACGGTCAGGCGGCGGTAGTTTCCTATATCAGCCCGGGACAGGTGAATGCGCAAGTGCCGCTCTCTGTCGAGCCGGGACAGGCATCGGTCACGGTAACGAATGGTTCGGCGACCAGCCCGCCGCGTAGCGTGACGGTGAACGCGGTACAGCCGGGATTTCTGATGGCCCCGCTACCTTCGAGTAGCCTGCTGGCGCTGTTTCCGGATGGCGCTTATGTCTGGTACGACGGGATCGACGCGGGGCTGCCGTCGCGGGTGGCTAAGGCGGGGGACACCGTGGTTCTGTATGCCATCGGCTGCGGCCCGGTGACTCCGGACGCCCCGGCGGGGCAGGTGGTGACGCAGCCAAACAGCTTGCAGACGCCGTTTCAGATCTTGCAGCCAGTGTTTCAAGGGGCGAACTCGACGATGGAGCCGGTGACGCTGTGGTACGCCGGGTTGGCGGTGGGTTCCATCGGGCTGTATCAATTCAATATGGTGGTGCCGGAAGTGGAATTTGTGCCGGGATCGCAAATATCGGGGACACAACTGTCTTATTCGCTGAACGGCGTGCTGTCGCCGCTGGGTGGGTTCGCGGTGGGCCAATAGCTCGCTGCTTCGCGGAGTTTCGAGGTTATGTAGCCTGTCCCCGAAATACCCACGGAAAGCTATACTGATCGTTCTATGAAATCGCCCCCGCTTGTCGTCGCGCTCATTGCCGCCACACTGCCGCTGGCCGCCCAGGAGGTTTCCGGCCTGGAACGCAAACTCAGCGACAAGATCGCGGCCACGCTCAAACAGAGCGGCGCTCCCAGCGCGTCCATCGCCGTCGTCAAAGATGGAAAGCTGGTCTTTGCCAAGGCTTTCGGCGCTGCCACCGCCGAGACCCGCTATGCCGTCGGCTCCATCAGCAAACAATTCACCGCCGCGGCCATCCTGCTGCTTCAGGAGCAGAATAAGTTGTCGCTGGACGACAAGGTGTCGAAGTACTTCCCGGCCTTCACACGCGCGGACGAGGTCACCATCCGCCAGTTGCTCTCGCACACTTCCGGCTATGAAGACTACGCTCCGCAAGACTACATCATTCCCGAATGGACCCAGCCCACCACCCCGCTGGCCATCCTGGACCGCTGGGCCAAAAAGCCGCTCAACTTCGACCCTGGAACAAAGTGGCAGTACAGCAACACCAACTACGTGCTGGCCGCGGAGATCTTCGAGAAGGTGGCGCGGCAATCGCTCGCGGCGTTCCTCAAGGACAGGATTTTCATGCCGCTGAAAATGGAGTCGGCGGCCGGTTGTTCGGCCGGCTCTCCACACGATGCCTCGGCTTACACCCGCTATGCCGGCGGCCCGCCGCGCCCGGTCCGGCGCGAGGCCACTGGTTGGTACTTCGGCGCCGGCGAGCTGTGCATGACCCCCTCCGACCTGGCTCTCTGGGACATGGCCTTTCTCCGCGGAGAGATCCTCACCGCCCGCTCCTACGAGGACTTCACCCGCGAGGTGCACCTCAACAATGGCGACACCACGCATTACGCCCTCGGCCTGGACATCGGCGAGTTCAACCGCATCCCGACTATTTCCCATACGGGCGAGGTCTCCGGTTTCCTGGCGTCGAACACCATTTATCCCACTCGCAAAGCCGCTGTCGTGGTGCTCACCAACGAGGACGGCATCAGCCTCATCGGCCCGCTCACCACGCAGGTGGCGACCATCCTGCTGCTGCCCGAAGAGCCGCC
>PLRZ01000048.1 GCA_003164075.1 Bryobacterales bacterium | reverse complement strand
TCCACGACATCAGGAGTTCTGACCTAATTTCCCCGGGCCAACCGAAATTGCGGGCGACATCAGGAGGTCTGAGTCCAGTCTCTGCCCCCGACGCTTTTGGCAGGGAAGCTCTCGGAGCGTTTCTGAACTTAGAAATCCTTGCGGGAGATGGCGAGCTTGCGCATCATGGCGTTCAGGGTGGTGCGAGGCAGGCCCAATCGCGAGGCCGCCACGGTGATCACTCCGTCGCTCTCCCGCAGCACTCGCAGAATGTGGTCCCGCTCCACCTGTTCAAGGGTCGAGCCGCCGGGCGCTTCGACGGCATTCTGACGGATCTCGTCCAGAGGAGCTCGCAGGCTCGGCCCCTGGGAGAGAATGACTGCCCGTTCGATGAAGTTTTCGAGCTCGCGTACGTTGCCCGGCCATGGGAATTCAGACAGCGCGCGCATTGTCTCCGCGGGGATCTTGTCGATTCGCCGGCCCATCTTCGCGGCATACACTTGGGTGAAATGGCGGACCAGCGCCGGTATGTCCTCGGGCCGGTCGCGCAGCGGAGGCGTGGTGATGGGAAAGACCTTCAGCCGATAGTAAAGATCGCTGCGGAAGAGCTTGTCCCCCATCATCTGCGTGAGATTCCGATTGGTGGCCGCCACCAGCCGCACATCGATCGGAATCGTTTTGGTGCCGCCCAACCGCTCAAACGACTTCTCCTGCAGCGCGCGCAGCAATTTCGGCTGCAGATCCAAAGGGATATCGCCCACCTCATCGAGAAACAGCGTGCCGCGATGGGCCATCTCGAAGCGCCCGATCTTTTGCGAGAGAGCGCCCGTAAACGCGCCTCTCTCGTAGCCGAACAGCTCGCTCTCGAGAAGTCCCGTGGGAATCGCCGCACAGTTCAACGTGACGAAGGGCAGATGTTTGCGCGGGCTCATCCGATGGACGGCGCGCGCCACCAGTTCCTTCCCGGTGCCGGTTTCTCCCAGGATCAAAACCGTCGCGTCGGTGGGCGCCACCAGTTCCACCAGTCTTTTCGCCCGCTGCAGCACCGCGCTCGTGCCGACAATTTCCCCGAAGTCCTGGGTGGGCGCGGCGCTTTCGTCCTCGACGTTCTCCATCCGGCCCGGCTCGCGAAGATCCTGCACGAAAGTAATCCATCGAAACGGCGCGAGTTTCAGGACCGCCGTGGCCACCAGCACCGGCACGCGCGTGCCATCCTTGCGGATCAGTTCTTTCTCAAATGGCGTGCAGGCGCCGAACCGAAGACCTTCCTCGTGGGCCAATTCGTCCAGCGGGGCGTATTCCGCGGGCGTGAGATCGGGCCAATAAAGCCGGCCTGCCAGCAGATCCTCGCGACTGTATCCCACCATGTCGAGGAACGCATCGTTGGCCTCCGGGATGTGGTCGAACTCGCCGGAAACGATTCCCGCCACGGCCGGTTGGGTGGAAATGGGCCGTATCCGGGCGCGATCGTGCCGCAACTTTTCGTCGCGTTCGTGGCGTTCGGTAAAGTCACGCACTACTCTCGCGAAGCCCCGCAGGGCGCCCTCTTCATCTTTGAGCGCCGCGGTAATGGCGTTGGCCCAGAATCGCGATCCGTCTTTTCGCGCCTGCCAGTCTTCGCTGCCCACATGACCTTCGGCGGCGGCCCGTTTGAACTCCTCCCGCAACTTCACCCGGAGAGTGTCGTCGCCAGGATAGAGGAAACCGATGGGGCGGTGAACGGCTTCATCCACCGGATATCCGTAGATGCGCACTGCTCCGGCATACCAAGCCGCGATGCGGCCCTCAACGTCCAACAAGTAGAGTGCGTAGTCCTCCACCCACGCCGGAATGTCCGCAGGTGACGTCTTGTCGCGCAGCACCACGGCGTGGCGCACCGGCAAGACGTTGCCTTTAGCGGTGTACTCCACTTCCCGCGCGGTTCCATCGGGAGCCAGCAGTTGGAGTACGCCTTCCTGTTCGCCCCGCTCTAAGAAAGCCCGCCAAAGTTGCGACACCTGGGGCCTCAGGGCCGGGGGCGCAAAATCGTCGATTTGGCGACCGATGATTGCGTCCCTGGGAAGTCCCAGCAACTTGCCGGCGCCTGCGCTGGCGTCCCGATAATTGCCATCGTCGTCGGCGATCAGCACGGGAGCGGTCGGTTGGAAGACCACCGACCGCAGGAGCAACTCCAGTTCCCTGGGGCCATGCTCCGCGAGCCAGTTATTGGCCGGCGACCGGGGGCCTTCGGGGACCACGGCGTTTCCACCCTTTCCCGCCGTCGATCCAAGCAACCCAGCGCGCCTGAGGAAGAGTTCAGTTTGCGTCGAACGAATCCCGCACACAGCCGGAAGCGAAGAATGGCAGCCAGATTAGAGCTTACCATCGGCGACGATGGTGACGCTGCTCCAATTTGACCATATATGGCCAAACGACCGTGCCCGTAGGAAGCCACGTGCTTCCTCCCGCGCGCGGCTCGGCATGCGCATTTGACAGAGCCGGGCCCAGAGGGCACCCCGTTAGGGAGCCATTGCGCACGTTCGAGACATTTGGTCAGCTTATTTTTTCGCGGCCCCCTAGTACATCCCTAAGCTAATGACCTTACCT
>PLRZ01000102.1:10262-11420 GCA_003164075.1 Bryobacterales bacterium | reverse complement strand
GCCGGCCAGCGGCAGGACCTGATGCCGTGGCTGCAGGGAGCCGCGATCAATCGCGACGGCAATTTGCGGCTGCAGTATATGGCGGGGCTGGCGTTGAATGTCAGCATGGAAAACACCATCTACACGCAGATTCTGAGTTACCGGCGGTATCCGGGGAACATGTTGGTGGTTTCCGATGAGTCGCGCGAGGCGGTGATGAACGCGCTGCGCGCGCCGGGGCAATAGAGATCGGACTAAGTCCGGGCTGTAGGATCGAATGCCAGCCGGGGAGCCAGCGGCGGACATCAACGCATCAACTGTGTTATGCTTTGATGTATGAGGACGACACTCAGCCTCGATGACGATGTGGCAGCATTACTCGAACAAATGCGAAGGGCGAGAGATATCACTTTCAAGCAGGTCGTGAACGACGCCCTTCGGGAAGGTCTGGCACGATTGACTTCGCCCGCTGAAACCCAGCCATTTCGTACCCAGCCGGCCGATTTGGGGAGCTGCTATTATCCCAACCTGGACAACGTCTGGGACGTTCTGGATGAGGTGGAACATAGCGGGTCGGGGAGATGATTCTGGTGGACGTCAACCTGCTGGTCTACGCCTGGGACCGGAGGGCTCCCTTGCACGAAACGGCTGTTCGGTGGCTGGATGGAAAGCTGAGCGAATCCGTTCGCGTGGGGCTGCCCTGGGAGTGCCTGCTCGGCTTTATGCGGGTGGTCACCAATCCCCGCATCTACGAGAGACCCGCCCCGGTGAACCTGGCCTGGGGGCAGGTGGAGCATTGGTTGAGCGCCCGCAATGCGTGGGTACCGCTGCCGGGCAATCGCCACCAGGAAATCCTGGGACGCCTTTTGATCCGGCTCGGCGGTGGGGCGAAGCTGATTCCCGACGCTCATCTGGCAGCCCTTGCGATCGAGCACGGACTGGATCTCTGCTCGACCGACGGCGATTTTGCGCGATTCGACGGTTTGCGCTGGGTAAATCCGTTGAGCCCGTAGTTCTGCTCTCGGGTGGTGCATCCCGTCCATCTCACGGAAGAGTTCTCATCGCCGCAGGCAACTACCTGCGGAATTCTGTTGCCAGCTCTTTTCAACCGGAGAGTATCCGAGATCGTTCCGCTCAAATCCGGTGGATCCTCTGAAGACCCGGCCAGCGGTCAAAATC
>PLRZ01000102.1:0-10188 GCA_003164075.1 Bryobacterales bacterium | reverse complement strand
AGTATCTCTTGCAACACTTCAGCGTCAGTGACGAGACGCTCCCCTCCTGCAATCAGGCGCTCCAGGATGACTTGCGCCTCGGTCTTGTGCGGGTGGGCAGCTCCAATCAGGTACATCGGGATATTGGAATCGACGAAGATCAACCCTGGTACCCTCGCTCGATTTCACCGAGCATCTGCTCCATGCCGGCGGTGGGGAAGGAGTACTTCGCGCCACGCCGAACGGCCTTCAACTTGGTTTCGGGGTCAATCGCCGGCCGGCTCGCTCGCGCGTCCCGAAGGGTTCGCCGGACCCACTCACCCACTGTCAAACGTTCACGCTTGGCCAAGCGCTGGATGTCCGACATTTCGGAATCGGGAATCAACACCTGAAGACGCTTACTCACATGGTGAGTATATCATGGTCATTGGCGGAGTGCTTGATTCGGCGGGGTGCTTAAACAGTTTCGGGNNTCGTTCAGAGACGTGCTTCCCGAAACCGTGTAAGCACCTGATCCGACGGCGGAGAGGTGGTTGGAAACCATGGTTTTCGGGGAGCCAGCGACTTCACAGCTCTTCAAACCGAAGAGTCCTCGCTTCGGCGGACGCATCGCCGTCGACTAGGCGAAGTTGACGTTGTTTCGGAGACCGGTCTCGCCAGCACGTTCTAGCAGCCGAAACAACGCAGCCCGTTCGTCTGCTCGGGTTCGACGGCGGATGACAATGACGATGCCATGATGTGGCCTCGTCGTTGCGAGATTGAGAAAGTCGTCGCGGTTGCAGGTCAAAAGCAGGCAACCACGCTCGTCGGCAAATTGGAGGACGGCTTCGTCGGAGGAATCGCCGGGAAGGGCTTCACGCAAGAGCGTGACATCGTGGCCGAGTTGCTTAAGCAGGTAGTTCAGGTCGTCGGGCACGTCGTGGTCGAGCAAGAACTTCACGCCGGAGCCAACGCCATCTGCCTGGCAACGAGCAAGTCGATCTCCCCTCGATGGTCCTCATAGTAGGCAAGGCACTCGTAAACCTGGGATCTGGTGAGTTGCGGGAAGCAGTTTGCCCTTAAGGTGTCAACCGTTTCGCCATTCTGGAGCAAGCCAATTACGTCGTGGACGGCAATACGGGTTCCTTCCACCATGGGGTTCCCACTCCGCACGCCCGCGGAACGGACGATATAACGATAGGTCTCTGAGATCGGGCCCATACCTGGATGGTACGGCCCCCTTCACGGGGTGTCAACTGCCCAGAGAGCTCTGGGCACCCAGACTGGATGGAAGGCTCATCTCAACTCTGATGTTCCTGCCAACAAAGGATTTGACCTGGTTCGAGCAGCCGGAATTTATGCCGCGAAAGTTCGAAACGGGTCCAATGTGGGGAGCCGACAACTCTCGTTTCCCTGTGTCCGGCCGCACTTCGTTTGCGATCGCCGCGCAGTTGGAGAGCCGCAGTTCCGCCCGGGGGCTTCCATGGCCGGGGTAACGCAAGATGGCGACCCCTCGCAAACTCCCGGCGCCTTACTTGTAGTTGTCTCTGAGCGCCTTCAGTTTGACCCAGGCGGCGGCGCGCGCCTTCTGGTCGGCGTCCGTGGCGCCGGGTTGCGCTCCTGACCGCATGAACCCATGTGCGGCGCCTTCGTAGGTTACCGTTTCGAAGGTCTTTCCCGCGGCCTTCATCTGCTCCTGAGTTTGCGGAACGGTGGCGTCGATCCGCGCATCGGTTCCCGCGTAGAAACCGTAGACCGGCGCCTCGATGCCGGCGATGGCCTCCGGCGCCGGACCGCTACCGTAGAATACGAACGCCGCCGAGAGATCCTTGCGAGTGGTGGCAAACAGGAACGACTGTCCGCCGCCCCACGAAAAACCAACCACGCAAACCTTCCCGTTGCAGCCGGGGAGTCTCTTGGCGTAGTCGGCCACGGCGTTGAGATCCGCGGCGATCTGGTCGGGAGGCAGGTTGCGAATCGCCGCGCCCACCTCGCTCGCCTGAAGATCCTTGGTGCGTCCACCGTTCGGAGCCATTCCCGACAACAGGTCGGGGGCGATGGCCAGATAACCGGCCGCGGCAAATTCATCGGCGACGTTTTCCACCCAGTCGGTCATACCGAAAATCTCGTGGATGACGACGATGGCGGGCGCCTTGCCCTGGGATTGCGGCTGAACGACGAACGACTCCACGGACCTGCCGCCGTGTTTCGTCGTGACCCACTCCCGCCGCCGCGGCGACTTGTCGACCGCCTGCCGGGCCCAATCCTGCGCATTGAGGCTGGGCACAACCAAGCCGGCAGCGGCCATCCCCGTTGCGCTTCTCTCCAGAAACCCCCTTCTTGAAACTGTCCGCATTCTCGTTCCGCTCCTCAGTTCTGTCCTGCCATTCCACCGTTTCTTCCCATGCCAAGGAAACCGTGGCCGCCAAGTGGATGGTCCACAGGCGCCGCCCCGGACCGGGCGCGCTTACGCTCCAGTCCTACAGGTATTCTCGTACGGTCTGTCTTTCCGGTGCAAGAGTAAAAGTAGTTTCAGGTACGGAAAGCCTGAAAGGCTCCCCCGCGGCCTGTCGTCTACCCCGGCGCGCAGCACTTCTTGTACTTCAGACCGCTGCCGCAAGGGCAAGGATCGTTGCGGCCCGCCTTGGCGATGGGGGGCCCGAATTCGGGCGCAGGCTGCCGCTGAAGGGACACCACCCTTGCGAGCGGCGCGCGGCTGTGCAGAAAAAAGCGTTTCAAGCCCGCGCAGAGGTAATTGAGGCCCGGTTCGCCGTCCGGCGTTCGGATGAAGCGGTACTTGGGGCATCCTCCGTTGCACCAGGCAAGCACTTCGCAGTCGCGGCAGTAACGGGGCAGGGCGTCCCGCTTGGCGTTTCCGAAGGTCCGTTGAGCCTGGCCGTCCAGCAGTTCGCCGAGAGGCGTCTCGCGGATGTTACCCAGCCGGTGCGCGCTGTCGACGTAGTGATCACAGGGGAAAAAGTCGCCGTTGTGCTCGAGGACCGGGACCTGGCCACAGGTCTCGCGGAAAACGCATAGCGAATGTTCCAGCCCCAGCGCAGGCCTGGCGGCTTCCTCGAAAGTCTGGACCACGATGCGGCCGGCGTCGCGGACGATCCACTCGTCGAAAATCTTCGAGAGAAACGCTCCGTAATCCTCCGCCGACGGCGTGTGGGTGCTGACTCCCTCCGCGGTCTCCGGTGCGCGCTCCACGACTGGGAGAAATCCCAGATACCGGCAGCCGATTTCCCGGAAGAACCGGTAAACGGTCAGAGGGCGCGTGACATTCAGGTTGTGGACGACGCACACAATGTCGGTGTGGATCCCGTGCCGTCGCAAGAGTTCGTATGCGCGCATCACCAGACGGTGAGTCGGTTGGCCGCCCTTTGTCACGCGATATGCGTCGTGCAGTTCCGCCGGACCATCGAGACTGAGACCCACGCTGAAACCCTCCAAGGCAAAGAAGCGGCACCATTCCTCGTCCAGGAGGACACCGTTGGTCTGGATCCCGTTCCTCACGCGCCGGGCGCCGGGCCTGTGCTTGCGCTGGAGTTCGACAGCCTTGCGGAAGAAGTCCACGCCGAGAGTGGTAGGCTCTCCACCGTGCCACGAAAAGTCGATCTCCGGCCCGGCCGCGGCTTCCATGTGCTGGACGATGTACTCCTCCAGGAGCGTCTCTGTCATGCGAAACGGACCGGAGCCGGGATAGAGGCTGCGCTTGTCCTGGTAATAACAATACTGGCAGTCGAGGTTACAGCCGGCCCCGGCTGGCTTGGCAAAGACTTGGAACTCCCGTGAGACCTTACCCACTGCTCCTCCCACCGGCCGTGGACAACGCAGCGCAGACCGTTTGCGATTCCACCAACAGCTCCGATTTTAGAACGCCGCCGCTTCGCGAGGGTAACCATTGGAGCCAGGGGTGCTTATTAACCGATCCGGGAATTTCGTGGCACAGTCGCGGAAGACGCTCCCTAACTTGTTTCTGTCGCGAAACTCCGACTCGTAACGGCAAGACCGCTCCCTTGCGGTCGCGGCTCCGTAACAAAAGTCCCGTGGAATCATCGCAGCGTTTTCCGAGCGGCGCGCGCCAGCAAGCGGTCTTCGGCATTTGAAATTGGCGATGAGTGCTCGCACGAACCGGCACACGGAAGTGACGCCTCAGACCGTTTCACGGCAGCAAATAGCGCGTCAGCATCTCCTTGAGTTCGTGCAGCACCGCCCGCCGCGCTTCCACCGACTCCTGCTTGTACGCGAACGCAATCACGCGATCTCCCGCCTCCGCCGCAATGCGGATCTTCAACTGCAATCGCTTCCCCGGCCTCCATCCGCATTTCTTCACCAGCAGATCGCCGAGTATTCCGCCCGGACCCGTCCGCGGGTCCGACTGGCTCTCGCGCGTCCATGCGCCGATGTGGTTCCCTAGCGCCAGTTCGCGGAAATGCGGCCGGCTCTCCAGAAAATCGACATACGCGTCGAGCACCCTCCCCAACGATTTTCGCGGCGAAAAGATCAACTGCCGCGCCGTAAACGCACGCTCGATCTCAGCCCGGAACTCGTCCAGTTCGCGCACCGCAATGGCGTCGAAAATCTCCTGCTTGCCGGAATAGAACCGGTACAGCGCGCCCACCGAAATGCCCGCTTGTTGGGCCACGCGGCTGGTGGTGATCTCCTCGAACGGAACATGCCCCAGCAGCGATGCGGCGGCATCGAGAATCTCTTCCACGGTCCTGTTGCTGCGCGCCTGTAGCGGCGTCCTGCGGCTGGCTGGGACTGTCATGCGATCGGACAAACGCGAATGCGATTCGCATTCGTGTACCTTCCTCTTGTATTATAGGAGATATGCCCGTACCCGCGTCGCAGATGTGGACCGTCGCCACTTACGTCCTCCGGCAGAAACTGAAAGGCCGCAAGCGGTACCCGCTGGTGCTCATGCTCGAACCGCTGTATCGCTGCAACCTGGCATGCGCCGGCTGCGGGAAGATCCAATACCCCGGCCACATTCTCAAACGCGAACTCACTCCCGAGGAGTGCTTCCGCGCGGTGGAGGAGTGCGGCGTGCCCACTGTCGCCATCCCGGGCGGCGAACCGCTGATGCACCCTCGGATCGACGAGATTGTGCGCGGCCTGGTCGCCCGCAAGAAGTACGTCTACATGTGTACCAACGCGCTGCTGCTCCAGGAGAAGCTGCATCTCTTCACGCCCAGCAAGTACCTCACGTTTTCGGTCCACATGGATGGCGAGAAGGAACACCACGACCTTTCCGTCTGCAAGGAAGGCGGCTACGAGATCGCGCTCGCTGCCATCCGCGAGGCCGTGCGGCGCGGCTTCCGCGTGACGACCAACACCACCATTTTCGAAGGGGTCGACAGCAAATCCGTGCGCGCTTTTTTCAGCGAAATGATGGACGCTGGAGTGGAGGGCATGATGCTCTCACCGGGCTACTCCTACGATAAAGCGCCGGACCAGCAGCACTTCGGCAATCGCGAATCGAACCAGTCGATGTTCCGCAAAATTCTCTCCAATCGCGATCCGCGCTGGCAGTTCAACATGTCGCCGCTGTTCCTCGAGTTCCTCATGGGCAAGCGCAACTTGCACTGCACGCCCTGGGGAATGCCGGCGTACGGTATTTTCGGCTGGCAGAAGCCCTGCTACCTGCTTCAGGACGGCTACGCCGATACTTTCCAGGAACTGGTCGACTCCACCGAATGGTCGAAATACGGGTACGAATCGGGCAATGCGAAATGCGCCAATTGCATGCTGCATTCCGGCTATGAGACCTCCGCGGTGGATTACACCTTCTCGTTCAAAGGCATCTTCGCCACCGTTCGCGCCATGCTGTTCTCGCAGTATCGCGATCCCGACGCCGCGCGCCAGATCGCGGAAGAGAAGCCGAAGCCCGCTCTGGTGCAGATCGACGCCCTCGCTCCCCGGACTACGCTAGCAGGCGCCGAAGTCGCGGCGCCCGCCCAATTGGCCAACGGGATCGAGCAAGCCTTCGACTATCGCGGCGATGTCACCGTTACCCTGGGCACCGGCGAACGCCTCGAGGGCTACATTTTCGATCGCGAGCGGAAGGCGGACCCGGCGGCTTCCACCTTGCGCATCATGACCAAGCCCGGCCGGAAAATTGCCATCCGGTACGCCGACGTAGCGCAGCTTTCCTTCACCGGGCGCGACATGGCGGACGGACGTAGTTGGGAGGCCTGGGTCCGGAAATATGCCGAGCGCAAAGCGGCTGGCGAGAAAAACATCGAGCTGCTGCCGGAAGCTATCGAGTAACCATGGTGGGGCAGGCGGTGCCGCCTGCCCGCCCGGAAGACGGACGCCGGGCCCTCACCGCCGTATTGGCGAGGTCCGCTCTTCAAGCGCGGTGATGCGCCGGTCGTTGATCGGTGAATAGGTTCTCGATGCGCGCCAAGCGCTGTTCAATGGCGTCAAGCCGGCGGCCCACGGAGTCCCGTAGATCGTCGATGCGCTTGCTCTGGAACAAAGTTGCAATCGCAAGAGTGACGATGATGGGGAGGGCCACCTGTATGAAAGGCTGTTGCCACCAGACCATGATCCGATTCTACATCGCGGGCGTCCAATAGTATCCCGACCCTCAGAACTCCTGATGTCGTGGAATTTGCAGGGAGCCCGCAGGTGGGGCAGGCGGTGCTCGCCTTCGCTCGATCCTATTCGAGCAGCGGGCCTCATTCAGTGCGTACGGGCAGGCGAGCACCGCCTGCCCCACCTGCGAAGATCTCGCCATCGAACGGAATGGCTCAGCCCATTTTCCCCGCCAAGCTGAAACTGCGGGGCGACATCAGGATCTCTGACCCTTGTCTCGCCCGCCCCCTGCCCCGCTCCGGCATTACCGGCAAAGTCGTTGCGATACCATGTCAAAGATGCAGAAAAAGTTTTCCCTCTGGTTTGCAGTCCTGGCCGCGGCGGCCGCTTTGCCCGCCCAAGATCGCCTCAAGACGATGCCGGGCTATGAGCAGCATCAGAAGGTGGCCCCCGAGATTCCCGGCGCCCTGAAATCGGGCGCGCTCACCGTCACCTGGAAGGACGACACGTCGTTCGAGTACAGCCACGACGGCAAACTGTGGCACTACGACGTCACCACTCAAAAAGCTACTGCGTTGGGCGACGCATCCGAACCGTCGGGACGTGGCGGGCGTGGAGGCCGCGCTGGCGGTACGGCGCGCGGGCGCCAGGCCGATTCCACCACGTCGCCAGACGGGAAGTGGAAAGCCTTTTACCGGAATCGCAACATCCGGATCAGCGACGCCGATGGCCAGAACGAACTCGCCATCACCACCGACGGCAACGAAAAGGATCGCACCAAGAACGGCACCGGCAGTTGGGTCTATGGCGAAGAATTGGCTCAACCCACCGCCATCTGGTGGTCGCCGGATAGCCGAAAAGTGGCGTTCTACCGCTTCGACGAAAGTAAGGTGCCCGATTACTACCTGCAGATGAATCAAACCAAGCTGCAAAGCATCGTCGATACCGAGGCCTATCCCAAAGCCGGCGTCGATAACCCGCTGGTGGACGTCCTGACCTACGACGTGGCCTCCAAGCGCGTCGTCAAGTTGGACGTTCGCGACGGCCAGCCCTTCGCCGATCCCGCGATCGGCTACTACGTGTACCACGTCGCCTGGACCGCCGACAGCAGCGAGGTGATTTTCGACCGCGCCAACCGGCGGCAGAATGTCGTCGAACTGGCTGCCTGCAATCCCGACTCCGGCAAGTGCCGCGGCGTGGTCAGGGAATCGTGGCCCGAAAGTTGGGCGGAAACTTCTCCTGCCATGCATTTCCTGGAGGACGGCAAGACCTTCATCTGGACCTCCGAACGCAACGGCTTCGCCAACCTTTATCTGTACGATCTCACCGGCAAACTCCACGCCGCGCTGACGTCGCATCGGTTTGAAGCCGGTCCCGTCCTGAAGGTCGACGAAAAGGCGGGCGTGGTGTACTATCGCGCGCGCGACGGCGAGAACCACATGAAGTGGCAATTGCACCGTGTGGGCCTCGACGGCAAGGGCGACCGCCGGCTCACCGACCCGGCATTCAGCCACACCGATACCGTGTCACCCGATGGTAAATACTTCGTGGATGTGGCGCAGACCCACGACACCCCGCCGGTCACTCGTTTGATGGATCGCGATGGGAAACCGGTTGCCGAACTGGCCGCCAGCGACACCAGTAAGATTCAACAGCTTGGATTGAAACCCGTCGAGCTATGCAAGTTCAAGGCGGCCGATGGTCAGACCGATCTATATGGCCTGCTGCATTTCCCCTCGAACTTCGACCCCGCGAAGAAGTATCCTCTGCTCGTGACCGTGTATGCGGGTCCGGCTACAAACGGCGCGAATGAAAACTTCGCCACGCCGAATCCGCTGACGGAATACGGATTCCTGGTCGCGGCCCTCGACTCGCGCAGTTCGTCGGGACGCGGCAAGCGCGCGCTCGACGCCGTTTATCTCAAGTTTGGCGTGGTCGAAATCGACGATCAGGCGGCCGGCGTGAAATCGCTGTGGAGCCGTCCATACGTCGACAAGAATCGCGTGGGCATCTTCGGCACTTCCTACGGCGGTTACGCATCGGCCATGGCCTTACTGCGCTATCCCGACGTGTTTGCCGCGGCGTCGGCAAGTTCGCCGGTCACCGACTGGCGCAATTACGACACCATTTACACCGAACGTTATATGTGGACGCCGCAGGAGAATAAGTCGGGCTACGATGCCGGCTCGCTCATGACTTATGCCGACAAACTAAGTGGCCGCCTGATGCTCTATTACGGCACCGCCGACAATAACGTTCACCCATCCAATATGATGCAGCTTGTGCAGGCGCTCCAACACGCCGGCAAGAGTTTTGACTTGCAAGTCGGGCCGGACCAGGGCCATTCCGGAGTCAATCAGCAGCGCATGATGGAATTCTTCATCGAGAACCTGGTCCGCTAGTTTTTCCGGACGCGGAGTGGCGGAATTCCCGGCCCGGTGAGGCTCAGGGAAATGTTCCGGTTGCGAATGGACGGAAGTTGCCGGCGGAATCGGTGACGGCCAGCACCACGCGGGTGGCGTCGCGCCCATTGCCATCCAGTTCCGCATCGCCGGGNNGCTCACTGCAAATTCCACGACTTCAGGAGTTCTGATATTGCAGATGATTGGGGGACCTTCAGGTGTCTGCTATAGTAGTAATGGAAGTACCCCACCTGTCCTACCCTTCTGCAACAGACTGAGACATACCGAGGTTATCGCCGACCGAAAGGGGAGACTTCATAACCTTTTGTAGTCTGGACTGTGTGCCTGGGAGTGACAACAATAGACTCGGAAGCCGCGGTACGGCATTGCCGAGGTCCTGGGCGGATCGTCTGCTTGAACGGTCTGCACATTCCGGCGCCAGTCCGGTTTCGGCAAGAAGCAGCCGCGTAGTCAGTCGAACCGCCAGAGGTAGAGGGAACGATGCAGATAACGCCGGCACAAACGCAGCTAGTCATCCTTTCCCCTGCCCGGTCCCCGGCTCCGATGGTCTTCAGGAACATCGCCGTGGACAGCCGGCGGTACGACCAAATGCTGGCTGCCATGCAACGCCTGCGCGGGCAGGTCTATCTACGCGACGGCGCAATTCAGGCGGACCAGTTGGCGCCGGACAGACGGCACAAACTGCCCGTCGACGAGCATAGCTGGCACATCCTTCTGTTGGACGGCGGCGGCCAGGTTGGCGGCTGCTTGCGCTACCTGGAAGAGGAAATAGATTCGCGTTTCGATGAACTGTGGATTCGGCAATCCGCGCTGGCGCGTTGCCCGGTATGGGGATCGAAGTTTCGCCGCGCGGTCGAAATGCAAATGACGCAGGCGCGGCGAAAGGGAATCGGATTCGGCGATGTGGGCGGCTGGGCGGTACGCGAGGATCGGCGCCTGACGGTCGACCCGCTGCGCCTCGTGCTGGCCACTTGCGCTCTCTTCCGGCTGCTCGGCGGATGCGCCGGCCTCGCCACCGCCACGGTCCGCCACGGTTCGGCCGGCATCCTTCGCCGCATCGGACTCACGCCGCTTGCCGTCGATGGTCTGGAAATACCCTCCTACTACGATCCGCACTACCGGTGTCAGATGGAAGCCTTGCGGTTCGACTCCGATTTTCCGAGTCCCAAATACGCCAAGGCGATCGACGAGCTTCGCTCCCGGATGGAGATGACGCCGGTGATTTGCCGCGCGAGCGAAACCCCGGAATGGTGCGGCCGGT
>PLRZ01000141.1:16996-18976 GCA_003164075.1 Bryobacterales bacterium | reverse complement strand
TGATCGGCATGTGGCTGGAGCGCTACGTCATCATCGTCAGCAGCCTGGCGCAGGATTTCCTGCCTTCTTCGTGGTCTATCTTCCAAGCCACGCGGTGGGACTGGATGACTTACATCGGCACCATCGGACTGTTCCTGTTCCTGTTCTTCCTGTTTATCCGCTTACTGCCCATGATTTCGATCTTTGAAGTGCGAACGCTTCTTCCCGAGGCAAAAGTCGAGGACGAGGTGGAAGGATGATCAAATCGATTTACGGCGTGATCGCCGAGTTTGAGAATCCCACGGCCCTGGTGAACGCCGCCCGGGCGGCCCGCGAGAAAGGCTATCGCAAACTGGATGCCTACTCTCCGTTCCCCATTGAGGAACTGAACGATGCGCTCCACTTGCACCACAATAAGCTGCCGCTGATTGTGCTGCTGGGCGGAATTGTCGGCGGAACGTTGGGGTACCTGCTGCAGTATTACGTGACGGTAATTTATTTCCCGATCAATGTTGCCGGCCGGCCGCTGCATAGCTGGCCTTCGTATATCGTGATTACCTTTGAGATGACGATTCTGTTTGCGGCGCTGTCGGCGGTGCTGGGGCTGCTGGCGCTTTGTGGATTGCCCATGCCGTATCATCCGGTGTTCAACGTGCCGCGTTTCGCGCTGGCATCGCGGAACCGGTTTTTCCTGTGTATCCAGGCCCGCGACCCGCTGTTCGACCGCGAACAGACCTGCGCGTTTCTGGAGACGCTGGAGCCGAGGGAGGTATCCGAAGTTGCGCCCTAAGGCTCAATCGCGTCTCGCAGATTTGCGTGACAACCCTGGTGGGGCAGGCTTCAGCCTGCGCGGGGCTTCAGCCCCGCCGGATCGCAGCCGTATTATGCGACTCTCACTAGTCGTCCTCGCTGCCGCCTTTGCCCTGGCCGGCTGCCGGCAGGACATGCAGGATCAGCCCAAGTTCATTCCGCTGCGTCCCAGCACTTTCTTCGCCGACGGCCGCTCCGAGCGGTCCCTGATCGATGGCACCGTGGCGCGCGGCCATTTGGACGACGATACCGCTTTCTATACCGGCAAGGGTCCCGACGGCAAACTGCTGGACACCTTCCCGTTCGCCGTTACCAAAGAGGTNNCCAACGGCCATATCTACGATGTGATCACCCGCGGATTCGGCGCCATGCCGGATTACTCCGCGCAGATTCCGCCGCGCGACCGCTGGGCCATTGTGTCCTATGTCCGCGCGCTGCAATTGAGCCAGAACGCCACGCCCGCCGATGTGCCGGCCGAAGCGCAAGGACAACTCGGAGGTGCCAAGTGACGGCGCAGGCCCTCGATTTCAACGTCTCCGCGGAACTGCGCGACGATCTCAAACTCTGGCGCACGCGCTCGTTCGCGGTCGGCATTGCCGGCGCACTGCTGTGTCTGGTTGGCTTGTTCGTCTCGCCCTTCCAGTTCTATCGTTCCTATTTGTGGGCGTATCTCTATATAGTCGGCCTGAGCGTGGGGTCGCTGGCGTGGCTGATGTTGCAATACATCACCGGCGGCAACTGGGGCATGGTGATCCGCCGGCCCTGCGAGGCCGCGGCGCGAACTCTGCCGCTGGTGGCGCTGATGTTCCTGCCGATTCTGATCGGTATCCCCAATCTGTACGATTGGTCGCACGCCGCCAAAGTCGCCGCCGACCCGGATCTGCAGCATAAGCATCTGTATCTCAACGTACCGTTCTTCCTGGGTCGGGCCGCGCTCTACTTAGGCGGCTGGACTCTGATCGGCTGGCTGTTCAGTAAGTGGGGCAAGCAGGAAGATACCGAAGGCCACAACGCGGTCCACGGTAAGTTTGCCAAGCTGGCGCCGCCGGGACTCATTTTCTGGGCACTGAGTGTCACCTTCATGTCGATCGACTGGGTAATGTCGGTCAATCCGAAGTGGTTCTCCACCATGTTCGGCCTGCTATTCATGGCCAGCCAGGGGCTCACTTCCATGGCGTTTCTGATCGCGCT
>PLRZ01000141.1:0-16929 GCA_003164075.1 Bryobacterales bacterium | reverse complement strand
TCGCGCGATTTGAAACGGAATTTCAAGCTGCTGGCGGGCATCGCGGTCTTCATCCTGTGTATGCGGCTGGTGGATCTCTACTGGCTGGTGGCGCCGGATTTCCGCAAGGCGTCCTTCGGCCTGAGCTGGATGGATTTCGCCGCGCCCATGGGGCTGATCGGGCTATGGCTGGCATTCTTCCTCTGGCAACTGGAAAAGCGGCCATTGATGCCCATCAACAATCCGAACCTGGAGGAGGCGCTGCAACATGGCCGGGAATAACAAGCATCGCGCGGGCTTCGAAGAGACCGACGTCAACGTAGTCGCGGTCGGAAAATTCGGACTCGCGCTCCTGCTGGTGACGATTATGGCGATGGCGTTGCTGGTGGGAGTCTTCAACTATTTCAAGGCCAGCGAAGGCGGTGTAGCGACCACTGTCGATCCGACGAAGGTCTTTCCGGAGCCGCAGTTGCAGAAGACTCCGATTCCCGATCTGAAGGCCGTTCGGGCTGCCGAAGACCAGGTACTGACCAGTTACGGCTGGGTGGACCAGCAGAAAGGCGTGGTGCGGATTCCCATCGCGCAGGCCATGGATCTGCTGGTGAAAAAGGGACTGCCGGTGCGGACCGACGCACCGCCGAGCGCGGAGGATGTCAGCATGCCCACGGAAAGCGGTTTGGGACTCAAGATGCAGCAGCCCGGCGGGCCGCTGGGGGAGGGGAAATGAGAAACGCAGCCGTCCTCGTGGTTTTTGGCGCCGTCGCCGCCCTTGCGCAGCCGGGGCAACTGGCGCCCGTGCAGCCGACTATTAGCATGCAGGATTCCAACCTGAAACCGGCCCTGCCGGGAGCGCTGGCGGGAATCGGCATCGATCAGAAGCTCGATTATCAGGTGCCGCTGAATCTCACCTTCTTCAATGAGGCCGGCGCTACCGTTCCGCTTTCTTCCTTCTTCCACAGCAAAAAGCCGGTCATCCTGGCGCTGGTCTACTACCGCTGCCCCATGCTGTGCACGCAGATTCTCAATGGCCTCGAAAGCAGTCTGAAAGCCGTTTCCTTCAACCCCGGCCAGGACTTCGAAGTGGTCGCCGTAAGCTTCGACCCTAAGGACACCTGGCAACTTGCGGCCGCCAAGAAACAGACCTATCTGAAGCGCTACGGCCGGGCCAACACCGCCAACGGCTGGCATTTCCTCACCGGCGACGAAGCCAATATCAAAGCACTTACCGACGCGGTGGGCTATCACTATAAATACGATCCGGCCACCGACCAGTTCGCCCACGCCAGCGGGATCATGATACTTACTCCCGACGGGCGGCTCTCGCGCTATTTCTATGGCGTGGAGTATGCGCCGCGCGATGTGCGCCTGGGCCTGGTGGAAGCGTCGCAAAACAAAATTGGCAGCCCCGTGGACCAGATTCTGCTGTTCTGTTACCACTACGACCCCTCCACCGGCAAGTACGGAGCCCTGGTGATGAAGATGGTGCGCGTGGCCGGCGCGGGCTTCGTCCTGGTCTTCGGCGGAATTCTATTGTTTGTACTCAGACGCGAAAAGCGGAGCGAATTCGTTCGACATGGGATCTAAGATACCTCTATTTCCGGTGCAGGCGTCCACCATCGCACCCGATGTGGACCACTTGACGCTATTTCTGCTGGCCGTGGCGGTCTTCTTCACGGTGCTGATTTTCAGCGCGATTTTCTATTTCGCCATCCGCTACCGCAGGCGCTCGGAGCACGAACTGCCGCAAGTGCAGCACGGCGGCATGGCGCTGGAGATTATCTGGTCGGTGATCCCCTTCGGCATCACCATGGTGATGTTCACCTGGGGCGCCAGTCTCTATTACGAGGAGAGCCGTCCGCCCAACAACGCGATACCCATCTACGTGGTGGCCAAGCAGTGGATGTGGAAGATCGAGCACATGGAAGGGCAGCGCGAAATCAACGAGCTGCATGTTCCGGTGGGCCGCCCGGTGCGGCTGACTATGACGTCGGAAGACGTGATCCATAGTTTCTTCGTGCCGGCGTTCCGCACTAAGTCCGACGTGGTCCCGGGGAAATATTCCACCCTCTGGTTCACGGCCACTAAGCCGGGCAAATATCATCTCTTCTGCGCGGAGTATTGCGGCAACCGGCATTCCGGTATGATCGGGTGGATCTACGTCATGGATCCGCAGGATTACCAGAACTGGCTGAATAGCAATCCGCCGCCCGCTACCTTGTCGGAGAGCGGGGGCAAGCTGTTCAACGGTATGGGCTGCCCGAGCTGCCACAAGCCCGACGGCACGGGCCGTTGCCCCAGCCTGGTGGGTCTCTACGGCTCCACGGTGCACCTGGCCGGCGGAAACACGGTGGTGGCGGATGAGGAGTACATTCGCGAATCGATTCTGCGTCCGCAAACCAAGATAGTGGCAGGGTACGGTACATTGATGCCCACTTACCAGGGGCAGGTCACCGAAGAGGACATGGTGCGACTGGTGGAATACATCAAGTGGCTGGGAGACAAGACGGAAGGTAAGAAGCCCTCCCCCGGAACGCTGGGAGAACCGCAATCCATCGAATCGCTGAGGGGACAGCAATAGACATATGATTACCGCGGCAGTACAAGAACGCGAGCACTATCTCAATCAGAGCTACGGGATCAAATCGTGGCTTCTCACTAAGGACCACAAGCGCATCGGGCTGCTTTACCTGGCCACCATCACCCTGTTTTTCTTCCTGGGCGGCGCCTTCGCCACCATGATCCGCATCGAGCTGCTGACGCCGACGGGTAACTTCGTCTCGTCGGATACTTACAACAAGCTCTTCACCATGCATGGCGTGGCCATGATCTTCTTTTTCCTGATCCCGTCGATCCCCGCTACGCTCGGCAATTTCTTCCTGCCGATGATGATCGGCGCGCGCGATCTGGCCTTTCCGCGCATCAACCTGCTGAGCTGGTACCTGCTGGTGATCGGCGGACTGTTCAGCCTCTTCGCCATGCTGGCGGGCGGCGTGGACACGGGCTGGACCTTCTATACGCCCTACAGCACCACTTACTCCAATAGCTGGGTGATTGCCACCGCGCTGGGCATTTTCATCGCCGGCTTCTCATCGATCCTGACGGGGCTGAATTTCATCGTCACGGTGCACCGCATGCGCGCACCGGGCATGACGTGGATGCGGATGCCGCTGTTCGTCTGGTCCACCTACGCCACGTCCCTGATTCAGGTGCTGGGCACTCCGGTGCTGGCCGTTACCCTCGTGCTGCTGTTCTGCGAGCGTGTCTTCCACATCGGGATTTTCGATCCGGCGCTGGGCGGCGACCCGGTATTGTTCCAGCATCTCTTCTGGTTCTACTCGCACCCCGCGGTCTATATCATGGTGCTGCCGGCCATGGGAGTGATCAGCGAACTGGTGTCGGTGTTTTCGCGCAAGGCGGTGTTCGGCTACCAGTTCGTGGCTTATGCCAGCATGGCGATCGCCGTGCTCGGCTTCCTGGTATGGGGCCATCACCTGTTCGTGTCCACGCAGTCGGTGTATGCCGGGCTGGTGTTCTCGTTCCTCAGCTACTTCGTGGCCATCCCCTCGGCTATCAAAGTCTTTAATTGGACCGCAACTTTGTATAAGGGCTCGATCTCCTTCGCCACGCCGATGTTATACGCCTTCGGCTTCATCGGGCTGTTCACCATCGGCGGTCTGACGGGGTTATTCGTCGCGGCGCTGGGCTTCGACGTGCATGTTACCGACACGTACTTCGTGGTGGCGCACTTCCACTACATCATGGTAGGCGGGACCATCATGGCGTATCTGGGCGGGCTGCATTACTGGTGGCCCAAGATGACCGGCCGCATGTATCCCGAAGGATGGGCCAAGCTCTCGGCCCTGATCATCTTTCTAGGCTTCAACCTGACCTTCTTCCCTCAATTCATTCTGGGATATTTAGGGATGCCGCGCCGGTACCATGTCTACCCCGATGAGTTTCAGGTGCTGCACGTGCTATCCACCGCGGGCGCTTCGGTGCTGGCGGTGGGCTATCTGATGCCCATGATCTACTTCATCTGGTCGCTGCGCTATGGGGCGGTGGCGCCGTCGAATCCATGGGGCGCCACGGGCCTCGAATGGAAGACCCCATCGCCGCCGCCGCTGCACAATTTCGACGAGATGCCGGTGGTGACGCACGAGGTCTACGATTACAGTACGGTGATCGGGGAGGAGATTCAAGTTGGCTAGCGAATCTCACGTTCACGAAGAAACCGTCGCCCTCCGCGAGCAGTTCGATACCGAAGCGCAACAGAAGGACGCCTCCACGCTGGGGATGTGGATCTTCCTCATCACCGAAGTGATGTTCTTCGGAGGCATATTTCTGGCCTACACGGTGTACCGCCGCGCCTATCCGGAGATTTTCGCCGTCGCCAGCACCACCCTGAACGTATACATAGGCGCCGCCAATACGGTGGTGCTGTTGTGCAGCAGTCTGACCATGGTGCTGGCGGTCCGGGCGGCGCAATTGGGTAAGTCCAAAGCGATCGTGCTGTTTCTGATCCTGACTCTGATTCTGGGCGGCGTGTTTCTGGGTGTGAAGGCCTACGAGTGGAACGAAAAGTACGTGGAGCATCACATCCCCGGCCCGGCGTTCCATATGGAGGGGCTGTCGCCGGACCTGCAGGGTCACGCGCAGTTATTCTTCTCGCTGTACTTCGCCATGACGGGGCTGCACGCCCTGCATATGGTGATCGGCGCGGGATTGCTCTCGTACCTGATTATGATGGCGCGCAAGGGAAGATACACGGCCGAGTATAATACGCCCGTAGATTTGATCGGGCTCTACTGGCACTTCGTGGATATCATCTGGATCTTCCTGTTCCCGTTGTTGTACCTGATCGACCGTCACCTGAAATAGCCATGTCTGAACACGTCGATAGCGTCAAAACATACGTCCTGGTGTTTCTGGGACTGATCTTCCTGACGGTGGCGACCACCGCCGTGGCCTTTGTGAACCTGGGCCCGTTCAGCGTGGTAGCCGCGCTGGGCATCGCCTGCTGCAAGGCGTTGCTGGTGGCGCTATTCTTCATGCACGTGCGCCACAGCACCAAGCTCACGCGTCTGGTGCTGCTCGGCGGATTGATGTGGCTGGCCATCCTGCTGCTGCTGACCCTGGGCGACGTGATGAGCCGCGGTTGGGTTGGCGTGCCGGGACGGTAGCGCCGCTATTTCGGGGACAGGCTACATAACCTCGAAATAGCTATTTCAGAACTCCTGACGTCGTGGAATTTGGNNCGACCCTCTTCGCGAGCGGCATCCGTCCCGGAGCGCCGAGAAGAGTCTCGGCGCCGTAGACACGAGTGTCTGCGCCACGTCTTGGCTCAAGGTCAATTGCCCCAACTATCCGAAATCTCCGGCCGACATCAGGAGTTCTGTATTTCGAGGTTATGTAGCCTGTCCCCGAAATAGCCGGGGGAGTACAATAGAGTTAAAGGGTTTTAACGTGGATCAGAATAATTCAACCTGCGGCTGTGATTTGTGCCGCCAGATGCAACCGACCGCCCCCGCGCCACCGCCGCCGCCCGTATTGCGGGATCCCAAAATGCCGCCGCCTCACGCGGATCCGGCACGGCCGCCGCTCGGCCGCCTCGTTCCCAGGCTGTAATCGGCGCTTACCGCGGCGGGCCTTTGCTCGCTATCTGCGAAGACTCGGCAGCCAGCTTCTCCATCTCCATCAGCCGTTTGCGCGCGTCCGCGGCATCCGTGGCGTTGGGCGCCAGCATCAGGTAGGTACGGAGCTTCTCCGCTGCCTCGGCATACTCGTGCCGATCGGCGAGGATCTTGCCCAGAAGATCCGCGATCTGCGGAAAGTGATGTTGCACATCGAGTTTCTCCGCCGATAGCGCACTCTTCTCGGCCACCTCGATATGCCGGAGATTGTAATTGGCCACCGCGTTGAAGAAGAATGCCTGCGGGTATTCGAAGGAGTTGAGACGCAGAACGCGATCCGTCGTATCGGCCAGTTCCTTCCAGTCGCGCGCCTGTACCGCTATCAGCGAGAGCCGCAGATACGGCTCCGGCCAGCGCGGCTCGGCCCGGGCAGCGGCTTGAAAGGACGCGTGGGCATCCGCGGCGTGGCCGTTGTCCCCCTGCAGTTTGCCCAGTTCGCACCAGGCAAACGCGAACTCGGGATCCACCTTGACGGCCTCCCGCAGGCTGGCGATGGCCTCTTCCGGTTTGTTCTTCCTGGCCAAGTCCATGCCCTTCTGCAGAGCCTTGCGGGCCTCTTTCGGCGCCTTCAGGGTGGTGGCCGTTACCGTGGTCGCCGATTCCGACGCGCCCATCCGGTGGATCAGGATGACGCCTACATCGGGGTCGTCCGACGGGCGGCGGCTCGCCAGGTTAATGGATTGCGAACGATAGCCGCCCAGGCTGGCACGCAGCTCGCAGTTGTCGAAACGGTTGGTTGCGGCTCGGGTGGTCCCGGTGCTCAATCCCGTGCCTGAGCCACCCGTGATACCGCTCAGCGGGGTGGTCCGGTTGGATATCCCACTGGTATCGCTGGCGTCGCCAATGACCCCGGTTGCCTGACCCAGCAGAATGGAGAAATAACCCTGGGTGTCGGTGTAGCCTTCCGCATGCGGATTACCGTTGCACAGGCGTTCGATGACCGCCGGGAAGGATGGCGGCGTGCCGTCGTCCACCATGACACGGCCGCTGACCCGGATCGGTTGCGGTATCTGGGTCTGGCCGGTGGTGCTGGTAGTCCCGGTGGTGGTAGAGGTTGGCAGCCCCGACCGGGTCGGAGTGCCGGTAGACGTGCCCGTCCCGGTGGATGATGTGGTGGACGAGGTCTGGCTGAAAGCCGGGACCAGGAGAATCGCGGCGGCCGCGAGGGAAATACCCCATTTTCGACATTGAGGAGACATTCGTGCACCCCAGTTGGTTTTAATTATGGCACAGCCCTCCAGGAAGAACTGTATAAGACGTATCACTCGCCAGCGCGCGTGCCGGATGCCGCGCGGGTTGATAAAATGCTTTTAGATGAACATGAAGAAGCTCTCTTTCCTCGCGGTTGGCCTCTCGCTCCTATTGATCGGCTGCTCGGAACCCTCCAAGCCCGTCGCCAAGAAGGAACCCGAAAAGCCGCCGGAGCCGGTGTCGGGGCAGTCCGCCCTTTTCAAAATGTATCAGAAGGCGCGCTCCTCCTTCTCGGCTGACGCCCTGGTTCTGAAGCTCAACAGCATCCACCTGGCGGATGTTCCGGCGGCCGCCGGGAAGGCCGGAGCGTGGCAGGCCACGTTTGTGTCCACCAGTCTGGGGAAGACTCAAACCTATACGTTTTCCGTGGTGGAACAGGAGGGCAACCTGCATCAGGGCGTGTTCGGCCTGGGCGGCGAAGCCTGGTCCGGGAGTTCGGGAGTAAACGCCCCGTTCGATATTCGCGCCGTGTCGATCGATTCCGACGCGGCCTACAAAACGGCAGACGAAAAGGCCGCCGATTACGACAAGCAAAACCCCGGCATGCCGATTTCCTTTCAACTGGAGAAAATCAACCAGTTCACCATGCCGGTCTGGCGGGTAGTCTGGGGAGAGTCGGTGGGGACGTCCAGCTTTTCGATTTACGTGGACGCCAGCCAGGGCCACTTCCTGGAGAAGATGCATTAACCCCAATACTGTTCACTTTGTATGGATTTGCGCGAAGTGAACAGTATTGGCATCAAGCGGCCAGGGTGGGGCAGGCGGTGCTCGCCTGCCCTCGATTCGCTACACGCTCATTTTGATCAACTGCTCGGCGTGCTTGAGCGCTTCGGGCGTCAGCTTCTGCCCCGAAAGCATGCGCCCCACTTCGCGCGTGCGTGCGGCGCCATCCAGTTCTTCCACGGTAGCCTCGGTCCGGCCCTTCGATTCGCGCTTCTCCACCAGGTAGTGATGGTCGGCGAACGAGGCGATCTGCGGCAGGTGTGTGACGCACAACACCTGGTTGTTGACCGCCAGTTTCTTCAGCCGCCGTCCCACCCCTTCGGCGGCGCTGCCACCCACCCCGGCGTCCACTTCGTCGAACACCAGCGTCCGCGGCGGACCGTTCCGCGGCGCCGCCAGGCACGTCTTGAGCGCTAACGCGATGCGCGAGATTTCGCCCCCCGACGCTACCTTTTCGAGCGGCCGCGGCTCCTCGCCAAGGTTGGGGGAGACCAGGAAATCCACCCGGTCCGCGCCGTCCGCGCTCCACGGCGCGGGGTTGACGGCCACCCGGAACACCGTGCCCGCCATGGCCAGTCCGGCCAGTTCGGTCTCCACCTTCTTTTCCAGTTTTCGCGCGGCGGCGGTACGGCGGCCCGTCAGATCCGCCGCCAGCTTTTCGAACTCGTCCGCCATGCGCTTCTGCTGCCGGCGCAGTTCTTCCATACGCTCCCCGGCGTGCTCCACGGCGGCGATCTGGCGGCGGACGTCCTCCAGGAAGCTCAGCACCTCGCCGATCGACTGGCCGTATTTGCGCCTCAACTTGTCCATGGCAGCCAGCCGCGTCTCGATCTCTTCCAGCCGGCCCGGGTTCGCCTCCAGGCGGCTCAAGTAATCGCGCAGCGCGTAGGAGACCTCCTGCAGGCTGAGGTCGGCGGCCTTCAGATGTTCGCGCAATACGGCGAGCGAGGGATCGATGCGGCAGAGTTCGTCCACCCTTCGGGCCGCCGTGCGGGTCAGCGAAATGGCCGACTCCGGCGCATCGTACACCGCGGTGTAAGCGGTACTCGCCGCCTCCTCCAGCCGCTGCACGTTCTGCAGCACGCGCCGCTCATTTTCGAGCGTGACGTCCTCCTCCGCTTGGAGCGCGGCGCTCTCGATTTCCTTCCGCTGGAACGACCACAGGTCCAGCAAGCGCAGCTTTTCCTGCTCGCTGCGCTCCAGTTCTTCCAGTTCGACGGCGGTCGAGCGCCACTGCTGGTAGAGCGCGGCGGCGCGCTCCAACGGTTCGCGGTTCGCGGCGAAAGCGTCCAGCATGTCGCGCTGGGCGTCGGCCACAAAGAGAAGCTGCTGGTCGTGCTGCCCGTGAATATCGCCCAGGTGCGGCGCCAGTTCCTTGAGCAGCGAGACCGCCACCGGACGGCTGCCCACGAAAGCGCGCGACTTTCCACTGGCCAGGATCTCGCGCTCCACCAGCAACTCGCCGTCTTCAATTTCCAGGCCCGAGGGCTCCAGCAGCCGGCGCATGGCTGTATGGTCCCGTACGTCGAAAATGCCCGCCACGCGGGCGCGGGATTCCCCGGTGCGCACCATCTCGGCCGACGCGCGGCCGCCCAGCAGCAGCCCCAAAGCATCCACCACGATGGATTTTCCGCTGCCCGTTTCGCCGGTCAGCAGATTGAGGCCGCTATGAAAATGGATGCGCAGGCGCTCCACCACGGCGTAATTCTCCACCACCAGCTCCTGCAGCATGCTTGCGATTATAACTTGCAGCGGCGGTGGGGCAGGCGAAAGGGGCTACCGTGGCGGCACGGCTGGTCCAAGGGGGACGCGTGCGGACCAGGTTGAGGACCAGATGGGCTGCCCAGTGAGCGTCAGTTTAGGCTGAAGACAACGTGACTACTATTGATGTTGTGAGGGACCCGCGTCCGGTGGTCCCCCCAGATTCGGACTCGTAAGGCATCGTCTTCAAATCTCCGGAGCGGCATCCCCTATTGGGTAAGTGCGTTGGCAGGCGGATTGCCGGACCAAGGCGGACTCGTCGTTCCTTGTGCGGCGGGGCTTCCCAGAACGCCGCTTGGGGAGAACTTGGCCTGGGCACTCCCGTGCAGTGGGCGACTATATGTCCGTATGCGGGTGCTCGAAGGTTCCGAGCGCCTCCCTGCAAGACACGTCCAGGGCGCTACCTTCGAGGCGCGGTAAAATACGTACGTGCCGCCTTCGCTCCGGGCCAGCAACGTCCAGTCGTTCGTCTCCAGTTGCCTCTCTTTACGCCGTGCCCATCCGAACCATCCGCCGCTGTCAGGCAATTGCCTCGACGCTTTTCGGTCCAATTACCGTGCATTTGTGTCGCAACGGAAATGCGATCTTGAGAACCTTTTCAGGGAATCCCACCGTCGGCTGCACCCCTTCACGGACCCATTGTCTGGCGATCTTTCGATGTCTTTCCTTCTGGCGGACGAGAGAGAAGAAAGCTATTCGGCTGTCCTGGAGTGGTTGATTCACCGACTACCTGCACATGAGGTCGCCCAGGTCTTCGGGCTAGACGACAGCGGCGCCGATCAGTCACCCTGGGAGACGGTCCGAGAATACCAGGTTCGCCACGGCGACGAGATCGGCAGGCTTGACCTCGTTCTCAGACGCAACAGACGTTGTTACATAGTCATCGAGGTGAAGACGAAACCGTACATCGAAGAGGATTTACGGAAGCACAAGCGGTACTGTGCTGCGATACGTGACGCGCCTGACATGTGCGACGCCGAGAAGGTTTTTCTCGCGCAAAGGGACGAGGGCCTGGATCTCGGGGGTTTTCGCTTCCGGTCATGGCGGCAGATATGCTTGAGGCTTCGGCAAAGTTCCCGTTCAGTGATTGAAACAAAGCCTTACGGAGAGGCGGCGCTCTTTCTGGCGCTGCTGGGTGCGATCGAGCGGAACCTTCTTGACCTCAACCCCAAAGCGAACCCACCGACTGTGATCCGCTACCTTGAGGAGATCCTCGAAGGAGAGACAAGTGCCAATTGATTCAAGTGCCAGAGCCGTTATAGAGGCAAATATCGGACACTATCGGGAAGTTACCTTGGCGGTGAGAACGTTTGAGGCGGAAGTGGAAACTGCGCTTCGTTCGGTCTGGAGGGAGTTCAAGCAACAGTTGGCTGGAGTCGGGATTCCGGCAGATGACCCGTCGTTCGGGGCGGGAACGAGAGACGACCTATCGGAGATGTATCTTAGAACGGGCTGGAACACAGGTATTCAGATCGGTATCGCTCTTCAGTGCAGGGATAACGATGACGAGTCCGGAAGGTTTGCCGTTTACTCGTGGGTTTGGGTGAAGGATGCGGCTCTGCGTAAGTCTCTGGACAATCACGTTGCGGCGCACGCGTCCGCCCCTTTTGTTCACGAATTTGAAGACAGCGCCACGTACCTCACGGCCTACATGGACGTCGGAAAGGAATCACAGGCGATAGATTTCCTTCGCGACGGTTTCAGGGCGTTGTTCGGATGCCTGGTTGGATCGCCTGAATTCTGCAAATCGTACAACGTCTCAGGCCCGGTGGATACGGGTAGTGGCCACCGCTAGCGAGGCCTCAGTCGTTAGAAGCAGCGCAATGCATTTCGCGGTATTAACGCTTCCACTTGGCTGCATAGCGCCCAACCCGCCGAAGTGACGCGAAAGGACCGGATGCGGATCGTTTCCTGATGGTCTGCAATCGGATCACTGGAAAGCGGCTGGACTGGAAAACGCTGACCGGAAAGAGCTACTCAAGCCGCACGAGGTAAGCGTCATGTAGGGCAATGTGTGAATCTCACTAGTGTCCGGGATATGAGTTTTGAATTCCCGCCAAGCCATAGAGATCACGGATATTAGGTTGAGTTTTAGGATTTTTCGATTTGAAAGTTTTCTGGCGTGAAATCGCTTACATTGGTGGTCTTGGCACCTCGTTGACGGCGGAAGGAGAACACCGACAATGAGGAGTGAATCTTGGCCAGACTGTTTTCTCTCAACTCATGGACTATCTTCCCCGTTACCAGTTTCAGAAGTGTGTAAGCCGGTATCACGGCGATCATCAGCAAAAGAGCTTTTCCTGTTGGGACCAGTTCTTGGCAATGGCCTTCGCTCAGTTCACTTATCGAGAGGGCCTGCGCGATATTGAGGCGTGCCTCTCCTCGGTAGGCGGCAAACTCTACCACATGGGATTCCGGACTAAGGTGGCACGCTCGACTTTAGCAGACGCCAACGAGGCTCACGATTGGAGGATCTTCGCGGACTTTGCGCAAGTCTTGATTGCCATCGCCCGGCCGTTGTACGTCGGCGATCCGGTCGGAATCGACTTGGATGCGAGTTTGTACGCGTTCGATTCCACCACCATCGACCTGTGCCTCTCGCTGTTCCCGTGGGCCAAATTCCGCACGCACAAGGCCGCCGTCAAGATGCACACTTTGCTCGATCTACACGGCAATATCCCCACGTTTATTGGCATTACCGACGGCACCGTGCATGACGTCAATATGCTCGACGAGATTCCGCCGGAGGCCGGGGCGTTCTACGTCATCGACCGCGGCTACCTGGATTTCGAGCGCCTTTACGTCTTCACGCTCAGCGCGGCCTTCTTCGTAGTGCGCACCAAATCCAACGTCTTGCTCCAGCGCCGCTACTCGCGTCCCGTGGACAAGACCACCGGAGTCCGATCCGATCACACGGTTTTCCTGACCGCCATCGATTCCGCCAAAGCGTACCCGGAGCCACTGCGCCGTGTAAGTTATCTGGATGTACCAACGAGGAAGTGGTTCAAGTTTCTCACCAACAACTTCGCGCTTCCGGCACTTACTATCGCCCAGATCCACAAGTCTCGATGGCAGGTGGAGTTGTTTTTCAAGTGGATCAAACAGCACCTGCGGATCAAGAAATTCTACGGCACCAGCGAGAACGCGGTGAAGACCCAAATCTGGATCGCGGTCTCCGTCTACGTGCTCGTGGCTATCGTCCGGAAGAGGCTGAGACTGGAAGTCAGCCTTTACCAAATTCTACAGATTTTGAGCGTGACGCTTTTCGAGAAAACGCCCATTTTGCAGGCACTTCAAGCATCCGACTCCGATAATGACTTACTCGATACCGGCAACCAACTGATTCTATTCGACTTCTAGCCGGACGCTAGTGTGTGAATCTATGCAGTAGCCCATTGAATCGCTCCACACTTCACACACTGCATTTTGACCTGAATTGCCGCTCCCTGTTCTTTTCTTTCCGGTGGATCAGATGTAGCCATCTCGCCATCACAGCCTGGGCTTATACAATAGCCTAAAATCTGCCTAATTTCGATGATAGCGCTAGCGACTAGCGCCTCGTCAACATCCGACCATACCGTTTTGGGGTAGACAATAATTGGATACATGCATCCGGTTGGTTTGTGATACAAAGCCAAAATTCGCCAACCATAGCTTGAGCCCCGCTTTACGTCCTTGCTGTTCTGCCGGTACTTGTATACCTCCACTCGTGAACCAGCTTGGAGCCTGAACGCACCGCAGGCCAAAATGTCTTGTTGAATTGCCGTGAAGGCGGCTGCCAGGTCCTTATCGATGTGTCGATAGCCAGACCGCTTCCACCGCTCGCACAATTTCTTGAATTGTGGGCTAGCTTCCGGTTTGATCGTGCATGCCGCCAACTAAGTCCTCTGGTGCCTCAAGATTCAGGCTTGCCGCACAGCATGATACCAGATTTCTTAGATCGTCACTTCTAGACAGGGCTAGATTTTCCACAATATCTCCAAGATCCTCCGTCCTGTCTTGAATACTCTGAACTAGTCCAGGGATGATTGGAAGTGGAAAATCGTTTAGTTTTGCTGCCTCTTCGGACCCGGCAAATTCGACTAGGAGATGATGGAGCTCGGTTAATCGGCTTCGCAGTCGCACCCCTGAGTCGGATTCATCATGGGCNNTTCCAACTTCTCGCAATCGGTAAATACACATCACATAGCTTTTTGCTGAACGGGCGAGAAGCGCATAAGCAAATGCTCGATCAGCCCTCTGCTCGATCTCGTTGATTGTGATGGTGGCAGTCATAACTTATTGCCTCTTTGCTTTTCGTCTGGTCCCCCTTTTGGTAGAACCAGAGATGTCTGTCGTTTCTCCAATTCGGATTTTGGGACCACGGCAACCATCTTGGCGAACTGCCTGAAACGCTCAAACGGACTCCCGTTCGGATCCAGGCCTGGAACGCTTTGGATAGCACGTGGCCGCATCAATCTATCTCCCCCATCGGCAGAACTTCGCCGAATTGTTAGAGCTGAATACAAAAATATTGTGAAGTCCTCCACCGCAAGGGACCCTCAAAGAACTGGGTTGGCCATAGACGAGCGCCTGCCCGAACATCTCCCAGCAACTTGGATGCCAGCAGGATCGCTTTGGTTCCTGCTGAGCGGGAGCTTAGCAGGAATGGTGTCATGGTTGCAAGGGGAAGGCAGTAGTACCAATAGTACTAAATTGCCCTAGGTGAGTCAAGTAAATTGTTGCGAAACGCAGAGGTACTGGAGCAAATTCAGAAGTCCGATCCGCTCGCCCGCGCCTTTCTCGATGGCTTGGACGCTAAGGCCCGCCTCATCGAACAAAACGGAGGAATCTTCAAAACGGAAGAAGTCGCCGAATACCTGGGCATCACCCCGCAGGCAGTAAACAAGCGGCGTACGCTCCGGCAACTGGTCGGGCTCACCTTTCGCAAACGTGGGTATGTGTTTCCTGCCTGGCAATTCACGGACCACGGAACCATCCCGGGACTGGAACGGGTCCTGCTGGCCCTTACCGGCCACGATGAGTGGATGCGGAATGTCTTTTTCATCAACCCGAACACCCGGCTGGGTGGCCGTCGGCCGCTGGACCTCCTCCGCGAAGGAGAGATTCAGGAAGTGCTCGACGCGGCCACAGAGTTCGGACAACACGGAGCCGCATGAAATCTGAACCGGGCCCGCACCCGGAACCGCCGCCGGATTTTCACCGCAGGACGCTTCCGATCTCGACTCACGGTGGGAGTCTTTTTTGCACCCATCCGCACAATGTTGCCCCTCTCGATTTCGGACGCACGGGGAGAAATCGTTTCGACGATCCAAAAGGGAGACATGGGGTTCCGTATGCCGCGCGAGATCCATTTGGCGCGTTCATTGAGACGTTCGGGCAGGAAACGGGGAATCGGGCCGTTGGCGCCGGAGAATTGGGGCGGACGGCCGTCTGTTCGCCGCGAATCGGGCCGTCGCCCGCCGCTGGTCGCGCGCCATCCAGGAGCATCCCGACCGCCTAAAGGTGCATGGGATTCTCTATCCCGCGCGGCACAACCACACCCGTGCGGCTGTGGCTCTCTTCGACCGCGAGGGTCTTCCGCGGATCGAGGTAAACCGCACTGTCTCGTGGTACTCGCCCGAGGGCGACGCGCCCGGACAAGAAACATCCCGGGACAGCCGGCGAATCGTGCCAGTTCAATCTGTTCGACGAGTAACGGCGCTGGCCGCCCCACCGCCCTGCCCCTCAATTAATGCCGAATCATTACGTACGTTTAATGCTCGTCTTTTCGCTAGTCTTCGGCGTCACTATGCTAGATTGAAACCAGGAGATGAATTGAGCTTTCCAGCTCCCGTTGCATTCCTCCTTCAAGACGTGAATATCTGGCAAATGATCCAGGGCAGTGCCTTGACCCTCGCCGTCGTGGGCGTGCTCATCTGTTTTTCCATCTATTCCTGGACGATCATTTTTTCCAAATGGTTTGCGCTGCGCGGCGCTCGCAAGGCCAACGACCGTTTTCTGCGCGCTTTTCGCAAATCTTCCGGCCTGGAAGCCGTCATGGTCGCCAGTGAGCGGTATCGTCCCTCTCCCCTGGTCACGGTCTTCGATTTCGGCTACGAAGAAGTGGAACGGCAGGTCCGGGGCAGCAACAAAATGCGCAATCGCACCGCCGTGGAGCGCGCCCTGCAACTGGGCATCAGCGAGGAAATGAGCCGCCTGGAGAGTAATATGAACTGGCTGGCCACCACCGCCACCGCGTGCCCGTTCATCGGACTGCTGGGCACCGTGCTGGGCATCATCCAGGCCTTCCTGGACCTCAGCCAGCAGGCCAGCACCAGTCTGCGCACCGTGGGCCCGGGCATCGCCACCGCGCTCATCGCCACCGCCGTGGGCCTGATGGCGGCCATTCCGGCGGCCATCTTCAACAATGTAATGAATACCAAGATTCGCGACATCGGCGCCCGCATGGACGATTTCGCGCTGGAATTCCTGAACATGGTGGAGCGCAGTTTCGGAGAGTAGCGTATGGGGATGTCTCTGAATAGCGGCGGTTCCGGGTCGCGGCGGCGCGGCGGCGGCGTCACGCTTTCGGAAATCAACGTCACTCCCTTTGTCGACGTCGTGCTGGTGCTGCTGATCATCTTCATGCTCACCGCGCACGTCATGGAATTCGGCATGAAGGTGGACGTGCCGCAGGTACGCTACGTGCAGAACACCACTCAGGATATGCCGGTGGTGACCATCGACAAGACCGGCGAATACGTGCTCGGTCATGGAGCTGTAATCAACATCAACGATCTGGTGTCGCAGGTCCGTAGCCGGTATGCCAATGCCAAGGGCGTGTACGTCGCCGCCGACAAAGAAACGCCCTGGGATGCCATCGCGCAGGTGGTGGCGGAGCTGGGGCAGGGAAAGCTGGAGGTGTACATGGTCACCCAGCCGCTGGATTCTGCCAAGAGGCGCTAGCCATGCCTGCCCACGCCGACATCCTGGACCGGACCGAGCCCCTGGCCAAATCGTTTTGGACCTCGCTGACGCTGCACCTGACGATCCTGGGGCTCTTTTCCGCCAGCGCCGTGCTGGACACCCATCGCATCAACATGGGAAGCCCCAACGGTGGAGGACTGGGCGGCGTGCTGGTCAACCCCGTGGCGAGCATCCCCATTCCCAATCGCGGGGGGCCGGAAAATCCGGTGGCCAACGACACCAAATCCCAATTGCCCACGCCGCCCGCGCCCAAAGAGAAGGCTAAACCGGCTCCCAAGCAAAAGGCTCCGCCGGAGAACGCCATCGCCATCAGGAACGACAGGGCGCCCAAAAAGACGCCGGACGCCGCCGCGCAGCCCAACAAGTTTCGCGATGCGAAGCAATATCCCTCCAACCAGATTTACAGCGATATCGGCCAGCGAATGAGTTCCTCGCAGTACCAGGTGCAGGGCGGGGGCGGTGTCCGGATCGGCGACAGTTCGCCGTTCGGCGAGCAGTTTGGCGCCTATGCCAACATTATCCGCGAGAATATCGCGCGCAACTGGAGGCCCACCAC
>PLRZ01000148.1 GCA_003164075.1 Bryobacterales bacterium | reverse complement strand
TGCCCCACCTCCGAAGCTCATCACAAATTCCCCGACATGATGAGTTCGGAGTCTGATATTGTCCGCGGCCATTCAACGTTCGTGGACGTCTTCCAGGTACGTGTACCCGTGCAGCCCTTCTTCGTAGAAATGCACCAGGGCGCCGCTTTCTTCGTAGGTCAGCCGGCCTTCGCGCAGCGCCGTCTCCACATCCTTGCGCAACGCCTGCACCAGGCCGTCCGACGAGAATTGCACGTAGTTCAACACCTCGCGGACCGTGTCGCCCTTGATCACCGAATCGAGGATCACTTCCCCGCTGGGACTCAGGCGCACGTGCACCGCGTTGGTGTCCCCGAAGAGATTGTGCAGGTCGCCCAGGATTTCCTGGTACGCGCCCAGCAGGAACGCGCCCAGATAATAATCGCTGCCGGTGAAATTGTGCAGCAGCAGGGTGCGCTTCACATCGCGGCGGTCGATGAAGGCGTCCACCTTGCCGTCGGAATCGCAGGTGATGTCGCCCAGCACCGCGGGACGCACCGGCTCTTCCTCCAGCCGGTGGATCGGCATGATGGGGAAAAGCTGCTTGATGGCCCAGCTATCGGGCATGCTCTGGAAGAGCGAGAAATTACAGAAATACGTGTCCGAGAGCATGGCGTCAATGCCTTCCAGCTCTTCGGGGAAGTAGTCGAGCTGCCGCGCCTGCGCCTCGATCTTGCGCGAAATGGTCCAATACAGGTTCTCCGCGATCGAGCGCTGCTCCAGCGAAAGGTAGCCCAGGCTGAAGAGGTTGAGCGCCTGGTCGAGCGCCTGCTGCGCGTCGTGGTAACTCTCCAGCAGGTTCTTGGCGGTCAGGCCGCGATAGGTCTCCTGCAGGTCGATGAGCGGCTGTTCGGCGTCGGCCGAGGGTTCGGGCGGCGCATCGGCGCTCTCGCCCATGCCGGCCACGCCCAGAACGTTGAACACCAGCACGCTGTGGTATGCCGCGATGGCGCGTCCGCTCTCCGTGATGATGGTGGGATGCGCCACGCCCACTTCATCGCACACGTTCTGCACGTGGTAGATGATGTCGTTGGCGTATTCCTGCAGGGTATAGTTCACGCTGGATTCGAAATCGGTCTGCGAGCCGTCGTAATCGATGCCCAGGCCGCCGCCCACGTCGAGAAACGTCAGGCCGGCGCCGGCGCGCGCCAAGTCGACGTACACGCGCACGGCTTCGTTCACCGCGCCTTTGATCTGCCGGATGTTGGTGATCTGGCTGCCCAGGTGGAAGTGCAGCAGGTTGAGGCAATCGGCCATGCCGGCGTCTTTCAAGTCCTGCAAGGCGCGCATGGCCTCGGTGACCGAGAGCCCGAATTTGGAGCGGAAGCCGCCCGAGGATTTCCACCGGCCGGAGCCGCGGCTGGCGAGCTTCACGCGCAGTCCGATCCGCGGGCGAACGCCGACTTTCTGGCTGTATTTCAGTATCAGGCCGAGCTCGGTATATTTTTCCACCACCGGGATGATCTGGCGCCCCACTTTTTGCGCCAGCATGGCCATCTCAATGTATTCGTCGTCTTTGAAGCCGTTGCAGATGATGGGAGTTTCGTTGTCGGCGAGGGCCATCACGGCCATCAATTCGGGCTTGGACCCGGCCTCCAGGCCGAAACGGAACG
The DNA here is from genome assembly GCA_003164075.1 of Bryobacterales bacterium. The sequence continues at coordinate 9,168 of PLRZ01000148.1, read as the reverse complement.
GCTTGCCGAATTCCAGAACTTCCTCCACCACCTGGCGCTGCTGGTTGACTTTGATAGGGTACACGCAGCAGTAACCGGCCTGGTAGCGATGCTCGGCGATAGCGGTTTCAAACGCGCTGTGCAGCTCCCCCAGACGATGTTTCAGGATGTCGGCGAAGCGAACCAGAATCGGCAGGTTAATGCCGCGGAGGACGAGCGTATCGACCAGGTTCTTGAGGTCGATCGAGCGGGCGGGATCCTTTTCGGGGTGGACGCGGACGTGTCCATTCTCCCCCACCGAGAAGTAGCCCTTGCCCCAACTGGCGACATCGTAGAGGTCGCTGGCGAGTTGCGGGGTCCATCGTTCCGTCGGCTCCATGACCAGGGAGCCTTTGCGGCCATTTCTTTCCAATTCTTGCTTTCCCCTTTGCTGCGGTGTTGAAACCTTTAGTTTCCGACGAAATCACGCAGGGGGCAACAAAAATAATGTTACGGAGTACTCACATCCGCGGCGAAGGGATTGTCGATGCGAACGCCCAGGATTTCCTGCCCGTCGTTCAGATCTTCGGTGTACAGCACATTCGCGCCGCTGCGCGCGGCGGCGACCACCACCAGAGCATCCCAAAAAGAAATCTTCGCTTCGGCAGCCAATCCGGCAGCCGCTCGAATCGCGGCGTAGTCTATCGTCACGATCGGCCAGACTGCCAGATTCTCCAGAACCGCCAATGCTTCCTCACTGGAGCAGCAACGGGCCACTTTCCTGGTCAGCGTGACAAACAGTTCTTGCAGGATCTGTGTGCTGAGGCGCAGCCGGTCATCTCCCATCAACCCGTCGAGCAGCCGGAGTGCGATTCTCTTCTTGGTTGAATCGCTCTTATCGAAGGCGTACACCAGCACATTGGTGTCGACGAAAGCGGGGGGCTTTTCACCGCTCATAGAGATCGTCGCGGCTCCAGGCGAGGTCGCCAACTTCGACCAGCCCGGTTTCGAAGGCCTGCTTCAGCCTTGCCCGCGCCACCCGCTTGCGGCTGTGCTCCTCCACGAGCGAGGCCAGATACTCGCGAACTAATTGATTCACGCTGGTTCGTTTGTCGAGCGCGATTTTACGAGCCGCCAGGAGTAGTTCCTCCTCAATGACCAGAGTCAGATTCTGCCTGACGTGTTCCACGAGTTCAGTGTAGCACGGATTCTGTGTGGCCGATGTAGGTGAGACGCAGACCCCAATCGATATCGGAGGGAAAAGCGGGCAGGGAGATCGTTCCGATGACGCTGGAGCGAAGCGTGCCCGTTCCGGCGTCCACCCAGGCGCCGGTGCGTGGGTCAAACCACTCGGCGCGATAGCTGCTATTGAGCTTCGCCCCGCGAATCTCNNTAGGCCCACTCCTCATAAGAACGTACCGCATGAGTCTGGTGGGGATAGACCAGGTCGGCATCGGGAACCAGGTCCTGGTATCGCTTGCCGATGGAGAGAGCAAATGTGCGGAGATGGCGCATTTGTGCGGCGGAGCTCCATTGGAAGGCGTCCCACATTTTGACCGGAGCGGCGGCCTCGATATCGGCGCCCCAGATTCCCTCCGCGCCATATACGTGGCCCGCCAGACCGCCCGAGAGGAAGCTGCCGTACATGGCGGAGCGCACGTACTGGTCGTCCTTTTCGGTGCCTCCGGGCGCGCCGTATTGGTAACCGCGACCGCGGCCCAGCGAGCGAGCGTCGGTGTAACCGGAGTAATACGGCTCGCCATTCAGGGCCGGTTTGGGGTTAGGTTGCCGAAAGATCTCGGTCAGGTACCAATAAGTGTAGTGCTCGCGCACGTTGCCAATCTGGTGCAGCGTGACCCAGGAATCGTCACCCCAGTTCTCCAGGGTGGATGGATTGGCGTTGGCGGAAAGCAGAGTACCGAACGGCGGGGGGCCGAACTTATCGGTAATCAACTTAATGGCGCGGCTGAAATCGTCGGGTCCGATGGATTCGCTGATGATGTCCAGATGAATCGGGCTGAGCACGGTGTTATTGGCCTGGTAGCGCGACCAGATGTACTGAATGAAGCGCGCGTAGGAGTCGGGCCACTGGTAATACTTGCTCCAGCATTGGCTGGCATCGCGCCGCGATACCTCAATGAAGGCGACGAATTCCTGGTCGTTGAGATAGTCGATCTTGCGGTCCAGGTAGTGGAAGTATTCGGGGTTGATGCGGTCCACGTCGGGGAACATGTTTTCGAAGCCGGGCACCTTGCCGGGGAACTGGAAGGGGCGGCCGCCTTCGTTATCCATATTCTTGGCGCTGCCCGTGCCGAATTCGGTCCAGGCGGAGCGGACGGTGGTCTTTTCGGCATCGTTCATGGTGACGCGCCACGGCTGCCCGTCGGTCATCCAGTTGGGAAACGCGGCAATTATGTTGATCCAGTTAAAGCCTTGGGCCTTGCGGTAGCGGACGTAGTCTTTGAATCCCGCGTCCGGTCCCAGGGGACGCTCGCGGTCGTCGTCATACCAGCGGAAGCGGTTGGTGCCGGTGGCCCACCAGGTATCGCCAATGGCGAAGAACGGGGTGCCGTCCGGCTGTTCCAGCGCGTGGCCGTTGGCGGTGGCCTTGAGAAAGCCGCGGCGCAGGGTGTTCTGCTGCTTTTCCTCCTCGCTCCAGGCGATGGCGTTGAAGGAGCCGCGTCCGGAGGCCAACCCGGGGTCGGGCGGATTCGATCCGCTCTGCCAACTCCAGGCGCCCGGCTCGGTGGCCAAGACGCGAACCCGGAAGGTCTTGCCTCCATCCCAGAAGCCGTAGACGCGTTTGGCGAAATGCGGACCCTTCAGGTCGACCCAAACGGTGACTTCGGTGTACGGGTTCACGAAGGTACGCTCGGAAGTGAACGTCAGCTCCTGTTTTTCCCAGACGTGGACGGCGGCCGGTGCGGCGAGGGCGGCCATCAGGAACAGCAGAGCTGTTTTCATGGTCTTATTGGAACTGACCGCGGAGCGGACGTCAATCGAATTTCGGGGACAGGCTACATAACCTCGAAATTCGAGCGTTGTATTTCGAGGTTATGTAGCCTGTCCCCGAAATAGCCTACCAGCCGGGGTGGGCCAGCCAGTCCATGCCGGGGTCGCCGCCGATGGGCGCGCCGGGAGGCGCTTCGGGCGCCACAATCGGCCGCGCCGGATCGGCCGGGCGCTCCAGGAACCGCTTGATGTCCGCGGCCAGCAGCAGGCGCTGGGCCTTTTCCGCCTCGCTAGAGACCGTTTGCCGCGCCGCCATCCCTTGCAGTTTGTACGACGCCACGGCGCGCACCTGCGCATTAGGCGAGCCGCTGGCCAGCCACATCACCCGATCCACCAGCACCCGCTCTTCGGCGCGGCGGACTTCCTGCTCNNGCCACCATGCGGGCGGCACGGTCGAGTTGCAGAACGAAGCCAATGGTAACGTCCGCCGCGACGGTGGCCGGACTGAGCGGGTCGAAGCCCGAGCCGGTAGTGCGCGGGAACAACTCGCGATGGCGTCCGAACCCCGGCGGACGCGGCGGGATAGCGTCGAGCACCTGCTTCGGCACGGTCAACTCCGAGGGCTTCAGCGTCGCCGACAGCGCTTCCAGCGCCTTGCGCTGATTGGCCGCGGTCTCCCACTTGACGGGCGTCCGGCCGTCGCCGCGCATGGCGTAGATGTAGTCGATGCCGCCCACCATGTGCGCGGTGGATTCCACCGAGTAGCGGTGATACATGAAGATGGGCACCAGCGGCTCCTCAATGGTGGCCATGGGCGCGCCATCGCGAATGGAATGCTCGCCCAGCTTGTCGAGCGCGGCGCGGCGGATCTTCATGATGCGGGTCAATTCGTCGGCTTGGTTCACGCCGTTCGACCACTGGTCCACGCGCGGGTGCGCATCGGCGTCCTGATTGGTCATGTAACGCAGATCCTGCGCCCATGCATCGTCCAGAATCCGGTTGAGCGCGGCTGCTTCGTCGCCTTTGGGAAGCTGGCGATAGCCGTAATTGATGGCCACCTTGTCCCAATCGCCGATGCGCGCCGGGTAGGCGTTCGAGATGTCGATAGCGCCATCCTCGCGCAGTTGCTCTTGCGGGTGCGGATAGTCCATCACCGAAATCCAGCCCTTGGTGCTGTCGTAATAGTTGTGGCCCAGTCCGAGCGTATGGCCCACCTCATGGGCGGCCAACTGGCGGATACGCTTTAGCGCGGTTTGATACAGGATGTCGGGCTTTTCGTTGCCGGTGGTGTAGGGCGAGAGCAGTCCTTCATAGATCAGGTAATCCTGGCGGTCGCGCAGGGAGCCGAGGGTGACGGTGCCCTTGATGATCTCGCCGGTACGCGGATCGGAGACCGTGCCGCCCATGCTCCAGCCGCGGGTGGAGCGGTGCACCCAATTAATCATGTTGTAGCGGATGTCCATGGGATCGGCGCCATCGGGCAGCACGGCCACCTGAAAGGCGTTGCGGAAGCCCGCGGCTTCGAAGGCCTGGTTCCACCAACTGGCGCCTTCGACCAGCGCCTTCTTCACGTCCTCCGGCGCGCCGGGATCCACCCAATATTGGATGGGCTTCACGGCCTCGCTGACTTCGGCGTTGGGGTCCTTCTTTTCGAGACGATGACGACGCAGGTAGCGCTTCACCATGGGCTCACCGATGGGCGTGCTGTAGTCGACGTAGCTGAGGCCGCCGTACCCGGCGCGGGGGTCGTCGATGCGCGGCTGGTAGTTGCCATCGGGCAATTCCACCAGCGAATAATGCTCGCGCAGGGTGACCGCTTCGGCCACGGGCGTGACGCTGGCCACGGTGCCGGAAAAGAGCCCGCCGCCGCGTCCACCGGCCCCCGCGGCAGCGCCACCTGCGCCGATAGCCGGCGGTCCCTGCGCCGGTCCGCCGCCGCCACCGCCGCGCCCTCCGGCAGTTTCGTTGGCGAAGGTCAGGGTGACTTCAATCTCGCTGTTCTTGGGGAAAGCCTTGGTGCGCGCCATGTAGAACGCGCTGCGCGTGCGGTCCACGCGATACGCTCCGGGGCGCAGGGCATTGCCGGCGCCGTGGCCATCGCGCAGGAAGAAATCGCTGGCGTCTACGAGTACGTGGCCGTTGCTCTCGGCGGCCACGGTGAAGCCCCAGAGCACCGATTTGGCGAACGAGTCTTCCACCGACTTCCGCTCGGCGGGATTGCCGCTGGAGGAGCGGAACGATTCGTTACCCTGCACCAACAGCACCTTCGGCCCAATGCGCTGGAAGGTGACCAGGTGCGCTTCGCCTTCCTGCCCGCGGTCGAGCCCGATGTCGTTCGAGCCGAGCCCGGCGGCGAGGCCGGTGGTATAGAGGAACTCGGTATCGAAGCGCGGGATTTCGAGCCACAGGCTGCCGGTGCGCTCATCCCAATAGAGCGGGAAGTAGCCGTCGATTTTCTGCATCCCATTGGTGCGGTCTTCGATGCGCGGGGGTGGTCCGGCGGGTTGAACTGCGCCTCCACGTCCGGCGCCCTGCTGGGCGGCAAGGGGAGACAGGCAGGCGAAGAGCACGGACACGATGGTGGCGGAAGTGCGAGGGGTCATGCGGTCTATTGTATAGCGCGCGGGCTTTCAGACGGCGCCGGCCAGCCCTCTACCGGCAGGGCCACGGGGGCTCCTTCGTCATAGGTCATCCGGATTCAAGGGCCGCATCGCCCCATGGCGTATATGCGCCACGAACACTGTGTTGTCGAGGACCACAAAGAGAATCCGGTACGTTCCCCGATTGCCATGGTCGTAGAATATTTCCTTGACAGGTTCAATGAACGAAGTACTTTCGGGCGCGAGACGGCCTCGCTCCGAATACTGTGCAAGGGTCTTGATCCGTTGGCGCGCGCCTCTCAGCCATGCGCGCGCCGCGCGAGGATTGTCCCCGCGAATGTAGCTGGCTGCGTTGCGCAGATCGGTTTCAGCCTCCGGGGTAACGATGACGCGGTATCGCATTGGCGAGGTGCTCAAGACTCGCGTTCCAGTCCATCGAAAACCTCGTCTACGGGACGGCCCCGGCCTTTCTTGGCTTGCGCCACACCACGGCGGATGCTGGCTATCGCATCCAAACGATCAGCCACTTCCCGATACGCCGCCGCATCGAGCACGACGGCTTCGGCCTTTCCTTTGACGGTCAGGACCAGCGGCCTGCCGGTCTTCTTCATGCGCTTCATCATTTCCGCTGAATTGCGCTTGAACGTGGTCATGGAGTGAATATCCTGGGTGACATCGATCATGGCGTCGCTTCCTTCATAGCATTATTTTCGCATCTCCGATGATGCTATGGCGTTCGAATCCGGATGGACACGTTCTTCCTTCCCCGCCCTCGGTCCGCCGCGAATAAGTGCCGCCGAGCTCCGGGTCAGTGGTCCGGATTTGGAATAGTTCCACGGATCTTAGGCAGTTTCTGCCGCGAAACTGCTGGGCGGTGGAGCGTTCGCCTTCCACAACTTAAGGGTGGTCTCCACCGCTCCCTCATGGTCGACGTGACGCGTCTACCGCCGGTGAAGCAGTCCCGGGCCGATATTCAGATGATGGCTGATGGAATCGGGCACGGTCACAAAGAGCAGGAATCCGATGGTGGCGTGGGCGATGCCCAGGAAATACAAATTGCGATGCCGCCGGTAGACCTCGGTGGCGCACCATCCGCCCAGTAAAGCTACGGCCATCAGGAACCAGTTGGGGACGTGGACCACGGCAAACAGCACGGCCGTGAGCCATGCGGACGCGCGCGGCGGCAACGCCCGGTCGAAGCGATTCAGGAAGTAGCCGTTGAGCATGTATTGCTGCAACAGGCCCCACGGCAGATAGGCGAAGAGCGCTAGAAACGCCCGGTCGGCAGGCATGCGGCGGGTGGTGTGGAGCAGCAGTCCCGCGGCCAACAGGAGCAGCGCCAGAATGGTGAGCGCGGGGGCGAACCGGTGCGCGCCGTCGCGCAGACTGCGGCGGCCGAAACCCAGTTCGCGGGCGCCCTCGCCATGGAGCAGGTGGGAAAGCAGCAGACACGCCAGGATGGCGACCCACAGGTAGGGATGGCTCGCGCGCCAGATCCAGATGTACCCCATGATGAACACAAAGATGCCGGCTGGTTCCACGGCAGCGAGTTTGTGTAAGACGTGTCTCAAAATAAGACGTGTCTCAAAAGAAGAAGTGCTTGGTCCAATCTACCAGCATGTGGAGACCGGCCGAAGAGAGGACCGTGGAAGCTTTCTGGAAGACCTTGCCGTATGCCACGCCAGCGATAGTGGCCAGGATCATATAGCGCCAGTTGGGAAGCGGCTGCGGACCGTTATTCAAGTGCGCACAGCCGAAGATCAGACTGGCGGCCAGCAGCGTGCGGGTGCCGGGGCCGAAGCGCTGCATCAGCAGGTTCTGGATGAGCGCGCGGAAGAGAATTTCTTCCGGCAGCGCAGTGGCGGCGTAGATCAGGCCGACCGCTGCCGCCATCCGTCCGGCGCTTTGCACCGGCAGGTGCGGGGGCGGAATGAAGCCGATCGCGATCCCTACCACGGCCAGCACCGGGGCCACAATGGCGAAGCCGGCGAGCGGCAGCCAGAAGTCGCGCGGCTGGCGGGGCGGATTGTATTTCATGCCGGCGAACGAGCGGAAGCCGGTCCACAATATCAGCCCGAGCAGGATCGCGATGCCGTACGCCACGCTGTGCAGAAAGCCTTGCGCCGCGCGCGGAACCAATCGTGCGCCGGCGGCGAATTCGATGGGAAGCCAGAGGACCAGGATGCCCAGGAAGTCGAGCGCCGTAGGGCGTGGCGCGCTAGCCGGCCCTTGCAGGAAGGCGCACAGCACCGGCGCGGCGGTGTAAGCCAGCACCAGCAGGCTGAGCGGCAGGCTGGACGCTCCGGCCATCCAGGAGGCGCCCGTGAAGACGGAGGTGAGCAGCACGGGTGCGGCCCACAAAGCGGCGGCCCGGCGATGCAGCAGCGCTTGCAGACGGCGCTGCAGGCCGGCGGCGAGCAGGGCGAAGATGGCCGCCACCAGCAGGACTAGAAACGCGGTTTGCCCCATAGGAATAGTTTTGCACTACGCGCGCGGGCCATTACCATGTAAGTGCATGCTCGATTGGAAACGGGATCCTCACCGGCGGTTGAATCCGCTGACTCGCGAATGGGTGCTGGTGTCGCCGCACCGTACCGCGCGGCCCTGGCAGGGGCAAGTGGAAGAGAGCGGCGTTTTGCGACAGCCGGAATACGACCCGCAATGCTATCTCTGTCCGGGCAACGCTCGCGTAGGCGGCGCCCGGAATCCGGCGTATACCTCGACGTTCGTGTTCGAGAACGATTTCGCGGCGCTCAAGCCGGACACGCCGCTGGGCCGCTTCGAGCAGGACGGACTGCTGATTGCCGAGGCGGAACCGGGACTCTGCCGCGTGGTCTGTTTTTCGCCGCGGCATGACCTGACCATTGCCAATATGGAACCGGCCGATCTGCGCCGCGTGGTGGATGTATGGGCCGGCCAGTTCGCCGAGCTGGGCGCCATGCCGTTGATCCACCACGTGCAGATCTTCGAAAATCGCGGCGCTATGATGGGCGCCAGCAACCCCCATCCGCATTGTCAGATCTGGTCGAACTACTCCATCCCCAATGAGGTGGTGAAGGAGACCGCGTCGCAAGCCGCGTGGCGCGCGGGCCGCGGAAGTTGCCTGCTGTGCGAGTACACCCGGCGGGAGCAGGCGAGCGGCGAGCGGGTGGTGGACGAGAACGGCAATTTCGTCGCGCTGGTGCCGTTCTGGGCGGTGTGGCCGTTCGAAATCATGGTGCTTCCCAAGCGGCACGTGACGGCCATTGATGGGCTGGCGGACGCGGAGCGCGATGGACTGGCGGACATTCTGAAGCGCACCACGGCGCGTTACGACCGGCTGTTTCAGGCGTCGTTCCCCTACTCGATGGGATTTCACCAGCGGCCCACGGATGGCGCGCCGCACGAGGAGTGGCATTTGCACGCGCATTTTTATCCGCCGCTGCTGCGGTCGGCGACCGTGCGCAAGTTTCTGGTGGGGTATGAAATGCTGGCGACGCCGCAGCGGGATATCACCGCGGAAGTGGCGGCCGAGCGGTTGCGCGCAGTGTAAGATTACCGGGTGGCCGCAAAAGAGCGACACCAGGCATTATTGGCTGCCGATGAACGCGGATGAACGCCGATAAAATAAGGCCATTTCTGATCCGTGTGTGGGGAAATTGACCTGAGCCATGATGTG